>NZ_NPDS01000007.1 GCF_002811925.1 Leptospira barantonii
CCCCCGCCCCCACTGCTGTGTCCGCCACCTCCACCACTTCTTCCTCCGCTACCGCCTCCGGTTCTTGCACTCGGTCCGCCCGAGCTTCCCGAAGAGGTTCTTACTCTGCAATTGTCCTTGCAGTTTTCACAAATCTGATAACAAACAAAAGGAATCGCAATCGATTGATTCGCCGTTCCCGTATTGACTGCGACGAGAAGACAAGTGGACAATTGATTGTCGCAATTCTTTTCACAACCGGAAGTGTCGATCGTACAGGATTCGAAAAACAAAACGAGAATTCCCGGTAAAAAATATCGAATTCGTTTCATTATCTTTTACCGGCCCCCGCTTGGAGTAGAATTTCTTGTACTCTTTTAGAATCTTCTAATGTGGCTTCGGACCAGGCCGTATGTCCTTGAGTCGTAGTCGCGTGCAGATCCGCACCGGAACGGATGAGAAGTTTTACGATTTCGGGATAACGATTGAAAGCCGCCATCATCAAAGCGGTATGTCCGTCTCTGGTTCTCGCGTTAACATCCGCTCCTTGTTGTATGAGATATTCCGCGATCAGATATTCTCCTTCGCGTGCGGCGACCATTAGAGGAGTGTAATTTCTAAAAAAAGAATCTCTTTGATTGATACCCTGACCGGATCGAAGAGAATTTTCCAAACCTTGCAGATCACCTTTATAAACGTAGTCGGTCGGACTCGGACCGGGATAAGAAGCGTATCTTTCCTGGGGAAAAATACAGCCCGTAAAGAATAGGCTCGAAACGAAAACCAGGGCGATCGTCGTTTCGATAATTTTATGAAAAAAGTTTTTTCCATATTTTCCGAAAACAAAAAATGAAAGTTTCATGGAATTCTTCCTCAAATGCCCGATCAGTGTATCGATTTTGAAATTCGTCGCAATAGGTGTTCCCTGCAATTGCGGAAATTACTCAGAAACGTTTTTAAGATTAGTGGTTTTTACCTAAGAATTCTCGGAGGTCCTTATACGACTTGACTCGGAAAGGGAAGAATTTCTAATTTTCATTGGATTCTTCCGAGAAGGTAAAAATGAGACTCTGGTTTCCCCAAGAAAAACGATTCTACTTTTTTTCGATTTATGTTTTTCTAATTTTTCTCTGGATTCTAGAAGAGATCCTAACGTTCGCGTTCGACATCAACTGGATCGAAAGATCCCAAGCCTACTTCACAACGATCGAAGCCGCGTTCGGTTTTTTATCCATCGTTGGAATTTACTTTTTATTCCAGGAAATCAGACATACACAAGCGGACATAGAATCCGCAAAGGTCGCGATCGAAGGACTCAAAAATAAAAATCAACTTTTGGTTCATACCGATCAATCCTTCTGGGAATCTCTTCAAAGACAATTGGAAGAATGGGATCTTTCCGATAAGGAAAAAGAAATCGCCCTACTACTTCTTCGAGGGATGTCCAATCACCAAATCGCCGCTATTCGGGGAAAAAGTTTAAAGACCATCGAAAACCAAACTTTTTCGATCTATCAAAAATCAGGAACAACCGGAAAACTCGAATTCATCGCGTATTTTATATCTCCTCTTTTACCGGAAGAAGAGTGATTCGGTTCGATTTACGACTGAACCTCTCGCAAAACCGTCTAACGCGGATCAAAAATTCATATTATGGATTTTGAAACTTATTTTTTATCCTCCGATTTCCTGGAGAATGGAAATCCAAAACAAAAACGTCTTCACCGCGATCTTTCCGAACATAAAATTTTGGAGAGAATTTCAAAATTCGATCCTGTTCTTGCGGGAACGATTCCTTTGGACATCGATCATCCTGCAAGCGACGCGGATATTCTTTGTTGTTTTAAAACACCCGAAGAATTCTCCTCCGTTTTAGAATCCGCCTTTTCCGATTTTTTAAATTTCGAACTGAAAGAAGGTCAACATCAAGGGATTCCGTCCGTTTTAGCGCGTTTTCAAACAAAAGAATTTTCTTATGAAGTTTTCGGACAGAATCTTCCGATCGTCGAGCAGATGGGATTCGTCCATCTTCAAGTCGAACATAAGATTCTTTGCATCGCTGGAGAAAATTTTAAGAATAGAATTCGCGTTTTGAAAAACGAAGGATGGAAAACTGAACCTGCGTTCGCGCATCTCCTTGGAATTCAAGAAAGCCCCTATCACGCATTATACGATATGCGTCTTTTTTCCGATCAAGACTTGAGAAATTTCGTTTTTTCGTCCGAGTTCTTTTCAAATTCGGATAAATAATCGGCAGTTAAGAAGCGTTCTACGGGGCGGATTTTCGTATTAACGGGAAAGCCGAATCCAGCTTGACAATCGAATTTTTTAAACGATCTTGTTTTTCCAATCGATAAATAATTTCTAAAGGTTGCAAGAATTATGCAAAGATCCTTAAAATCCGTTTTCTTTTTCGTTGCATTGCTGACGTTCTGTTTTTCGGTCGGAGCTCAAAAGAATAATACAATCAATTTTGACGCGGAACTTTACGCGCAAATCGTTCGGCAAAGCGCTTATCAATACGGGGCGATTCTCAAATCGAGAAAAGTTCTGAAAGATCATAACAGTTGGAAAAAACCGATCGATACGGCTTTTCGAAAACTCGCCGATTCCTCCGGCAATCCTTCCTTTCCGATCGTTTACAATTTGATTCAGGACAATTCGTTTAACGCGTTCGCGATGGCGGGCGGTCAGTTTTGTATCAACTCAGGAACCTTGGACATCTTGGATCAAGTGATCACGAATTCGGAAGCTGATGCAAAAGATAGAATGAACTTCTATAGAGAAAGATATATCGCGGGAGTTTTATCCCACGAGCTTTCTCATTACTACAACAAACATACGTTTAACTCGGTAAAAAAATTCTATCAATTGAAGGACAATCCTACCGGAGAAGCGGTATTAGATAATCTTAAATTCTCTCAGGAACAGGAAGTGGATGCGGATCAAACCGGATTTCAACTTCTCAACAAAGCGGGTTACGGCGGAGAATATATGATCCGCACTCTGGAGTTGATGAGCGACATCGACAATCAGTACAAAGAATATATCGTAAGCAAAAAATTGGATAAGGTCAGCCCGGAATCCATGACTTCTTTGTATTTTACGAGTCATCCTTCTCCGAACGATCGTCTTTCCAGATTCAGCGGAGACAAACAGGAACTTTATTCTTTGCTTGCGACCTTGGAAAAAACCTACGATGACGTTCAGTTTGGTAAGAATTTGGATCAAGCGAAATCGAATCTTGAACGAGCTCTTTCCAAATTTCCCGGAAACACTCATTTAGAAAAATCTTATGCGGTTTGTCTTCATAAGATTTGGATGGCTACCGCGAGCAACGACGATCTTAAAATCAAACCGGTGATCGACATGCCTTCTTTCCGGGATTCGATGGTGTTTCCGGGCGGACTTCGCAAAAGAGCCGTTATGCGGGCGATTCCGGGAAATCAAGCCGCGTATTCAAAAGCAAAAGAAGCGTATCAAAAAGTAATCGTTAAGACCGAAGATCCTTATTTCATTTCGAACTACGCGGTTCTTCTTTCTTACTCCACCGAAGAAAACGATATGAACGTCGCGAAATCCTTGGCGGGAAATACGGTAAGAGCTGAAAATTCGATTCCACTCGCAAACAACTTCGGAGTGGTTTTGTATTGGACGGACGATCAGGAGAAGGCACTCGAAGTCTTTAAATCCGTCGCTACGATGGTCGATAAACGAGTTCAATCCTTCGGTGAAAAAGCGAAATCGAACGCGGACATCCAAGCGTATCTTCAGGGAATCGGCAATTCGATTCGTCAGAAAACGCAATTGGATCCGGACTACGTTTACGAAAACTTCACACCGATTTTAAATTACGTTCTTCTCGAATCTTATAAGGAAAAAACTCCGAAAACAAAACAGCTCGCGACGTATTATCTGGAGAATTACGATTCAACCTCCGGTTGGGCGAAATATCTTGCGGATTTACACGGAGTTACTTTACCCGATCCTTCTCAAAATACGAAACAAAACTTCTTTAAAGTGGGAGGGGTTGGTCCGGGTGATAAACTCGAAGACTTACTCAAACTTTGGGGAAAACCGGATAAGATCCAAGTCGATAAATCTTCCGGAAGCGAGTTTTACATTTATACGAAGAAGGAAACTTCATTCTTACTCAGCATCGGTTCCGTTCTTCAAGTCAACGCTTACGGAAACAACAGTCCGGGCATAGACAAAGGAGTTCCTATCGGAGCGGATCGCGGTTCCGCTGAAAAAGTTTTCGGTAAACAGTTTCAGAAGAACGGTCCTTATTTAGGATATTCTTTAAACGGAAATGCATTCGTTAAATACAGAAAGAATAAAGTGGATCAGATCATTCTTCAGTGATCGATACGATTCTTTCTTAGTCGCGCCGCCGAAATTCTTCGGCGGTTTGTTCCTCTTTTCGACTTCTCAAAATGATTCTTCCCTGATAGATAAATTCTTTTAGAAAGCTTTAGAATGTTACTATGGCCATTTTCCAGTCGTTCTGATCGGTTCGTTCTACGTTTTTAACCATTTTAAGCAGAACATTCGTTCTGTTTTAGAACAATTCTATCCCCGTTTCGCGTGAAAAAAACCTTTCCTCCTCACCTAGCTGTTTTAAACAGGTTCTATTCCATTGAAAATCCAAGAATTGGTATAGTTTCATGAGAGAGATAAAAACAGTTACAGTATTAGGCGCGAACGGTACTATGGGCGCCGGTTCAGCGGCAATCGTTGCCTCGTTCGGAAAAGCAAAAGTCCACATGCTTGCACGGGACATAAGCAAAGCGAAAGAAGGTATCGAGAAAGCGATCGGTTCAGTTAAGACCGATACGATTCGTCCAAGACTGATTCCGGGTTCGTATGACGCGGATTTGGAAAAAGCGGTAGCGGAATCCGATTGGGTTTTCGAACTCGTTGCGGAAAGCTACGAAGTAAAAGAACCGATCAACAAAAGAATCGCAAGTTCAAGAAGACCTGGAACCATCGTTTCAACGGTTTCTTCCGGTCTTTCCATCGAAAGACTTTCGAAAGCATTCGATGAGGACGGACAAAAGCATTATTTCGGAACTCACTTCTTTAACCCTCCTTACAAAATGATTCTTTGCGAACTCGTTTCACACAAAGGATCGGATAAGAAAGTTCTTAAACAACTCGGCACATATCTGGATCAAGTTTTAGGCCGCGCGGTCGTTTATACAAACGATACTCCCGCGTTTGCCGGAAACAGAATCGGATTTCAGCTCATCAACGAAGTCGCTCAGATTGCTGAAAAGTATTCTGATAAAGGCGGGATCGCTCTTATGGATGCGATCATGAGCGGTTATACGGGAAGAGCAATGGCTCCTCTGGATACTGCGGATTTCGTAGGTCTCGACGTTCACAAAGCGATCGTGGATAACCTCTACGAGATGACAAAAGACGCGGCTCATTCCACGTTTAAAATGCCGGGTTACTTCCAAAAGCTGATCGATAAAGGCGATCTTGGAAGAAAAGCGGGAGGCGGACTCTACAAGATGTCCAAAACTCCGGACGGTAAGAAAGAAAAATTAGTCTATAATATAGGCGCCGATCTCTACGAGCCGGTTCCAAAATTCGACATCGATTTTATTCGTCAGGCGAACAGAAGAATTTCAGAAGCGGACTACATAGGCGCAATGAACATCGTAAAAGAAGCAAAAGGTTTCGAAGCGGACCTCGCGAGATACTTCATCGCAAGATACGTTAGTTACTCTCTTTCGATCGTGGGCGAAGTCGTAGACACAAAAGAAATGGCGGATCTCGCGATGGGAACAGGATTCAACTGGGCTCCCGCTTCCGCATTCGTCGATTTCTTAGGCGGACCTAAGGATGCGATTCAACTGATCGAAAAAGCAAAACTTCCGGTTCCTGAAGTATTAGCAAAAGCGAAACCAGGGAAGCCGTTTTACGAGCTGAAGGAAAAGCTTGACGCTCGTTCACTTTTCAAAGGATAATTTACGGAGGCAGGATCACCATGAGCGATAAAATTTACGTCCTCGGCGGGGAACAAACCGATTTTCAAAGAAACTGGACCAAAGAAGGAAAGACCTTCATGTCCTTGATGCGCGAAGCCGTTCAAGACGGACTCGCTTCCGTCGGAATTACTCCCGATGAAATCAAAAAACTGAACAAACAAAATAGAATCGGAATTTTCGTAGGAAACTTCGATGCGGAACAGTATGCAACTCAAGGTCACTTGGGCGCATTCTTAACCGAAGTCGATCCTGCGTTCTACGGAATTCCTGGCGGTCGTTTTGAAGCCGCTTGTGCTTCCGGTTCGATCGCGCTCGACGCGGCGGCTACAAAAATCCGTGCGAAAGACTACGACGTTGCCATCGTTCTCGGAATCGAGATCATGAAAACAGTAAGTTCTTCCGTAGGTGGAGACTTTTTAGGAACTGCGGCTTATTACGAAAAAGAAGCGAAGGGAGTTCAATTTCCTTTCCCTAAACTTTTCGGAAAACTCGCGGACGTAATTCTGGAAAGATACAAACTTCCGGAACAAAGATTCATGGGAGCTCTTGCCGAAATTTCCAGAATCAACTACGACAACGCGAAGAGAAATCCGAAAGCGCAAACTCGTTCTTGGTTCATGAACAAAGAACACGCAGACGCGCGCGGCGGAGAATACAATATGGCCGTGGGTGGAAGACTTTGTATCACCGATTGTTCTCAAGTAACCGACGGTGCGGCAATGGTCGTTCTCGCGAATAAATCTTATACAGAAGAATACGCGAAAAAAAGAGGAAAGAAGATCACTTCCATCCCAAGACTGAAAGGTTGGGGACACAGAGTGGCTCCGATCACTTTCGACGCGAAGGTTGCCGAATCTAAAGGAGACAAATACATTCTCCCTTGGACCAGACAAACCGTAAAAGACGCTTACGACAGAGCGGAACTCGGAGTAAAAGACATCGACGTTTTTGAAACTCACGACTGTTTCACTTCTTCCGAGTATGCGGCGATTTCCGCTTTTGGAATCACCCAACCCGGAAAGGAACACGAAGCGATCGAAGACGGCGTGATCGACATCAACGGTAAAAAACCGATTAACCCATCCGGCGGACTTATCGGAGTGGGACACCCGGTTGGTGCTTCCGGCGTGAGAATGATGCTCGACCTCTACAAACAAGTTACCGGAACTGCGGGCAACTACCAAGTAGAAGGCGCTAAGAACGGACTGATGCTGAATATCGGCGGGTCCGCAACGACTAACGTGGTTTTCATCGTAGGAAAATAAGAATGAGTTTAAGGACTGCGAAAGATTGGAATCAATTTCTATTAAGATTGTTTATCGCTTTCGGTTTTTGGGAAGTGATCTCCGTACCGCTTCGCAGTCTGCTCTTTTCCCGTTTTTACTACGACCCTACCTATAAAGGATTTTTTCAATCCGTTGGAATGATCCTTTGGGTGGGGCCGATCGTCGCCGATCTCATTCAGGTTTTCTTTTTAGGAATTCTGATTCGCCTCGCAAAAGATTCTCTTCCGACTGGAATCGTAGGCGGTTTGATCGTTGCGATTTGTTTTTCCCTCGCGGCCTATGTCGGTCCGGCAATTTCCATTCTCAACTTCATCAATGTTCTTCCGAGTATGATCGTTTGGCTTTGGGTTTTCTCTCAGTTTTTACTGACGTTGATTTCTTCCTTGATCTTGGCTTATACGACCGACGAAGAAATTTAATTTGAAACCGGGCGACCGTTTTTAAATTCTCCCTCGAAAACGGTTCCATCGGAATATTTTAATTTTCCGTATCCATTCGCTAAATCGTTCGAGTAGATTCCTTCAAAACTTTCTCCGTTTATACAAGTATAACCGCCCTTTCCCACTTTTCGGTTTTCTCGAAAGTTTCCCCGAAAGATACATTCCACATCGTCGGAATCCGGGATAAACCTCGCCCAGGTTTTGCATCCATTCTCGTTGCAATCCCCGTCTTCAACCCAGGTACCATATACGACGTTTCCGGTTTCAGGATCGGTCCATTGACCCTTACCTTTTATGGAAGAATTTTTATAAACTCCCGAAAACGTTCCGTGGTTTTTGAATTTAACTTCCGCATATCCTTCTAGTTTTTCGTTTTTAAAAATTCCTTTGAATTCGTTTCCGAATGAATCGATGAAAATACCTTTTCCATTCCGACAATTTCCGGATAAGCAACCCCTTACTGATTGGGCTTGGGAAAGAATGGAGAAAACAATAAAACAAATTAGAATGAATATTTTAATTTTAAACATTGGAACCGTAAAATGTAGGAACTCATACATTAGGCGTTCATTCGTCTTTCTTTTCCATCCCATTTTTTCACTGGATTCATTTGTCGGAAGAATTATACTTTGACCGAAATTTACTTGCGTAAATCGGGAAAGCGACTTCGGCAAGAACCGCACAACGAAAAATTCAAAGGGAGAATACGGATGAATCGGATTCTAAAAAACTTCGCCCTTAGCGTCGGCATCGGAGCCGCGTTACTCTACGTCTTATACTTCGCCTTTTCCAGACCCAAAGAAATATTAGAATTTTATGATCCTTACCACGAGGATCGTCCTGTGGCCGAAGGTTCCAAAATCATGGTTGCAACGGGACATCCGTTCGCCACAAAAGTCGCGATCGATATTTTAGAACGTGGGGGAAACGCCGCCGACGCGGGAATCGCCGCCTTACTCGTGTTAAACGTCACACAAGGGGAAGAAGCTTCGTTTCCGGGAGTCGCACCTTTGCTTTATCACGATGCAAAGACCCAGAAAGTGGAAAGTTATATCGGCGCGGGAAAGGCTCCGAGCAAAGCCACGATCGACTACTTTCGATCCCGAGGTCATAAGTATATTCCGACTTTGAAATATTCTTCCCAACTCGTTCCGGCATCGCCTGACGTCATCGTCGCACTATTGAAAAAATACGGAACGATGAGTTTCGAGGAAGTCAGCGCACCCGCGATTCGAATCGCAGAGGAAGGTTTTCCGGTCCATCGGATATTAATGCGAAATCTGAACATGAACGTCTTCAAAAGAATGGGGTTCACGTTTCTTCTTCCGTATAACTCCGAGGTCTATTTGGAAAATCGTTGGTGGAAACCGTTGTATCACAAGGAAATTTTCAAACGTCCATTCTTAGGTCAAACTCTTCGAGAACTTGCAAACGCCGAATCACAAGCGAAACGTTCCGGCGCGGATCGAAACAAATCCTTAGACGCTTTGAGAAAATTTTTTTATGAAGGACCGATCGCACAAAAAATTCTAAAAGCGCACGAAGAACACGACGGGACATTCACACAAAAAGATTTGTCCGCTTACGAAGGCGAATGGGAAAAACCTCTTCAAGGAGAATACGGGGATTATACGATCTTCGCGAATCAAACTTGGAATCAAGGTGCGGTCGTTCCGATCGTACTTCAGATTTTGGATGGAATCGATCTAAAGTCTTTAGGACACAATTCTCCTCAGTATGTTCATACGGTGATTCAAGCGATAGAACTTACGATGGCGGATCGCGAAAAATTCTTCGGAGATCCTTCTTTTGTATCCGTTCCGATCGAAGGACTTTTAAGCAAGTCCTATGCCGCGGAACGAAGAAAACTCTTACAACCGCGCGCGTTCGGAAAAACTCCGGCTCACGGAAATCCGAACGGAACGAGTTCCACAGCGGCGATCCGTCACAAAATAGAAACGAGAAATACAAAGACGTCTTTGATAAACTCGAAACCAAACAAGAACGCGCTCGCGATAAGCGACAATCGAGAACCTTCTTTCTGGGAAAAAAACGGCAAAGTAGGAAGAGATACGACTTATCTCAGCATCATCGATCCGCAAGGAAATTCTCTATCACTCACGCCGAGCGATTTTCCTCAATCCCCTATGATCGAAGGAGACATCACACTCGGGATTCGTATGACTCAATTCAGACTCGATCCGGATCATCCTTCCGCTCTTGTTCCGGGAAAACGTCCTACCATTACGCCTAACGCGTCCATGGTCTATAAAAACGGAAAATTTCTGATGAGCCTCGGAACGCCGGGCGGAGACATGCAGACCCAGGCGACTATACAAGTTTTTTTGAATATGATCGTGTTCGGTATGAACCCGCAGGAAGCGGTCAACGCGCCTCGATTCCGTTCGTTGAACTGGTCGGATTCTTTTTCTCCGCACGCTTATTATCCAGGGAGAATCGAACTGGAAAAGGATATCTATGATCGAAGCGGCAAGGCGTTGAAAGAATTAGGTTACGACGTAATCGGTCGAGATGTTTGGGAATACGACTTCGGAGCGCCCTGTATTTCTTTCAAAGATCCTAAAAACGGAAAACTCTACGGTGGAGCCGATCCACGGAAAGAATCCTGGGCGGAAGGACGTTGAGCGCATCTTAGGAGGAACGGGCTTTGTAGGAGATTTTTGTAAAAGTAGTAGTTCCTACATTCTTTGTTTTACAAAAAAATCATGAAGTAGTTCCCACAAAACGGATTTACAAAAAGATTTTGACCGCCCTTTCAGCCTTCTTTGCTTTGTCTTTGGAAAATCTTAAGATCCTCTTCCAACACCGCGCGAACCTTGGGAGGAATCGGAACGCTCGCCTTCGTTTTATGATCAAACGTGACTTGAACCGTTCTCGCGACCGCAAAAACTTCCTTCGTATTGGATTCTAAAATCTTGGATTGAAAATCCCAAGAGCTGTTGCCGATCCGAGTTACGCTCGTTTGCACTTCGACGACGTGATGAATCTCGATGGATTTTTTAAGATCGATTTCGATTCTCGCGAGAATAAACGGAACTTCGAAAACTTCCTTCACGTTAAAACGACGTTTGCAATAATCCACTCTTCCGATTTCGAGATAAGAAACGAAAACGGAATTGCTCACGTGAGCGAACGGGTCCATATCCATCCATCGGGTCTGAATCGGAGTGGAAATCATATTAGAATTGTTTTAAGAATCTCAAATTGCCGGATTGGAAATAACGAATATCGTGAATTCCGTATCTCATCATAACAAGACGATCCAAACCGAGACCGAACGCGAAGCCGGTCCATTCTTTCGGATCGAGTCCAGCGTGGGAAAGAACGTTCGGATGGATCAAACCGCAAGGAAGAAGCTCCAACCATCCGGAATGTTTACAAACTGGACAACCCTTTCCTTCACAGACAAGACAGTTGATATCCAATTCGAAACCCGGCTCGACGAAAGGAAAATATCCGGGACGAAGTCTGGTTTTGATTTCCTTTTCGAAAATTCTGGATAACAACACTTGCATTGTGTCGATCAGGTTTGCCGCGGAAATATTCTTACCGACGACCATCCCTTCGATCTGATAAAACGTATGTTCGTGGGAAGCGTCGACTTCCTCGTAACGAAAAACTCTTCCGGGTGCGATGATGCGAAACGGAGGTTTCAATTTTCTTAATGTTCTTACTTGGATCGCGGATGTATGAGTTCTTAAAAGATTTCCGTTTTCAAGATAAAACGTATCCTGCATTTCTCTCGCGGGATGATCTTCCGTAAAGTTCAAGGCGCCGAAGTTGTTCGTATCTGTTTCGATTTCCGGCCCGTCCATAACGCTGAAGCCCATGGACGCGAAGATATCCTCGATCTCGTATTGGATCTGAGTGATCGGATGTAAACTTCCGTTGGAAACTCCGGGAAGAGGTCTGAGCGCATCGAAAAATTCGGAAGCCGCCTGAGTTTCAAAAAGTTTTTTCTTCAGAGAGGTTTTGGTTTCGGCTACGAAAGTCTCGAGCTTTTTGGAAAGTTCGTTGGCCTTTTGACCAACGGTCTTTTTTTCCTCGATAGAAAGAGAAGCGACGTTCTTAAGAACCGCCGTCAGCTTTCCTTTTTTACCGATAAAATCGTTCTTATTCTTATCTAAATCCTCTTCGGAAACGGATGCTCCGATTTTTTGGATCGCTTCTTGATAAATGGAATCGAGTTCCTGAGATAAGTTCATACGTGTTTCCGAGCCAATTCGACCAACCCCGGATAAATACCGCCGAAGGAACCGTTGGACATGGCTAAGATCAGAATTTTCTGTCCCGTAAATTGGGGAATCATTTTCTCAAGTTTTGCAAGCAACTCCGCCGGATCCTTTGCATAGACCGGAATCGTTTTGGAATTCTTAAGAAGTTTCTGAACGAGTTTTTTGACGTCCAGGCGAACGTCTTTGGAGACTTTTTTCAGGTTATGAATTTCGGTCAGAATGGTCAGATCGGAACCGAGAAAAGAATACGAATATTCCTTTTGAAAAACGTTACGATGCGAGGTCGCGCTTCTCGGTTCGAAAAGGGAAATGATCTTATAACCGTGAAATCTTTTTTTGACCGCGTGAATCGTCTCGTGAACCGCAACCGGATGATGAGCAAAGTCCTCCATCACAAGAGCGGTCTGAGATTGGAAAAGAATATCCTGTCTTCTTTTAACGCCCGGAAACGAATCGATCGCCTTTGCGATCCCCTGTTTATAACCACTCGGATTTTTTTCCTTTAAAATCTCGGAACAAACACGAATCGCAACCTCGATGTTTCTGTAGTTATGATCTCCGAAAAGAGACGGATTCAGTTTTTGATCGTCCCATACGAGCTCGTGTTTTTTCCAAGTAAGGGAAGAATCCTTACGGTTCCATTCAAAACCTTCGGTTTTGGTGAACTTAACGTGTTGCACGAGTTTTTTCAAAGAACCCGAACCGTTCCAGAAAAAGATCTTACCGTTCCCGGGAACCAAATTGATCAAACGTTTGAACATGGTTTCGATCGCGGCGATGTCCGGAAAAATATCGGCGTGGTCGAAGTCCAAAGCGTTTAACACCGCGTAGGTGGGTCTATAATGTAAAAACTTGGAGGACTTATCGAAAAACGCGGTGTCGTATTCGTCGCCTTCGATGACGAAATAAGAACCGTTCCCGAGTTCGAATCCGGGAAAACCGTCCTTGCGAATTCCACCGACAAACAAACCGGGTTCAACTCCGTTTTCTTTGAGTATATGATGAATTAAGAATGTAGTCGTGGTCTTTCCGTGAGTTCCCGCGACTACGATCACCTTTTTTCCCTTGAGAAAAAATTCGCTGATCGCGGCGGGCATGGAAAGATAATCCATCCCGGAGTTGAGCATCTCTTCGACTTCGGGATTTCCTCGGGAGATCGCGTTTCCTACGATGATCAGATCCTGGCCTTTGATGTTCTCGGCTTTAAAACCTTCAAAATATGGAATATTCCATTCTTTTAATTTATCGGACATCGGAGGATAAACTCCGGCGTCGGAACCGGAAACCTCGTGTCCGCTTTTCTGAAGCATATGGGCGAGATTACCCATAGCTATGCCGCCGATTCCGATCAAAAAAATCTTCAATTGAGAATGGTCCTAAATATATTATAGATCACTGTTAAAAATAAAACTCCGGTCAAAAGATACGCGGAACCGGACAGAAAGAACATTAGAACTTCCTTCTCATTCCATCCGAGAATTTTTTTCAAACTCCGAACGGAAAGAGCGCAGGAAAGAAAAAACGAAATCGCGATAAAAACCGCCTGCAAAGGAGAAGGTAAAATCCAAAATACGGAAGACGCGCTGAACGGAATAAACGAAACCAAAAGGATATTCGCTGGCGGAAGAGTTTCCCCTTTGGTTCGATCGGCCTTTTTCATAAAAATCCGAAAGACGTCGAACTGTGCGACCAAAAACAACACAGCCGGATAAATCACGAAGGAAAACACGACTCCGGAGAACAAACTCCATTCTCCCTCGTCGTAACGAACAAAAGAAAGAATAGAAAAGATAAAATTGGAAACGATCTTCGCGGCCGGCGCGAGAAGCCAAAGTAGAAAATGGGTTCTTATAATTTCCGAGTAACCGAACCCGTCCGTCTTTTGATAAAGATCAAAAGCGGTTTCGGGCGATTGAAAAACTTTTTGCAGAAGTCCGGTTCTTGTTCCGGAGAAATCTTGTTCTTTATCTACGATCATTTTTTGGGGAGAACGGAATTCTGATTCTTAGGAATCTGGTTTGGATTTAAAGGTTCCCTTCTTTGTTCCGCTTTGTCCAAATTCCCCGCGATTTCTTTTAACCGCAAGAAACTATCTTCACGGATATAAAAAGGGGGTTCGGAAAATTTTCCGTTTACGATGCGAACCGCAGGTCTGTATTCCACGGAATTGATATTGGTCTTCGGATAATAACGCAACGTGATCCAATCTCCGTTTGAGATTTTGATTTTTAAAGAAGCGTCCGCCGGAACCGCAATCAAATTTTTTGCGACCGCATAACCCGCACCGTTCGGATCATCGGGATATAATTCGGCGAGTTGCCCCACGACTTGGTTGTTCCAAGAATCTCCAAGATGTTGTTCCAAAACGATGAGCTTTCCGGAAAGTCTTCTCCAGAAATTTTTACGAACGGTATTCTCTTTATACGGATGATTGTCTAGACGAAGCGTTCTTCCCTCTTCTTCCCAGATCGTTTCCGCCGCGAATTCGTCCTTAAGATTGACGAGTTGTTTTTGTCTGAATTCTCCGATGCCTCTCGTAAAACGTTCCGCAGTATTTCCCTGCATCACAAGAATATCTTGATCCACGCTTACGATTCTCGTAGAATCCGAAGGTTTCTTTTTTCCGATGCGGATTTCTTTCAGTAGTTTCCCCGAGTTTTTTAAAAGGATTCGGGGAGAATTTTCGTTTAACTGGAGTGAGGTGGAAATCTTTCCGTCCACGATCGGTTCCACACCTTTCGATTTGAGAACGGAAAGTTCGCGAAAGATATTGTCCACATTGTAACCGCCTTCAAAGATCACTGCTTCTCCGGTTTCCAAATCCTTCGATTCGACGGTAAGGAAATTTCCGCTTTCGCTGATTCCTTTTTGTTTCTTGAGAAAGATCGGCGAGCGATAAAACGCGGAAGTGTCGTCCCCGTTCCAGGCTTCTTTCGGCGGCTGATATTCGATTTCGTCTATATCGATTTCCCAAACGGAAATTTCGGTTTGATCCTCTTTCCTTTCATCCAAAAAGAAAAAGATGCCTACAAGAGCGACTAACGCAATCGCTAAAAGAAGAATTCGTTTCAAGATTCTTCTCCTTCCCTTCTTCGTTTTTGGATCAGAACCGCCGAGGAAATCAAGGCGATCAAACCGGGAAAAATAAACATTCCCAAAATCCAAACGGATCTTTTTTGAACGTCGGTCAACGATACCGTGTTGACTTCTTCCTTTTTAGGCTGAATCGAAGACAAGGAAAGATCCTGATACATCCAAGTGATCGCCGAAGTCGCGAGTTCGTAATTCGCTCCGTAAGAAATAAACTGATCGGTGATCCAGGATGTTCCCGAAAAGATCACGACCCTTCCTTCTTCTTTCGAGTTTACGCTTGGGCTTTGCGAATTTGCATCCACGTTTTGAGAATCGCCGTTCTCCGTTTTTGTTCCCGGAACCGATAAAGGATTGGAATCGTTTTGTGCGTTTGAATCTGAAGTTCCGAGGTTGATCGGAGATTCTTTTTTGTTTTCGGAAGACGTGTTTTGGGCGTTTTGAAACTTCGGAACCGTTTTCAAAATCATTCCTAAGATTACGTTTCTCTTTTCCTCGCCCGCGTCCTGTTTTCCATTATTATTCTTATCTAATATAGAATCTCCGCCGGATTCCATCAAAGTAAAAGCTTCTAAATTTTTTCCGCCCGGTCCGAGCGCGGACAACGGAACGAAAAATCCCGCGAACGGAAACATGGAACCCATATCTTTGCGAGTCAGAGTTTCTTCGATCGGATGTTTTCTAAAAGACTTTGCGAGAACCATTCCCGCTTGTCCTTGAATTTGTGAAAGAGGTCCTTTTGAAAATTCATAACCGGATTTTTCCAAAAGCCATTGAAAGTTTTCGGTTCCCTTCGGATCGACCGTAATGAAAACTTTTCCCTTTTTCTTTTCGATAAAATCGAGGATCGCGTTCTGCGCTTCTTTGGAAAACGCGACCGTCGGTCCGGTGATCATCAATACGTCCGTGTCTTCGGGAATTCTTCCCGGCCAACCTTCCGCGATTCCGAGCCCTTTCACTTTGAAGTTTAAAAAGCTCAACGAGTTGGAAAGAATTCCCACTTTTTCGTTCGGAAGATTCTGGAAGATCGGCGAAAATCTTTCTCCGTTGGATTGCGTGAAGTAAACGTTCTTTTCTTCGGTTGTGATATTTACAACCGCTTGAATGAGCTTACGTTCCAAATCTTCCAAGTCTGTTTTTTCGCGGATTGCAAGTCTTTGTTCCGCGTATTGTTTTCCGTCTTCGGCCAAAGGTTTTTTGGTTCTAAGAAGAATGATCCCATTCGATACCTGACCAAGCTCCGCGAGATCGTCCAGTTCCACGTCCGCGTTGATAAAACGAACCTTAAACTGAGGACTCAAGGATTTGAGTTGATCCAAGTAAATTTCAAGATCGGGACGGATTCTCCGTAAGGAAAAAGAATTCGCCTTATCACTCGAGGAAGAATTCTCCAGAGGTCTTGGATAAAAAGCGATCACTTCCACTTCTTTGTTCACACTTTTGAGAATTTTGGTTCCGGAAGCGCTGAACGAATACTGCCCTTTCGAACTCAGATCGAAGTTGTGATTTCGCATTACGGAAACGTAATTTACAATCACGAGCGCCACGAATACGATCGCGAGATTCAGAATAAAATAACGTACGAGCGCCTGTTTGGACGTTTTCAAAACACTCTGCGCTCCGGCCGAATCCTTTCCTAACTCCTTCAAAAGAGTAAGAATCAAAAATCCGAACACGGATAAAACGAGAAACACCAAAAGGATTTCGCGGATTCTTTCGTTGCCGGATCCGGTCGAACCGGACTTAAGCGCGAGTTCTTCCAGGAATACGCGAAGATGATAGATCCCGAACGAAACAAGACCCAATCCAGCGGCTATATAAGAATTCCATTCTTCTTTAATATTCTTTTTTTGAAACCAACGGTACGCTGGTTCGAGAATCAAAACCGTTAATACGAAACCCATCCAGAGCCAGCGATTTGCGGGCAATTGAATGCTGTCTCGAACCGGAAAATATAAAAACAGGGAAGCGAGCGAAACCCAGGGAAAAATTCTCAACAAAACGGATTCTTTCATCCTCTCCATCTCCTAGATTCCAAAACTTTCACGGTGAGATAAAGAAAGAATATCGATCCACTCACAAAGAAAACGATTCCGTTCAAAGGCAGAACTCCTTTACAAAACGCGATGAAGTGCGAAAAGATATGAAGGTGATAGAGAATCTTTCTCGTAACCGAATCGAACAGATACGAAAAATATCCCGAAACCCAAAGGGTTAAAACGATCACGATCGAAATCAAAAGAGAAGTCATCTGATTCTTACCGAGACTACTTCCGAAAAGTCCGATCGCGAAGGAAAAAATTCCCAGTAAAAAAACTCCGATCGTTCCCGAAACGACGATGTAAAGCGGGGCCTTCCAAAAAGAATATAAGAAGATCGGAAACAATCCGTTTACGAAAACAGAAATCAACAAACAGATCAGCGTTCCAAACGCGAACTTACCCGCGACGATTTCCAAATCCGTAATCGGAGCCGTAAACAAGAACTCCAGAGTTCCGCGGTTTCTTTCTTCCGTGATACTTCCCATCGCAAGGATCAACATCGCGATGATGATCGTGGACATGAAGGAAAGAAACGTGATCACGGTCGTATCCACATAGTTCGTGCCCGAGTTAAAATTCAGAATCAACACGAAGAGAGAATTCAAGAAGGCGGTTCCGCCGAAAACCAAAGGGGCCATAAAGGTTCCGAAGAACACTTTGACTTCTTTGAAAAAAATCCATTTAATATTTTGAAACATAGTTTCTAAACCTGATTCATAAAGATCTGTTCTAAGGTTACTTCCTGTTTGCGAATGTATTCCAAACGCGGAGAAGAAGAAGCGGATGCGAAAAGTTTTTCCTTAAATTCCCTTTCTGTCGAAGTGGAAACAAGAAAGGTATTTCCTCTCGAATCTTCTCCGATGCGTTGGATCTTGTTCGCATCAACTCCCGGAAAAGAGGAAAGATATTTTTTACCCGACTCGGCATCGGCTCCCGAAAGAGTGACTTCCAAACCGGAAAGTTTTTCCATTTCCTCTTCGAGTTGTTTTCTATCTCTTTGATACACCATTCTTCCCTTATGTAAGAATAGGAAGCGGTTGCAGGTTTTATAAACTTCGGGAAGAATATGACTCGATAAAAGAATCGTATGTCCTTCTCTCAAAGAATGGATGAGATTTCTGATCTCTACGATTTGTTTCGGATCGAGTCCCGAAACCGGTTCGTCGAGAATGATGATTCTCGGATTTCCAAGAAGAGCCTGCGCGATCCCTACTCGTTTGCGAAATCCCAAGGAAAGAGTTTCGATATTGCTCTTGCGAACGTCGGAAAGAAACGTTCTTTCGCAAACTCTCGAAATTTCCGAGTCGATCGATTCGGCGGAAACTTGTTTGATTCTTGCGGCGAACTTGAGATAGTCCTCCACCGAAAGTTCGGGATATAATGGAGGAGTTTCGGGAAGATAACCGATCTTCTTTTTTACTTCGATCGCATTTTCGAAAGTGTTGATTCCGTCGATCTCGCAGATTCCGTCGGACGCGATTAGATATCCCGTAAGAATTCGAATCGTGGTCGTTTTTCCGGCTCCGTTCAAACCGAGAAGCCCCACGATCTCGCCTTCTCCCAACTCAAAATTCAGACGGTCTATAGCGAGTTTCTTGCCATAGAATTTGGATAGATTTTTGACTTTGATCATCTTTGTTAAAACTGTTATCGGGACGTTCGTTGTTTCTAAGTTACTTGGAAGTCCGACACGGTGGATTTTCGAATTCTACTCGAACGTAGGATTCAAGACAAAATGGAAAAAATTTTACGGGATCGGGTCAACCCTTTTCCGAAGAACCGTTAACGTAGGCGTTTCAAGGAAGCAAAAAAAACGCGCCCCGTGGAAGGACGCGTCCAAAAAAGTGCCTCTACCGAAAAATGGATTCGGATAGCGAAGAGCGAAAACTTAATTTTGAGAAGAACCGTAGATCTGTTCGATTTCTTTGGAATATTTTTCGGCGATCAAAAAGCGTTTGAGGGAAAGTTTTGCGGTAAGTTCTTCCCCTTTTTCCCACTGACGATCCAGAAGACTAAAACCTCCGATTCTTTCGAAGGATTTAAACCCGTTCTGATCGCTGATCATCTTTGAAATTTCGGAACGAATCAACGCTTTGACTTCCGGATTCGAACTGATCGTTTTCAAATCGGAACCGTACGCCTTTAGATTTTCCAGATTCGGCACTACGAGAACGCCCGGAAATTTTTTATCCTGACCGACCACCATACAAGCTTCGATCAAAGGAGATTCCTGAAGTTTCGCTTCGATCGGTACCGGTTCCAAGTTTTCTCCGTTGGAAAGTACGATTGTCTCCTTGATTCTTCCCACGATTTTCAAATAAGAATTTGCCGTGAGCACCGCAAGATCTCCGGTCTTAAACCATCCGTCCTGCAAAACCTTTTCGGTCGCTTCGGCGTTTTTGTAATAACCCTTCATCACTTGGGGACCTCTTACGATCAGTTCCCCTTTTTTGCCGAACGGCTTGGCGCTCGGATAAATGTTTTTTCCGGTCGCGACGTCCACGATACGAACCTGAGTTTCGGGAAATATCTTTCCGACCGTTCCCACGATCAATTGTTCGGGGGTTCTCATAGACAGAATCGGACTCGTTTCGGTTAAACCGTAACCTTCGAGAACGGGAATTCCGATCGCGTTAAAAAGTTCGTCCACGTGAAGAGGAAGCGCGCCGCCCCCCGAAACACTCGCCTTTAGATTTCCTCCGGTCGCCATTCTCACTTTTTTTAATACGATCAAGTCCAAAAGTTTCGCGGGCAACACGATCCAGGTAAGAATGATAAACGAAATCAATTTTTTGAATATACTTACGGGCCAAAACTCGGGATGGAGTTTTAACTCCCGGTTTTTCAAAACCGCAAGATGACGATAACGGATTCGATTCGTTTTGAGCGCACCCTGAAAAAGAATTTTAGAAATCCCCTTCATTCCTTGAAGTTTGGTTTGAATTCCCTGGAAAATACTTTCCCAAAGTCTCGGTGCGGAAGCCATAAATGTCGGCTTAACGATCTGCATATCCTCCTTTAAGGAACGGATATTCGTGTAATAAGTCTTACAACCGAACGTAAACGATACGATTTCGAAAATTCTTTCGAAGATATGCCAAACGGGAAGAATGGAAAGAATCCGATCCTCTTTTTGAAGTCCCAAAGGTATATTCCGAATCTGTGATAGAATATTTCCTTGCGTCAGCATCACTCCCTTCGGATTCCCGGTCGTTCCCGACGTATAAATGAGAGTCAACAAATCGTTCGGTTCGATGCGGTCCATTCTGGATAGAACCATTTCCTTCGATAAGGTTCTTCCTTCTTCCAAAACCTTTCTGAAATTAAGAACCTTTCCTTCTTTGAAGATTTCGGGATTTCCGTCCATGAGGATCAGATATTCCAAACCGGTCAGCTTTTCCCGAATCGAATTCAATTTTTTGAATACGTTCGGATTTTCGATAAAAACGATCCTACAGTCCGCGTGGGAAAGAATGTATTCCATATCCTGTATGGTCGCGTCGCTTCCTCTCGGAACGTCCGCGGCTCCTGAAAACAAAACCGCAAGATCGGTTTGAATCCATTCCAAACGATTGTCCGCAATGATCGCCACGTTTTCCTGAGGTTTTAAACCACACTTTTCGATCAAATAGGACGCAAGAGAAAGGGCGTCGTCGTATAACTCTTGATAGGTGGGTCCGTCGAAAACACCTTTTGAATTCTTCGTTAAAAAGGATTTTTCGTTTTGGTTTTTCTGAACGGAATCTCGAAATAACTGAGCTAAATTTTTATAGTTCTTAAAGTTTGCATTGGACATGACCCCAACGATAACCCGTAAAAAGGTTCGGGTCGACGGGATTCATGATTCCATACTCTTTTTTCGGAGATATTCGGTGGGGGTCGTTCCCGTTTCTCTTCGAAAGGATTCGTTGAACGAACTCTTACTGTTAAAACCGCAACTCATCGCGACGTGAATGATTTTGGCGTCCGGATCTTTTTCGAGAATGCGGATCGCCTCGCGGATTCTATAGTAGTTTAAAAATCGGTTGAAGTTCATTCCGTAAGAATCGTTGACCACCTGCGACAATTGATCCGGCCGAAGAGAAAGTTGATTTCCGAGCGACTTCAAAGAAAGTTCCTCGTTCAGATAAATCTTTTCCTCTTCGAAAAGACGACGGATTTTTTTCACGGTTTCGTCTTTGAGATCGGAATTGATTCTACTTTGTTTTCTTCGGATTTCGCGGATTCCCCTTCTCAACAACTCCAAAAAGTCGGGATAACGGGAAAGAAGTACGAAGATCAAAAAAACCCCGGTCGAAAAACCGAGCGCGCCTAACGTCTTTAAAAAATGAAATTCTCCCCAAAGAAATCCGGTAAATGTCACGAGCTTCGAAACGCCGAACCAACCGAGTATGAGATAAAAAACGGAAAGCGATTTTTCCTGACCCGCGTTGAAAAGAATTCTCGCGTTAAAAAGAAACCGAAACGAAAAAGCGATGTAGATCCCCGGAATCACATAACTCATATTTAAGAAAAATAGAATATAGTTTCTAAACCAAGGTGAAACCGCTTCGGGATTCTTTTTAAAAAGTTCGATCTTTTGTTCGGTCGAAAGAAGACCCACGGGTAAAAATAAAATCGTGAATACGACAACAAGAAGAACGTGAAACCATTGAACCCGATTCCAGAGATATTCCGTTTTGAATATGGATTGGATAAACAGATAAAACAAGGGCCCGGTCGCGATCGCAAACGGGATATGCCAAAAAACGAGTTCGGGAAACTCGAATAACTTTCCGGATGTGAAAAGATGAAGTTGCGCGAGCCAGATGGAAATCGCCAAAAACAAAAAGGCCCCGATCTTAAACGTGGGAGATTTTTTCCGATTGGATCCCAACATGATTCCGATCAACGCGGAACAAAGAGCGCTCGAATATCCGTATAATTCAATCCACATTGGGTTTCCGATTCTTTAGAGTAGAGTTCCGTTTAAGTCTGCCAATAGTATCTTTTTTATGTCAATTCGAAGACTCGGGAACTCCAACCCTCAAAAAAGAATTGCGGAACCAACTATGAAACGCGATCCATCCTTAAACACCTAAGGAAAACAAAAGTTCATGGCAATCGCAAATTTTCTGAATCAAGTCAAGACCAGCGGGGGAAAACTCTTCCTGCAATTCGGAGGACAAGGATCTCCGTTCTTGAAAGAACTCTCCAAACTTTATGAATCCGAACCTTCTCTCAAAGAATTCTTCGATATTTCTTTCAAAGCCATCGCCGAGGAAGTTCCCAAACTCGATAAAAACATCATCTCCGGCGGATACGATTTCGAAAGCTGGGTAAAAAGCCCGGATACCGCTCCCGATGAAAATTATCTCTGTAGCGCTCCCGTTTCCATCGTGGGAATCTTTCTCGCACAGATCGGAAACTACGTCGCATTCACAAACAAAGGATTTCCGGTTTCGGAATTGATCTCCAACTCGATCGGAGTTACCGGACATAGCCAAGGAGTCATCTCTTCCGCGTTAATCGCTCTCGGGAAAGACGGCGCCGATTTCTACGCGGCTTACGTTAAATTCTTAAAGTTCGTATTGTATATCGGATACAGAGCACAAGAACTCGTGGGACCATACAATCCTTCCGAAGCATTACTCAAGGCGAACGAAGAAGTAGGAGACAAACAACCTTCTCCAATGGTTGCCGTGATCGGTTATTCTCAGAAAGAACTCGAAGACAGAGTAAAACAAACCAACGATGCCCTCGGTTTGAGTGGAAACAAAGCGATCTACGTAAGTCTTTTTAACACTCCGGATTCTAACATCGTTTCGGGAAGCCCTGAATCTCTTCTTGAACTTCGTAAAAAATTCAAAGCGGAGATGGATGAAAAGAAAGTGAAGTTCGTTTATCTCAGAACGACTGCACCTTTCCATTCTCCACACATGGAAGATACGAACAAAACTGTTCCTCTCGATATGGAAAGAATCGGTTTCGATTTTAAAGGTTCCGATCTAAAGGTTCCGGTTTACTCGATCTTCGACGGAAGAAACATGCAATCCGACGACGGGATCGGTCTTCCTCTTTTTAGAGAGATGTTAATCAAAACTCTCTACTGGGATAAGGCTGTGAAACCTTTCGTTACTGGAGCGAACGTTACCGGTATCGACTTCGGGCCGAGCGTTGTGAGCCAAAAACTGACTCAAGCGAACATGGGAACTTCCGAGAATAAAATCTACGCGGTTTCCAGCCCTAAGGATATCAAGGTTCTATTGGCCTGAAAAACCGAGGATTCTCGATTCTAAAAACGATTTACCCATTTCGGAAATTTCTTCCGGAATGGGTTTCGACGCTCTTTTCCCTCAAACGACCCGAGGGAGAAATTCCCAAACTCACAAAAGCGGATTACACGACCGGTCTTCACTGCGAATACCATCTCTGGTTGAACACATATCAACGTCGTTCCGACTTCGATCCTTACGAACACCAATACATTTCCCCCAAACAAAAATCTCGTTTAAGAGATCTTTCCAATTCTTTTTATCCGGATTCAAAGAACGTGCGTTATTCAGAATCGGAAACGAGAAAAATACTCAATTCAGGAAAGGGTGTAAGGTCCGCTTGTTTGGAAACGGATAAATTCTCCATCAAAACCGAATACATTCTCCCCAACGAAGAAAAGCCGGGAACGTTCGAGATCGTGGTTCTCAAAGCCTCGACTTCATTCAAAAAACAGCATATAACGGAAATCGCATTTCAAAAATTCGTAACGGAAGAATCCGGTTTTCCCGTTTCCAAATGCACTTTAATTTTCGTGAATTCCAAATTTCCGTTTCAAGGCGAAATCAAAATCGAATCCTTTTTCGTTCGCAAGGACGTAACGGAAGAAGTCGCGCTTAAGGACAAGGAAACGAAAGAATCCGCATATTCCTTATACGATCTTCTTTCACGGAAGAATCTTCCCTCCCGTTATGTAAGCCGTCTTTGTTCTCATCCGAGAAATTGTTCTTATCCGGAGGTTTGTTTAACCCCGAAGGTTCCCGGAGATATTTTTACGCTTCGAGAAGGTAAGGAAGAATCGGGCAGGCTCTACGATCAGGGAATTCTCCATTTAAAAGACATTCAAGAAATTGAAAATTTAACTCCTCGTCAAAAAATTCAGATTCAAACGATGCGGACCGGACTTCCTCACACGAATCAAAAAGTGTTTAACGAATTTTTCGGGAAACTCGAATATCCGATGTATTTTCTGGATTTCGAATCCATCAATCCTCCGATCCCGGTATATCAAAATTCTTTTCCGTTTCAACACGTTCCTTTTTTGTTTTCGCTTCACGTCGTACGGGACGATCTTTTCAAAGAACCCGAAAGTTTTTATTACATAGAGGATGGAATCGTAGATCCCAGAAAAGGAATATTAGAAAAACTGCAAGAATGGATTCTCCCCGGAGGATCGATTCTCTGTTTTAACGATAAGTTCGAAAGAAGATGTCTGGAAGAATCCGCCGCCGCCTTTCCGGAGTTCAAAGGTTGGCTCAAATCGATTCAGGAGGATTTTGTGGATCTTGCAAAACCTTTCTGGGAATACGACTACTATCATCCCGATCAAAAAGGAAGTACGTCCTTAAAAACGATTCTTCCCGTAATCACCGGCCAAACGTATAAGAATCTCGAAATCCAATCGGGTCAAATCGCCAACTCCGAGTTTCTCAGAGCCAAAACCGAACCTATGAGCGAGTCCGAAAAATCCGAGATCGAAAAGAATCTTATCGAATACTGCAAACTCGATACGTATGCGATGGTTCTCATTCTTCGTAAAATCAAAGAATGGATCGAAAAGCCATTATAGCTTTCTAAAATCCCGTTTCGGAACAAGGAAAATCCGGTTGTCCACAGACCTGGACCGATTTTCAGTGTTCTCAGAATGGCGCAAAGCAAACCTGTCAAAAAAATCGTCCTGGCTTATTCCGGTGGATTGGATACGTCCGTAATTCTCACCTGGTTGAAAGAAACATACGGTTGCGAAGTAATCGCTTTTACCGCGGACGTGGGTCAAAAGGAAGAACTTTCCGGTCTGGAAGAAAAAGGAATCAAAACCGGAGCTTCCAAAGTTTACATTCAAGATCTTCGTTTGGAATTTGCGCGTGATTTTATTTTCCCCGCGATTCAAGGAAACGCTCTTTATGAAATGCGTTATCTTCTCGGTACATCTTTAGCAAGACCTTTGATCGCCAAGGCGATGGTGGAAGTCGCAGAAAAAGAAGGAGCTGACGCGTTCGCTCACGGTGCGACCGGCAAAGGAAACGATCAGGTTCGTTTCGAACTCGGTGTTAAGTCCTTGGCTCCCGAAAAAACGATCATCGCTCCCTGGAGAATCTGGAATTTCGGCGGTCGTTCCGATCTGATCGAATACGCGAAGTCCAAAGGAATCCCCGTTCCGGTCACTGCGGAAAAACCGTATTCCATGGACCGCAACCTAATGCATATATCTTACGAAGGTGGAATATTAGAAGATCCTTATAGAGAACCGGACGAGAAGATGTTCCTCCTTACGACTTCTCCAGAAAAAGCTCCGGACGCTCCCGAATATCTCGAACTCGATTTCCAAGAAGGGGATTGTGTCGCCGTAAACGGTAAAAAAATGAATCCTCTCGAAGTGATGGATACACTCAACACGATCGCGGGCAAACACGGCGTGGGAAGAGTGGACATCGTGGAAAACCGTCTTGTAGGAATCAAGTCCAGAGGCGTTTACGAAACCCCGGGCGGAACCGTGTTGTTCGTAGCCCACCGCGATTTGGAATCGATTACGATCGACCGCGATACACAACATCACAAAGACAAATTGTCCATCGAGTTCGCGGAACTCATCTACAACGGCCATTGGTTCTCATCCAGAATGAAGGCGGTTCGCGCGTTCATCACCGAAACACAAAGATACGTTACGGGAACCGTAAAGGTAAAAATCTATAAAGGAACCTGCTCCGTCGTTGGAAGAAAGTCCTCGGTTTCACTTTACAACCCGGAAATGGCGACCTTCGAAAAAGAAGAATTGTACAATCAAAAAGACGCGGAAGGATTCATCAATATCTACGGATTACCCGCACAAGAAACGGCTAGGCTTCGTAAAAAATGAAACACTTAGCGATTTATCCGGGTTCCTTTGATCCGTTGACAAACGGACATTTGGATATTCTTCAAAGATCGATCGGACTTTTCGATAAGGTGATCATCGCGATCGCGGTAAACTCGAATAAGTCCACGTTGTTCTCCGTCGAAGAAAGACTCGGATTTATTCGCGAAGTCACCAAAGGGATCAAGGGCCTTGAAATCGATACGTTTCAAGGTCTTACGGTCGACTACTGCGCCAAAGTGGGGGCAAAGAGCATCATCCGCGGACTTCGCGCCGTAACCGACTTCGACTATGAATATGCAATTTCTCTAATGAATAAAAAATTAGCCCCCGAAGTGGAAACCGTGTTTCTCATGTCATCAAGCGAATATTCATTCATATCTTCCACGATCGTAAAGGAAGTCGCGAGACACGGAAGAGACGTGAGCAATCAGGTTCCCGAGATCGTCAGCAAAGCATTACTTAAAAAACTCTCTCAATAAAGGAAAAAAAATGTCCAGAACGTTTATCATGATCAAACCCGACGGAGTAAAAAACAAACACGTCGGAAACATTCTCGCGAGAATCGAAAAAGAAGGATTCAAGATCCTCGGTTTAAAATACCTCAAACTTTCTCTCGAAGATGCGAAACAATTCTATAAAGTGCATTCCGCTCGTCCGTTTTACAACGACCTTTGCAACTACATGTCTTCCGGTCCGATCGTAGCGGCCGCTCTCGAAAGAGACAACGCGGTTCTTCATTGGAGAGACGTGATCGGAGCAACCGATCCGAAAGAAGCCGCGGCAAACACAATCCGCGCTCTTTATGCGGAAAGCAAAGAAGCAAACGCGGTACACGGTTCCGATTCGGACGATAACGCGGCTCTCGAAGTTTCATTCTTCTTCAAAGGAAACGAATTGTTCTAAACTTTGAACCTTCCCGGGGCCGCACGGACGATTCAACCTGACGTCCGTTAGGCTCCGATTTTTTACCCTTTTTTTAAAATTTCCGAATCTTTTCGCGATTTCGGATTAAACCGATTCAAAAATAAGCGAATTTTTGGTTGTACTTTTGGAAAGAAATTATTAATTCTTACCAAAATCTGTTATTAAAAGGTTCTTTAAACCGACAATTCTAATATGAACGCAAGCACAAGAGAACAACTTCAAAAGCACAGCGAGATCATGAGACAGTACAGAGCGAACGATCCTTTCGGCGATCCGAATCACGGAACCCCGGATTGGATGGACGACGTGATGGAGCTGATCTATTCCAGAGAAGAATTTCTTGTGGATTCCGAATCGGATTTTGAAATCGAATGATCGTTCTACATTTCGATTTACGACCGCTTATCTGATCTTTTTAGTTTTTTAAATTTCCAATCTTAGAATTCGATCCTTTCCTTTCTTGCTTTTTGAGCAAAGTCCTCGTTTCAAAAAGTAATAGTTCCTACATTTTTAAATTACATGATCCGGGGTGAAGGAGTTCCCACATTTTCTTCGAAAGTCGCCGTGTCGTCGCTGGAATTTTTGTAGGAGTTCCTACATTTTCCTCGCGTTCCATTCTCCCTTGACATAAAAACAAGAATCTGTAAAGCGCTCGATAATCATTGACCTCCGTCTCCGCTCCCGCTCTATTAGAAGTATTAGGAGACGAGAATGTCCGAAAAAACCAAAATCGCAATCGCACACGGCGACGGAATCGGTCCTGAAATCATGGACGCGACTCTCAAAATTTTAAACGCGGCGGGAGCCAAAATCGATCCGATCGAAATCGAAATCGGCGAAAAAGTCTACAAGGACGGACATTCTTCCGGAATCAAACCGGAGGCCTGGGATGTTCTCAGACAAACGAAGGTTTTCTTAAAAGCTCCGATCACCACTCCTCAAGGAGGAGGTTATAAAAGTTTAAACGTGACCGTTCGGACCACTCTCGGATTGTTCGCAAACGTTAGACCCTGCTTCTCCCTTTATCCATACGTCGAAACAAAACATCCTTTTCTAGACATCGTAATCATCCGTGAAAACGAAGAAGACCTTTACACAGGTATAGAACACAGACAAACGAACGATACGGTTCAATGTCTCAAATTGATCTCCCGTCCCGGTTCCGAAAAAATCATTCGTTACGCTTTCGAGTACGCGCGCGCGTACGGTAGAAAAAAAGTCACCGCGATGGTTAAGGACAATATCATGAAACAGACAGACGGTTTGTTCCACGATATCTTTAAAGAAGTCGCAAAAGAATATCCGGAACTCGAAGCAAATTCTCAGATCATCGATATCGGCGCGGCGAATCTCGCGGATCGACCTCAGAATTTCGACGTCGTCGTAACTCTCAACTTATACGGGGATATCATCTCCGACATCGTAGCTCAGATCGCCGGTTCGGTGGGAATGGCCGGTTCGTCCAATATCGGCGAAATCGTTTCCATGTTCGAAGCGATCCACGGTTCGGCCCCGGACATTTCAGGGAAGAATCTCGCAAATCCTTCCGGTCTACTCAACGCGGCCGTGATGATGCTCGTTCATATCGGACAACCCGACATCGCCGCAAAGATCAACAACGCTTGGCTTTTGACGATCGAAGAAGGAATTCACACCGGAGATATTTTCAAACCGGGAGTAAGCCGCATCAAGGTGGGCACCAAAGAATTCGCCGAGGCGGTAATCGGAAACCTGGGTCATCTTCCCGAAAAGTTCAAACCGGTTTCCTTCGGAAAGGCGAAGAAGATTACGATTCCTGAATATAAAAGAACCCTGCAAAAGAAGGATCTGGTAGGAGTGGATATCTTTCTGGATTGGATCGGAAACGATCCGAACGAACTCGGGAACAAACTCAAATCCCTTTCGGACGATCTGATGCTCAAGATCATCACCAATCGCGGAGTGAAGGTTTTCCCGGACGGTCAACCGGAAACGTTTCTAATCGATCACTGGAGATGCAGATTCGTAAGCAAAGACGCTCTCATCAAACAGGAAGATCCTTCGTATCATCCGATCTCTCACAAACAAGTCGCTGAACTTCTTTTAAAACTGGACGCGGCCGGTTTCGATACGGTAAAAACCGAAAACCTATATTACTTCGACGGAAAAAGAGCGTTCTCCTTAGGCCAAGGAGAATGAATTGAAACTAAAAGGTAAAACCGTTTGTATCACAGGCATCGGCGGTTTTATCGGAAAACGTCTCGCCGAAATCGCAAAGGAAAAAGGAATTCATGTTCGAGGAATCGAACTGGATTCTCGCCGCGCGGAAGAACTTCGTAAACAAGGATTCGACGTAGTGGTCGGAAGTACGTCCGATCGCAAAGCCTTGGAAGAAGCCGTCCAAGGATCGGATTACGTTTTACATACCGCCGCGATCGTTCGAGAAGGCGGCTCTTTGGAAGAATTCAGAAAAGTGAATGTACATTCTTCCCTGGAACTTGCAGAAATCGCAAAGGCTTCGGGTGCAAAGGGAATGGTTCATTATTCTTCCGTAATGGTTTACGGATTTTCTTATCCTCCGTTTATCACGGAAGAAGGTCCGTTCCGCGGTGAAAATAATCCGTATTGTATTACAAAGATCGAGGGAGAATCCGCTCTCATTCGTCTCAACGATCCGCCTAAGTTCGGAGTTTTGTTCATTCGTCCCGGAGACGTCTACGGACCCGGTTCGGGACCTTGGGTAGTAAGACCGATTCAACTGATGAAAAAGGGATTATTCTCGCTTCCAAACGGAGGAAAAGGAAGAATCAACCTAACCTACGTGGACAATCTCGTGGAAGGAACATTACTCGCGCTTGAAAAAGAAGAATGGGGCGAAGCGTTTAACATCACGGACGGAACCACGATGACCTGGAAAGAATACTTTTACAAACTCGCCGACTCCGCCGGAATTTCAAAACCGTTCTCTGCTCCCGCTTGGGTGTTAAAATGTCTGATCGTTTTGATGAGCGGGGCATACAAATTGATCGGAAAGGAACCGCCCGCAACCAAAGAAGGAGTGAACTTCATTCTTCGCGAACATCCGGTCTCGATCGAAAAGGCGAAAAAAAAATTGGGTTATCAGCCGAAGATAACCACCGAAGAAGCTTTGAAAAAAACTTCGGATTGGATCAAACTCTACGCGAGTTCGCTGTAAAGTTTTTGAATGTGATCTTGAGTGAGGGGTTTGGAAAGATAACCTTTGACTTCCGGAAAAGAATTCGCTTTTACGATATCCCTTTCATCCACGGAAGAACTTACCATAAAGATCGTGATCTTTTTAGCGAGAGCGCCCTGGATCTTTTTGAACTCGTCCAAAAATTGCCAACCGTCCATAAAGGGCATGTTGATGTCCAATAAGATCGCGTCCGGTAATTCTTCGCTCGTAGAACTTAAACTTTGGAGTTCCTGAAGAGCTACTTCTCCATCTTGGAAATCGCGGAGCTTAGTGGCTCTCCCGTCTTTTTCCAGGAATCGCTTTGCGATCATGATATAAATGGAATCATCATCGATCAACCAGAAGTTCATATTACCGTTGTTCAAAATCATTATACTTATTGAAATTGATGATGAAAGAAGTACCCTTTCCAGGAGAACTTTCAACCGTTATTTCACCACCGAGGGACTCAATTTGATTCTTAGTCATGAACAACCCGATCCCCTGACCTTCCTTTTCACGATGGAACGTCTTGTTCATTTTAAAGATTTGATGACCGTATTTTCTCAGATCGATTCCTAGACCGTTATCTCGGACGATCAAAAAGACCTTTTTATCCTCCAAGAATGAGACGAACGAAATTTCCGGTTTTCTGCTCGGATCGGAATATTTTAACGCATTACTCAATAAATTTAGAAGAATACTTTCCAAGTAGACCCGAGGATAAAGAATCTCGGGGGCCGCTTCGAATTCCGTCCGAATCTCCGCTTCCATCTCCTTGATCTGCGCAGAAAGCAAATTTTGCACCTTACTGAGCGCGTCTTTAAAAAGAACCTGTTGTTTGTCTATGTTTCGATTTCTACGAATTTTGATGACTTCTACGATGTCGTTTAACGTAGTCATCAGATCCTTGGCGCTGATTTCTAAGGACTCGAGAAGTTTGTCCTTATCGGTGCCGTCTTTTTCCCGCAACATCGTAGAAAGCGTGAATATATTTCCGATCGGCGCTCGGAGATTGTGTGATACGATCTGGTTGAATTCCTCGAGTTGTGCGTTTCTTTCGGTTAAGTGATTGCTCAAGGCCTGCAAGGCTTCGTTCTTTTCGATCAAAGCGGAAAGCATATTCTTTCGATCGGTGATGTCTTGAATTTGAGAGATAAAGAACAAAGGCTTTTTTTGAATGTCCCTTACGAGCGATACGATCAACAGAACCCAAATGATACTTCCGTTTTTATGAAAGTATCTCTTCTCCATCTTGTAAGTGTCTCGTTTTCCATCCAAGGTTTCCTGAAGAAGAGTCAGATCCGCCATAAGATCGTCGGGATGCGTTATATCTTGAAACGTAAGTTTTAATATTTCTTCGCGAGAATATCCGATGATATCGGAAATACTCGGATTGACTTCCAACCATTTCCCTTCCAGAGAAACAAGGGCCATGCCGACACCGGAATAATAAAACGCATTGAAAAACTTTTCTTCCGAAAGACGAATCTCATCGAGAACCTGTTTTCTTTCCGTTTCGTCCAGAATCGTATTGAGACCTTTGTATTCTCTGGAACTTGTAAGAAGCGCTATGACTTTTCCATTCTCATCTTGAATGGGTTTTGCAATCGTCTGAAGCCAAACGTATTTTCCGTCTTTTTTTAAGAATTGATATTCGACGTGTTCGATCTCTTTTCCATCACGAACCGGTTTATGAGAATTTTTGAAAATTCTTTCCCGATCGATAGGATTGAAATAGTCGTAAGGATTTTTTCCGATTAAGTCTTCGGGTCGATAACCCAACATAGAAGTCACGGAGGGGCTGACATAAAGATAAATTCCGTCAGGATCATGAAAACAAATCAACTCGGGACTTTTTTCCAGCAGAAATTTATAGAATTCATTCGATTGAATATCCGATTCTTTCAAAATACGCCCCGTTTGTTTTCCTTAAAATAGTTCCTATTTCATAAAAGACAATCCATTACGAATTTAAAACATACATTTTTACGAATTTATCACGAAGCGAAAGGAATGATTTTGTTAAACGGAAATCCGAAGAGGAAAAGGGGAGAATGAAAATTAAGAAACGAGCGAGAAAACGAGAAGCTTGCCGGATTTAAAAACGAATCCGACAAGGTTTTGAATTTATTCTCCGTCGTCTCCGAGCGCTTCGACGGGACAGATTTCCATCGCCTTCTTTGCGGCGACTTCTTCCTCGTGATTTGTGGGTTGTCTATGAAAGTAAACTTTGGATTCGTCATCCGTATATTTAAGAAGCATAGGAGCTTCTTCCACACAGTCATTGCAAGGAACACAACTGTTGTCGATATAGAATCGGCCAGCCGCGTTCTGTTTGACTTTATCGTTTTTGTCAGCCATGCTTAACAAGGTTTATCGAACGATTGTTTCGTCAATCCCCTTTTCAGAATTGACATACATTCCAATCCAAGGATACTCACCGAAGTTATGAGCGTATGGACGGAAAAAATATCGAGGCGCAAGCTCTTCGGTTTCGGATTAGGCGGATTGTTGAGTATTGGAATCGGATCTTTGTTTTTCATTCGTTCCAAAAGCGCATCGGTTCCGAAGACGTTATTCTTCTCTTCATCCGAGGCGGAATTTTTATTCGCATACGCGCAAACCCTTTTACCGCAAGAACCCGGATTTCCCGATCTTGAAAAAGCCGAAGTGATCCGCAGATTGGATGAAGAATTCTATTTTGTAGATCCGGGAATCACGGACGATTTCAAATCCCTCATTCTCATTTTAGAATATCTTCCATTGATCAGCGGTTATTGGAGCCGTTTTTCAAAACTCAACGAAGAGGATAGAAAGAATTTTTTACTTTCTCAGGAAGGAACCGATTCGGATACGATCCGAGCCGCATTAGCAAATCTTAAACTACCCGTTTACTTGGTTTATTACGGACACGAATCTTCCTTTAAGGCGATTTCGTATGACGGTCCATTCGGAAATCCTCCGGAAAGATTAAGCGAATCCAGAATCTATTATAAAAAAATGCTGGGGGAACTATGAGCGGTCGCGTCTACGAATGGAAGAATCTCGGAGATTCCAGAACCGTAAAGGCGGACGTGGTCATCGTAGGAACGGGTTGCGGAGGCGCGACTCTCGCTTATGAACTTTCCAAAAACGGAAAGAAGGTCGTAATGATCGAAGAAGGCGGTTACTATCATACCGGAACCTTCGACAATCACGAACTCAATATGGCCGGCAAGGTTTCAGCCGAAAGAAACATGGCGACTGACGCGACCGGTACGATCAATCTCGTATGCGGAAAAAACGTAGGCGGCGCTTCGGTTCACTACTGGGCCGATAGTTATAGAACTCCCGATGACAGACTCAATCTCTGGAAGGAAACATACGGAGTTCACGGACATTCTCCCGAGGACTTAAATCCATATTGGAAAGAATTGGACGAAACGTTAAACGTTCATCCGGCTAAAGAAGAATATCATAATAAAATGAATCAGCTTGTGAGAAAGGCGTGCAAGTCCCTCGGTTGGGAAGGCAATCCGGTCCCTCAGGCAAGGAAGAATTGTCAGAAGTCAGGGCATTGTATGCAAGGATGTATGTTCGGTGCGAAACAAAGTCAGCTTGTGACTCATATTCCGAAAGCGATGGCGTTAGGCGCCGATATCTACGCTGATTGTAAAGCGGTTCGTCTCGAACTCAAAGGAGATCGTGTCGAATATTTGGAAGCGGTTATGATCGATCGTCCTTCTGGAAAAGAATCCGAAATCTCTTTAAAATTCGAAGCACCTGTGTTCGCGATCGCCGCGGGCGGATTCGGTAGTTCCACATTCTTATTAAGAAACGGATGGAAGAAAAAACTTCCGGCTCTCGGAGAACATCTCGCGATCAATCCTTCTCCGTTCGTTCACGCGTTTTACGACGAACCGATCGTTCAATGGAGAAATATTCCTTCCGCATTCGGAGTGGAACAATTTCGTTTAGCTCGTTATCGAGACGACGGAAGTTATATCGAAGGCGGCTTTTTAATCATGGCCAATCAATTGCAACCGGGAAGTCTTGCGGCCTTGATCCCCGGCTTCGGTGCGGAACACAGGGAAATCATGAAACGGCTTCCGCATGTCGGAGGTACGATCGGATGGATCGACGACGTTCCTTCCGAACTCGGAAATATTTCCGTAAGTTCTTCGGGGAAACGTACGGTAACGTATAACTTCGGTAAGTTGACGAAAGAATTTCTGAAGGATTGTATCCGCAAACAGGTTCAACTGAACTTTAAGGCGGGAGCCAAGTGGATTCTTTTACCCGATCTAAAACGAACAAAACTTATTTCCGAAAAGGAAATCGATAAAGTGGATCGTCTCGAACTCAGTCCCGCATCTATGATGATGGCCGCCCCTCATCCGGCCGGCGGTTGTAGAATGGGACAGGATCCTTCCAGATCGGTTGTAGATTGGAAACATAAGGTCCACGGTTTAAAGAATTTATACGTTTCCGATTCGAGCGTGTTTCCGACCGGAGTATCGGTCGATCCGAGTTACACGATCATGGCTTTCAGCAAACAGGCGGCGAAATTCATTCTCGAAAGCGAATCGTAAAAAACGTTTCAACAAAGAATCCGTTCTTTAGAAAATAATTTCTTGCATTTGGATATGGAAGACTTAATATCTTGCTCCGTTATCCGAAAAAGATCATGAAAATTTTTTGCTACTTTAAAAGGACGAAGGTCGCAATTCTATCCTTATTCTTTTTATCCGTGGGACTTCAAACCCAAACGGCTTCCCCAAAAGAGGATTTAAAACCGATTTTGGAAAAGATACGCGAGAATTCCAGAAATTCGATCTTCAATTATAAGGGAATCGATTACAAACGCGACCTAACGATCACCGAAACCGATCCTACAACCGGTAAAGAAATTTCCGTTTCTAAGGTTTCCACGAGAAGAGTGGAATACTATTACGAAAGACCGGTCGTTGTCGTTTTGAATTACGTAAAAGACGGAGTCAATCTTCCTGCTAAGGATTTCGAACCCGAAAAATCCTCGCCCACCTATCCGATCTTCGACAATCAATCGGACGATCATTACTTATTCAACATAGAAGGCCCGATCCAATTTCAAAACCGTCTTTGTTACGTGGTGGAAATCAGTCCTCTTCAACTTTCTCCGAGACATTTTAAGGGAAAAATTTATTACGAAAAGAATTCCCTTCACCCGTATTACATAGAGGGGAGTACGTCGAAATGGAAGTTCGGCGTTAAGGACATGTACTTTAAAATTTATATGGCCATGACCAAGGAAAACGTAGCCGTCGTCAAATCAGGAGATATATTCGTAAAAACATACGTACCTTTTTTAAGTCCGGAAAAGGACACTCGAATTCATATCGAAACGATCGACGCGGTCCCCATCCGCAAATAAGAATATATCATAAATTTTGCATATACCTTTCGATCGCAGAATGCTTCTTGACTTCGGCGATCCGATCCTTAGAATCGAAATCAAACATGGAAAACTTCGCCAAACCCTTTCTGATTTTGGGTGTTTTGTTCTTATTGATCGGTTTATTTTTTCTTTACGGAAGTAAGTTTCCTTTTCTCGATAATTTAGGCAAACTTCCGGGAGATATTCGAATTGAAAGGGAAAATTTCAGATTCTACTTCCCGTTAACGACTTCGATTTTAATCAGCGTTCTCATTTCATTGATCCTTTTTCTAATTCAGAAATTTAAAAGCGGTTCTCCATGAAAGAATCCCATTCTTTCAGTTCCCGTTTTTCGTTTCAGGACGGCGAAAACGAATTCTCCGCAATCTTATCCGAATATAAGAAAAATGGAATTCATTATCACGATCTCACCGTTTCCAATCCGACCAAGGCGGGATTTCAATATCCCACGGAAGCGATCCGTCACAGCTTTGAAACCGCCGATCTAATTACATACAATCCCGATCCTCAAGGAAACATAGAAGCGCGTAAAAGAATCTCCGATTACTATCGTTCCAAGGGATTGGAGATCGATCCGAAAGATTTGTTTTTAACCTCTTCCTCTTCGGAAGCATATTCGTATTTGTTTAAGTTATTTTGTAATCCGGGAGATTCCATTCTGATCCCCGCGCCGGGTTATCCGTTGTTCGAATTTCTCTCGGTGATGGAAGGCCTTGAAGCCGTTTCTTATTTTACTAAAAAAGAAAACGGATGGAAACTGAAAGAATCCGATCTTCCTCGGAAAGACTTAGAAACGTCGAAGTTGATCCTCGTGGTCAGCCCGAACAACCCGACCGGCTCGATCCTAACCGAATCCGATTTTAATTCCTTAAAAGAAACATTCAAAAAATATAATTTACCGATCATCATCGACGAAGTCTTTTCGGATTACGTCTACGGAGAAGAATCTCACAAAACACTGATCGATTCCGAGATTCCGGTGATCACCGTAAACGGGCTTTCGAAAATTCTCGGATTACCCGGAATGAAACTATCCTGGATTCTTCTCAGCGGACCCGAGGTTTGGAAACAAAAAGCAAAAGAATATCTCGAATTGATCTCCGATACGTATTTATCCGTGAATACTCCGGTTCAGAACATCCTTTCCGATTTGTTGGAATGGAAAAATCTCATCCAGTCCCAGATCTTAAAACGGATTCAAAGAAATCTTTTCTTTTTAAGAACCGTATTCAACGAACCGAATATCGTTTCCAAGATCGATTGTGATTTTCCGAATGCGGGGTGGTACTGCGTATTGGAAAGCGAAACGTTTTATCCCGAGGAAACGTTCTCCCTAAGTTTACTCAAAGAGAAAAAAGTTTACGTTCATCCCGGTGAAATGTTCGGCTTTCCGGAAAGAAAAAATACAGGAACGATCGTTTTGAGCTTATTGACCGAACCCGAGGAATTCGAATCCGGAGTAAAAAGTATTTTAGATTTTTTGAATCTATTGGACGAAGAATAGAAACGAAATTTTAAAGCCAGTCTTTCGGTTTTGTAAGTCCCAAACGGACGAAGTCTCTCAAGAATCCTCTGTATCTTCCCACTGTTTCGATTTTGTTAAACGAGGCGGGATTGAAAATTCCGCGTTTGCGAAACAACTTGGAAGGATCTTCCTTGATATCGGACCAGGTTCCGACTTCCAAAGTTAAGGGCAACATTTTGGAATTCCAATTCGTTGAATTCTCCCCATGAAAATTTCTATAGTGATCGTAGAAACGATCCCAGAGATCTCCGTGAGTCGTATAGATTTCGCTTTGAGGACCGTATTGAAAATGAATGTGCCCGCAGTGAGTTTTTAAGTGATCCCCGATTTTTTCATAGAGAGAATGATCGGGACAGGATTCTTTCGTGTATGCGTAAGGCCACCAAACGTTGTCGATCGTTCCAAAACCGGAATGTAAATCCAGAACGGGAATGATCGCGTCTTCCACGTTGAAAAAAGATTCTTGGACAAGGCGAAACAACGCGCGCGATTCCGGTTCCAATCCGTTTCCGCGAAAATACGGAAGACGTTTGGAAATTTTTTGACCGCCGAAGAACGGAAGCGCTTTCACCGCGTCGATCCCCGAGTTTCTCATTAAGTCGACACCCGCAGGATTGGATCTCTGTTTTAAAACGACTCCGCCGGGATTTACGATCGGTAAAACAACAATTCCTAATTTACCTTTTTTTAATTCAGGTAAGTAGCCCGCCGAATCCGGATGGAGAATGTATTCCAAAAAATCCAAAAGGATCAGAATACCGATTGTTTCCAATCCGTGAACACCCGCTACGATTCCGACTGGATGTTCCCTTAAACCTTTTTCCGTTCCGATCTTTAAAGAATGAAGAGGAAAACGAAAACCTTCCGAAGTCTTTCTGGAAAATCCGATCTGACTGAGAGAAGCAAGTTTGCCTCCCAGCTTCAAGATCTTCAGGATCTTTTTGTCGTATCGGTTGAGTCTTTTATAACCCCGTAACATTTCGAATCCTATTAACGTTTCGCCTGAATCGTCTGCAATTGATTGCAATCTTCGGAAAGTTTCAGAACACCGGTTTCGATTTTTTCGCAGGTTTCCTCTGCCACGGTTTTAAAACAACCGCGGACCGCCTTTTTGATCGTATCCGGATTTTCGTTTGCGAGCAAATAAGCGTTCGATTTACGGAACTTCTCAGCGCAGTTGGCCGGGTTCAATCGTTCTTGAATCAATGTTTTGGAAGAATCTTTTAACTCGCCGGATTTTTTTTCGGCGCACGTCGCGAGTTTTTGACAATAAGAGGAAACGAGTTCCGAAGATTCTTCCCTCCAAACATCGTCTTGAATTCCCTGCGGCGCGGACGCTTTTTTACAATCTATAAAATTCAAAAAAAAGAATATTCCAAAAGTAACAAATAGTAGATTTAACTTTTTTTGTTTCATGTTTCCTCTGATCAATGTTCCGATTTTTTGCGAATGAATATTTCCACTCTTTCTCCGGAGGCTTTTCCTTCCGGTGTGGAGACCGCGGTTTCCGTAGGTTTATAAGAACTGGAGGCTTCGATTGAAATCCTTTCTTTGGGAATTTTATAATTCTTCGATAAGGAACCCGCAATGAGTTCGGCGCGATACGCGTTGTATTCCCAAGCGTTTCTAAAACCTTTTTGTGCGGCTTCGTTTCCATACGGAATCTGTACCTTCAAGACGATGTCCACATCCATCGCAGAAGACATTTCCGAAATTTTTTGAAAGGCGAAGATCATATCCTCGTCGGGCTGAAACTGACCTTCTCCCAAGGAAGAACCGAAAAGAACGATTTTGATTTCCTCGGTTTCCTGAATGCCTATGTTTAACTTTGCTTTTTCCTTCAGACGTTTTAAAGCGTAACTAACGCGTTCCCAAAAACGGTAAAGTTGAGTTCTAGGTTGAAGCAGAGGATCGTCTTCGATGGTGACCGTACTTCCTTGAAAGAAAGATTCTCCCAAACCGAAACCGCCTCGAATGACGTCGGCGACCTGTTTCAACTTCGCTTGATCCACTTGCGAAATGGAATACATAATGATGAACAAACCCAAAAGAAGGGTGATCATATCCGCATAAGTCAAAAGCCAACGCTCTCTGTTTTCGTGAGATTCGTCCTTACGGCGACCTCTTTCCAGAAGTTGTCTTCGAAGACGACTCATGCTTCCTTCCGATTCTCCCCGAGTAAGGAATGGATGTATTCGGTTTCGCGTTTTTCCACTTCTTCATAAAAAGAATTGAATATGTTTGAAGAAACGGGAAGCGTCGCGTTATACGCCTCTTCCACGCTTTGAAACAACGCGGACACTCCCAAAAGAGAAGCCATAAAACGCGCGGGTTTGATTAAATATGCGCTGATAGGTTTGTGAGCGAGTTCGTAAAAAACCTTCAGATTTCTCAGAACGATTTCCAATTGTCTCGTTCTTTCCTTGTAATGACCCATTTGACCGTAATGAAAATCATATTCTTCTCTGCTGAGACGTTTGCCGTCCCAACCGGAATCGACGAGATTTTTGGCGAGAATCGTATCCATCTCTTCGGTGAGATTGTTAAGCTCGATGAGGTATTCGATGTTTTCTCTCGAACTTTCCTTCATCATACCTTTCACTTTTTGATACGTGTCCATCGCAAGTTGAAGCCAAACTTCTCTACCTTCGAGATTGTAAATCTTTTCGAAAAAATATTCCACCATGGGAATCGTTTCTTCCAAATGAAAGTAGCTCGCGTAAAAAACCCGAAACCGTTCGACCTGTGCGCGAACGACTTCCGCTTTTGCCGCTTTTAGTTTTTTACCCGCGAGATCGCTCATTCTTGTTTAGAAACCAATTCCAATTTATAGGAAACAAAACCTTGTTGATCGGTTTGTTTTTGAATCGATCCGAACTGATTCGGAAGATTGATGACTTCCCTTCCCATTCTCGTGGAAGAACGAAACAACACGTGCGGAGTTCCGTCCTTATCCGGAGTTAAGGAGAATCGAATTCCGTATTTATGATTTCTTCCCCAACCCTCTTTCGTGATTTCAACAAGTGGAACGGAAGAATTGACGTATTTACCCGCGGAGGAAAAAACGTTCGAACCGGGAGAATAAAATCTTTGTCCTTCCTTGGTCGTGTCGACGATCACCTTGCCTCCGTCCGGAAACGAAAGAGAAAGATAGGTCACACCCGCATAAGAACCTCTGTTCTTAAACCAAAGAATCGCTTCGTTTGCGATGCCCTTTTTCCATTCTTTAGGAGCTTCCAAAGAAAGAAGAGAAGGTACGGCCACCCTCGGTATATCGGGAACCATTTCCCATCCGTTGAAGATAAAATTCTGAGCGTAACTTCGATTGGACGGAAAGATGGTGATGTTCTTTTCGGTTTTGTTGTAATCAAAATCGATTCGTTTAGACTTAATTAGAAATTCATGATCTTTTAATGAAAGAAGACCGTCCAAAATCTTTTGGCCTTTTCGGATCGCGTAAGGAACAGAAAAAAGACCGAGCGGAGGTTCTTCGCTCAACACTTCCAAAAACAAGGTGTTGAATCCGTCTCCGGGAAGTTCTTCCATTAGGATTCTCTTAACTACGTAACCGGCTTCCTTGGTCTGTTTATCCGATTCCGCTTCTCCGGGAAGCCAAGAGGATTTGCCCGCGTCGTAATGAAGAGGACCTATGTTCAATAACGAAAAGGAGAATTTACCGAGCAGAGACCATTCTCCCCCTTTCTTTTTAAAAACTCCGAGAACTTCTTCGGTTCCGTTCCGGACCAGAGCGAAAGATTCGAGTTCGGGATCCTCGTCCAAGTTTCCGACTTTTTTTAATAAGACATCGGGATTCTTTTTATCGGCCGCGGAAAATAGAAGTTCCACGATTTGAGAATCGGAAGGCGTCTTGGAAGAACAACCGACTGAGAGTAAAAGTACGATTAGGCTGAATAGAATTTTCAGAAAACGAAATGAGAATGGATTCATGGTTCGATTACAGAATCCGGGAGGGAAAATTGTCTGTCTATGATTTTCCGGGACTTCTAATTTAGATCCAAGACTTCCTTTAAGATCCGAGAATTTACTCTTCCGGTGAATTCGTCTTCGTATCGTTCCAATTCGGTTACAAATTCCTCGGAAAATCCGGCCTGAATCCTGGTTTCGGGAAAGTAATGATAACCTTTGGCTCTTCTCGGTGTAAACGGGAACTCGATCAAGGAAAGATAGTGATCCCATTCGCTACTCGAATCGGGAATTCGTTTTTTGATATAGTGATAACCGCGACGCACGTGTTTGACCTCGTCGTCGTAAACCTTTTGCATGATCCCAGCTTTTTCCGTATCTCCGAAACGTTCAAACGCCATCGTATAAATTTTTGAAAAATCCAGATTGGCGCCTTCGAAAGAAATCGCCATCACCGCGTAAAACTTTTCGAGGGTTTGCATTCTCGGGACCTGTTTCCAGAAGATGGAATTGAGAGGACGATCCCCGAGTTCCATTCCTCCCTTTTTCATTTCGGAAAGATACATTCTCAGGTGGGTTTGTTCTTCGAGAAGGGTTCGATACAAACCGAACCGCACCGAAGGAGGCGCATCTTGAAATTTAAGAATCGCCCAAGCGAAAAGTTCGATGGCCATCAACTCGTGATTCGCAAAATGATGGAGAGTGACGTAACGATTCTCCTCGTTGAATAGTTGTTCGAGTCTCGGGATCTTGCTTTTGTGTTCGGAGGTTTGGATTTTTTTCTCCCGAATCGGCAAGGAAGGAATATCAGAAAATTCTAATGAAACAACGTCTACGGGCGGAATGATGGGTATGAATAATTTATCTTCGAGGCTCGGGCCGAGAAGCACCTGTCTGGCGAACTCGTTGAGGGTCATGATTAAGCTGTATGTTTGGATGCGTCGAAACTGAGTTCGATGATGGAACCCTGAATGTTTTTTTCGTCCGGGTTCGAGGAGATCTTACCTTCTCCGCAATGATACATGATCTTAAACGTATCCATCAAGGATTGAATGATTTGAAGTCCTCTTCCGATATTTCTATGAGGGACCTGTGATCCTTTCCAGGGAAGAATTTCGGATTTCTTTTCTTGATGGTTTTTAACGCAGGTGAGATAGTCTTTGAGATTGGAAACTCGAACGTCGGCGGGGATACATTCTAACTTTTCGGATTTGAGTCCGGAACCGTAGTCCATGATCCACATCGTGAATTTACAATCTTTAATGACCCAACGACAGATGATCGTTTCGTCGGAGCTGACTTTCACGTTAGCCGAAATCGAGTTGGTAATCGCCTCGTCCGCGGCTAATTCGATATTGAGAATGTCTTTGGATGAAAAACAGTTTTCCGACAGGGATTTTCTAAGCGCGACTCGGAGCTCTTTGATACTGGTTAAATCTGTAGGGAGAAACATAACGTACGATCCCCCGTTGTGTTTAACCAGTAATGAATCTTCGGAATCTCTCATTTCCGTTCCCGGGCCCGCCTTCCAATTTAACAGCCTAAAGCAGGCGATTTGAGCAAAATATACCGTTTTTTTTCAGGACGACAACGAAATTCCTGCTTCACCGGCCGTTTTTTCAATTCTCTGTAGGAGTTTTTCCTTCCCTAAAAGCGGAAATAGAATCGGTAACTCCAGTCCGGCCGATTTTCCGGTGGTTGTGGCCCGGATCGGCATGTAGAGTGTTTTTCCTTTTTGGCCGGTCGTTTCACCGACTTTGGACATTAAGTTCTTATAGTCCTCATCGGTTTTCGGATCGCTATTCTTCAGCATTCCGTAGAATTCCCGAACCACCTTGGGTCCGTCCCCGTCTTTCATAAATCCTGCCGCTTCGGACGACTGAATCTTAAGATCGGTAACAAAGAATTCCGCGATGTAATCGGGAGCCTGGGTCAGGTTATCCAGATATACTCTAACAGATTCGACGATAGAAGTAAGTACAGGGTTACTTACATTTTTTACGTCTGCGGGAATATCGTTCCTGTCTTTGAGAAAAGGAAGAAGGTTTTCTAATACTTTGGATATATTCAAATCTCTGATTGTTCGATTCGATAACCAGTTCAGTTTGGATTTCGGATTCATTGCTTCTGCGATTTGAGCCAGATCCGAAAAGTTAGTCACGACTTCGTCTTCGGTTTTCGGTTTTTTGAATACGTCGAACGTCGAAGGCGATTTGGAACAACGATGAACGTCGAAAATTCTTTCGAGTTCTTCTCCGGGTAAGAATTCTCTTCCGTCCGAAGAAGTCCATCCGAGAAGCGCCATATAATTTCGAAACGTTTCGGGAAGATAACCCAAATCACGGAACGCAAGAATCGAAGTCGCACCCGCACGTTTAGAAAGTTTTTTCCCGTCCATCCCTACGATTTCGGATGCGTGCGCGAACTCGGGAACCTCGTAACCGAGCGCCTCGTATAACAAAATTTGTCTCGGCGTATTGGAAAGATGTCCCACACCGCGGATGACGTGTGTGATCTTCATCAACGCGTCGTCGACTACGACCGCGTAGTTGTAGGAAGGAAAACCGTCCGACTTCACGATGATAAAATCGCCGATCAACTTGGTTTCGAATTTTACTTTCCCTTGAATGATATCGTTGATGATTAAAGTTTTCGCGGGAGTTTTAAATCGAACCGAATACGGGGTTCCTTGTTTGAGTTTCTCTTCGACCTCTTCGTCGGACATGTTCGCGTGAAGTCCGTCGTAAACATACGGAACTCCCATCGCTTCGGCTTGTTTCTTTTTGGCTTCCAATTCTTCTTGAGTACAGAAACAACGATAAGCCTTTTTTTCCTTCAGAAGTTTTTCGGTGTATTCTTTATAAATTCCGAGACGTTGACTTTGAATGTAAGGACCGAATTCTCCACCGGCCTCTGGACCCTCGTCCCAATCGACTCCCAACCATTTCAAAGATTCTAATATGATTTTGAAAGAATCTTCCGTGGATCTGTTTTGATCCGTGTCTTCGATTCTTAGAATGAATTTTCCACCCTGGGACTTCGCGTATAGATAATTGAAAAGTGCGGTTCTTGCTCCGCCTACGTGTAAAAATCCGCTCGGGGACGGAGCAAATCGTGTGCGAACTTCTTTGCTTTGATTCATGGGGATTGGTTCTTCTCGTTGGAAATTCTTATGATAGGATAATTTTTGAAATTGGCCGTTGTGGTAAATGGTTTATTTGCGGTAAGATCGTAAAATGAAACGGATTTTTTTCCTTCCTTCTTCCTGAGAACGGATAAGTCGATCTCGGATGGAAAATCCAAACAATAGTATTCGACATAAGCATCCGTTTTTCTAAGTGGAAGAATCGGAATCGATCCGGTCAATCCGATCGCGGGCGGATATTCGAGAGAATCATAATCGTAATCTCGAGAAGAAGTTACGGTTCCGTTTGCGGATACGAATTCGGTTTGCATGATCTTGACTAAAATTCCGCGCAAACTGTGTTTCCACTTGAGAGTTCCGATCCCGGGAACTACTCGAATCTCTTCGGCTTCTCTCAAACCTCCTTCGGAGGTGATCACAAATTCTTTTTTTACATCTTCGAAAACTTCCCTTTTGGGTTCGAGATTCAAAACTTCCGGCAAGGATTTTCCGTTCGAAACCTCGGAACGTTTCGTAATAAATTTCGGGAAAAATCCGATTCTGCTTTTATCGTTCGGATCTTTTTCTATAGGTCCGATCCATTCCGAAACTTCGAAAAGAATTCTTTCTTGCTGTTCGGTCTTTCCGGATAACTCCAAGTATTTTAGAATTCCTTGAACCATCTCGTCCTTACCCTGACGGTTTTTCAGGATCGCGTAGCGCGCTTGAAAACTGGAAGTTTCGTAGTACGGAGAAACGATCGGAGACGAAACGAAGAAGATTTGAGAGGAATAGTTTTCGGAAAGAGGTTTGGAAACCTTCGATAGTATCTCTTCGATACTTCCGCAGTGAAACAAAAGGAGGGAAAGAACGAGTATGAAACTCTGAATTCTAAGATTCTCGAATCGGAGCGGAAACATTTGCAAATGTCTGAAAACGGTTTTCATTGAATTGTAGATCTTGATTTTCCAAAAAACCTGCAAGGAAAAAGCCAAAATTTAAACTTTCTTTACAAAAACAGGGGGTCTGATATGCAAAGTGGCCGAAAGCGGATTGTTCAAATATTCACTCTCAAAACACTGTATTTAAGCCAGTCAACTTTTTACATTTGACAGGATAGTCTTCTAGAATTTCGTTGGCCAAAACCGTATGAAGAATTCCAATCCACCAAAATCAAAAGAATCGTTTCCAAAACGTCCTTTTGAAGATCAAGTCAATGACGATCAGAGAAAATATTCTCGCTACGTATGCGATTCGCGGGCAATTCCGCATGAAATCGACGGTCTGAAACCCGTTCAGAGAAGAATTCTCTGGGCAATGTGGAACTCGGACGCAAGAAACCGTTATACAAAAACCGTAAAAGTCGCAGGTCTTGCGATGGGATATCACCCTCACGGAGATAAATCCATTCAGGATGCGCTTTCACAAATGGCTCAAGACTTTACTTTTGCCAATAATATTCCCTTAGTTTCCGGTGAAGGAACCTTCGGAGACGTTTTGGATCCGAGCGCGATCGCTTCTCCGCGTTATACCGAAGTTAAATTGTCCGACTTTGCAAAAGATTTGGGATTCTTTGAAAGTTTGCCGGACATCGACTACGTTAAGAACTACGACGAGACGGAAGAAGAACCGATTCACTTTGTCGGAAAAGTTCCGATCGTCCTTTTGAACAACATTCAAGGAATCGCAACCGGATTTCGTTGTTTTATTCCGGGCCATAGACTTGCGGATATCGTTAAGTCTCAGGTGAATTATCTCAAAACGAAAAAACCTCTTCCATTGAAACCTTGGTACAAAGATTTCGGCGGCGAAGTGAAGATGGCCGAAACCGAAACGGGCAATATCTCGATGTCGACGACGTTCGCGTTCAAATGGGAAGGCGACACTTTGTATCTTACCGATTCTCCGATGAACTGGAATCGCGAAAAAGTTGTCTCCTTACTCGACGACATTCTTGAAAGAAAGGATTCTTGGTTAAAGGATTATGTGGATTATTCCAGCCAGACTTTTAAGGTCGAACTTCAATACAAGAAGGGAGAAAAGCCTACCCAAAAAGAAATTATGGCCCTCTTCAATAAGGAAGACGTTCAAACTCTTGCGATGAACGTGATTACCTTCGACGGTAAACTGAAGAATTTTAAACCCGAAGAAATCATCAAACGTTTCTGCGACTTCCGCAAAACGCATTTGATCCGAAGATTCAAACGTCTTTCCGGTTTGGAAGAAGAGAAGATCGAAAGAAACTCCGAGCTGATCCGTTTTATCAAAGAAAGATGGAACGAAAAAGTAATCGGGATCAAATCCAAAAAGGACTTCGAAGACAAACTCAAAGCTTCCAAATTCAAATACTTCGAATGGTTGTCCACGATTCCCGTGTATAGAATGACGATCGAAGAAGTTCGCAAATGCGAAGAAGCCATAGTAGAAGCAAAAACGACTCTGGCTCGTTACCAAGGTCTGGTCAAAGAAGACAAAAAACTGACCGACTATATGATCACCGAGTTGGACGAACTTCAAAATAAATGGGATAAAGTATGAGCGCCGATAAGAACAAAGTAAAAGATAAAACATCCCAAGAAAGAAATTTTAAAAAGTTATCCAACGTGGAACACGTTCGGATGAGAACCGGTATGTGGTTGGGGCAAAACTCCGCGTCCACGTTCGAACAGCATTTCTTCCGTAAAAACAACGAAGGAAAATACGAAATCGTTCACGAAGAACTCGAAGACGTTCCGGCGAAACTGAAATGTTTGGACGAAGCTTGTATGAACGCGGTGGACGAATACCGCAAAAATCAAAAGGACAAAACGATTCCCGAAAAGGATAAGATGTCCAAGTTGATCATTCAACTTTCTTCCGATCGTAAATGTGTTACGATTACGGATAACGGACGCGGAATTCCGGCGACCAACGCGGAAGGAGTTTATCTCCATTTGATGTATGGGGAAAATTTCGACGATCACGTAAAACAAGATCACGTCGCGGGTCAGAACGGAGTCGGTATTTCTCTCGTGAGAATGGTTTCCAACTACTTCAAAGTAAAAACCGTAAACAACGGAAATTCTTTTAAAAAATTATTCACCGTTCACGACGACGTCAAAAAACAAATCCGTTCTTATAAACTTTCCAAAGAAGATACGGATCGTGTTTTTCTCTACTTCGACGAACACGGAAAGTTCACGGATTGCAACCTTCTTACAAAGGACCAGATCGACAAACTCGGACCTCTATTGAAGAAAACGAACATGCAGGAATTGATCGAAAAAGCTTCGAAAGAAGACCATGGAACTTCCGTGGAATTCGAACTGAATCCTCAGTATTTCAACAAGCTGGATGTTTCGTTCAACGTGGATTTGATGAAGCAGTATCTTCAGGACATCGCGATGACCAATCCGGGTCTGGAAGTTCAGTTTGTTTTTAAAGGAAAGAAGGATAAGTATAAGTTCAAGAAAGGTCTCGACGAGATTTTTTCCCATTCCGATCTCGTTTACTACAAGATGGATTATACCGCTCCGGGTGCCGCTTCTCAACTGCATCTGGAAACCTACTTAGTCATCGGACAAAATAAGAACCTGACTTGGGTGAATTCCATCTTCGCTCCGCAAGGCGGTTCAGCGATCGAATATCTGGAGAATAGAATCTGCGACGAGGTTCGTAAAAAAAGTCAGATCACCTCGCTCGAGAAAAAACTCAAAACCAGTTCGACTCGAAACGACGTGAGAAACTGTTTTCATATGTATGTGAACGCGAGACTTTTAAATCCTCGTTTTAAATCTCAGGATAAATCCTACTTAATCAACGATTTGAACGAAGAGATTCGGAACGCCGTCGACAAACATCTTGAAAAGTTCATCAAGAAGACCGGGCTTCTGGAAGAAATCAAACTTCAGATGGAAAAACGCACCCAGCTCAAAGCTTTTGAAGACGCGCAAAAAGGTCTTAAAAAAGCGAGCCGTATGAATATTCCTAAGCTCATGCCTCCTACCGGAAAACCGGGAGATCCGGGGCGAGTTTTGTTCGTAGCGGAAGGAGATTCCGCAATCGCGGGTTTACGTCCTGCAAGAAATCCAAAACTGCACGGTCTATTTCCTCTGCGCGGTAAACCGCTCAACTGCAAAGGAATGAGTATCGCAAAGGCAATTGCAAACGAAGAATTAAAAAACATCGTAGCGATCGTAGGTTTGCCTTTGGATCAAAAAGTAAAATCGATCGACGAACTCAATTACGAAAAAATCAGCATCATCACCGATGCAGACTTCGACGGATATGCGATTCGTTCTTTGATGCTTTCTTTCTTTTACGAATATTGGCCGGAACTTTTTGAACTGGGTTTTATTCATATCTCCAGCGCGCCTCTTTACGAAGTGGATGTGAAATTGGGAGATAAGAAAAAGGAAACCGTATTCTGTATCGACGACAAAGATTACGATGAATTGATCAAACGCGTTGAAAAAGGCGGAGGAGAAATCACTCGTAAAAAACGGAACAAAGGGCTTGGGGAAACCGGAAAAGAAGCCATGAAGTTCGCAGTCGAAGAATGTATGACCAAGATCACGATCGGAAACAAAAAAGAGGCTTCGAAAGTCCAAAGCCTTTGGTTCCACAAAGACTTTGCGGAACAAAGAAGGGACGCGATTTCCGAATACGCGATGAGCGTGATCGAGGATTGATTTTCATTTAAGTAAAGAATTAGAAAAGTAGAATATTCTGATTTTTTAAAAAGGGCCACGAGCCCTTTTTTATTTTGTTGGAGTTCCTACAAAATCGTGGGACGAGATGGCGTTGACATCCGGAAGTTTTTCTGATATAAGCGGATTTGCCGAAGAATTCCCACAAAGTAGAACTCAGCGCCTCGCTCACTACGGATCGCTCGTCATCACCACCGCCACCCAATGCGGGTGGGGGCCAGTTTGTTTTACTAAAATAGTCGGAACAACGACAAGCCGATCAAACCTGATTCACGGCTCGGATCGCGGAAGTGAGCGCGCCTTCCACGGTCCCGTTGATTTCTGCTGTGTGTTCTCCCGCGAAAAAAATTCGATCCATCGGTTTTAAAAGGGAGATGATCGATCCGTAACTTCCCGGTGGAAACGTCGCAATTCCCGCAGGAACATATTTAGATTGGGAAACGTCGCTACTTTGAATTCTCAAAACCTGCAGATCTTTCTTTTGTCCCAGACGTTCCAGCGCGAGACGGATATATTCCACTTTCATTGCATCCGTGGAAGAAGCCAGTACGTCGTAACGATCTCCGGTCGAAATCATTCCGAGAACTTTATCCTCCGCATTCGCTTTCGTTCCCGCGTCGTAGATAAAACCGGCGGCCGAATCCGAATAAGCCGAAAAATTCTCCCTTGACCAAGGAGATTCTCGCAACATTAGAAAAGTCTTATAGATCCTGGAGTAACGAATTCTGAGCGCGGATAATTTCTTTTCTTTGTCCAACTCGGGGTCCCACTGAATCGACGTTAGCTGATTTGCGGGCAAAGTGGAAATACACGAGTTACCTTCTATCTTTTTTCCGGAAGCGGTAGTAACCGAAACTTTTCCTTCCGCCTGAACGACGGACACGACCGGGTCGGCGAAAATCGTTTCCGTGTTTTCCAAAGAGAACACGAGAGCTTTTGCGAGCGCTTCCATTCCCCCTTCCAAACGTGTGTTGTATTTCGGAAAGTTGACGAGATCCGAAAGAACCTTCTGCGCGGACAAAGAACGAAGAGAATCCCCATAATATAAGGAATACTTAAAGTTCAATACGTTTAGATCTTCGGGAGTCATCCCTTGGTATATTAGAAAATTATAAAAACTGATTCTATCCAATTCCTGTTGTTGTGTGGAGTTGATTTTGGAATTCATCTGAACGAGTTTGTTCAAAATCTCCTGAGACTTCGAAGATATGTCCCAGGTTCCGAACTTCTGATAGGTTCCGAAAAACAAATCCGATTGAACTTCGAAGTCCGTCGTCTTCAATCCCAATTCGCGGATTAAACTTCTCGCAGTCCTATGTTCCGCTTGAAGCCATTCCGCTCCAAGATCCAAAAAGTTTCCGCTTCCATCGGCGACGGTTCGGATTCTCCCACCCAAACGATCCGTGGCTTCGATGAGTTTAACTTTGATTCCGGTTTTTCCCAAAAGGTAGGATGCGTACAGACCGGAAATTCCTCCACCCAGCACGATCACGGTCTTCTGAGAGGAAGAAGACCCTTGGGCCGATAATTTCATTCCAGGAAGGCCGGAAATGCCCGTAGCGGTCAATATTCCAAGTTTGATAAACTCCGATCTGCTTAGTTTCATTGAATTGTCCGATTTGAATTTGGAAAAGTTAGATTCCTTTCTTTATTTTCGGTCAAAATCTTGCCTTCTTGGAAAGAATTTGAACGGGTTCGCCCGAAATCTGTCGCATTCTCGATCCTTAGAAAAACCCTTGCGCGCAAAAGGTTCCAATTTTCACCTGTCCTTAAGCTTTCAGGGAGGAAGTTGGGTGAAATTCCCACGCTGACCCGCAACTGTGATTTCGATTCTCCGATGAGTTTCGATAAGCCAGATCTTCCCCGCGAACAACGTCCTCGAGGTAGGGACAGTTCGAAACTCGCCTTTGCATTTTTCATGCGTCCGCGATGGGGTCCCGAAAGACGAACGTCGGGGGACCCGAGTGGAAAATTCAAACTTTTCGATCCATTCGTTTAGGGAGAATTCTAAATCGAATTCAATACGTTTTTCATTTAGGATTTTCTCTACCCTGACAAAGGAAAACTTTTGCAGGTAACAACATGAAGAAACTTTCAACACATTGGAAACTTTTTGCGGCAACCTTTCTGATTCTCGGATTGGTGAATTGTTTTGAAACGAAGAAGGAAGATAACAACGATCAGATCAGCGCGATCTTAGCGGTCGTCAACGCTTCTAACCTTCAGATCGCGGGAAATTGGAGCGCGTATAATGGAACTCCTTCATTTGCTGGGGACGCATTCAGCTCGGCGGGAACCGTTAAGACCGGAGAATATACGATTACCAATTACACGTTTAAACAAGTAAGCGGTACTTCAACTTACGAAGCGAATATTCTTGCATACGATAATTCTAAACAAGCGATCTACGTCCAGTTTACCGCTCACCCGTTCGGTGCGGCCGGAAAATTTTCTGCTTATTATTGGAATTACTTTACCGATAATAAGTTCTATCTTTGCGCGGATCTTACCGGAAATAAAACTACTTTGGACGCGGTCAAAGCGAGCACACAATCAAACGATAAAACGAACATGAATACTGGTTGTTATACGAACAACACGTTCACTCCGGGAACCGGATCCATTTGGAATCGTTTCGAAGCTAGATAATCAAAATTGATAAACGAGTAAGACGAAAGAATTTTTGTCTTACTCGTTTCGAGCAACTTTATGAAACATAAAATCTTCAGCAATATACGAGCCATTCTAATCATCGTTCTTATTTTATTCCTTTCTGATTGTAAGCCAGAGTCAAAAGACGATTCTTCTTTAGCCGCATTGTTATTTATAGCGCAAACCGGAAGTTCCGCCAACGCTTCCAGACCTTGCAAAGATAGAATTGCAATCGATCAAACAGGCGTTTATAACGCCAAAGAAATCGTAAGCGCTCCCGCAAACGTTGGAAGCGGATTTCAAGATTCGATTTGCGCCGTTGACGGCGTTATGGGAATGGGAAGTTTCAACGGATCGCTGGATGTTTTCACGTTGGATACGAACGGAGCCGGAGCGTCTTTGATTTTAGGATGGTTCGGCAAAAAAGTTCAGAATGCAACCGGCGCCGATTTCATCGTATTTGAAAATCCGTTTCAACAAGGCGGAAATGCGACCACTGTATACTTGGAACCAGTCATCGTGGAAGTCGGTAACGATCAAACGAATTGGTGCGGATGGAATCCAACTTATACAGGCGGTGGAACTTTCTCGAACAACCCCACAAACTGGCTTCGATTTGCCGGATTGAAATACGTGGATTACAATCAAATCACAAACCCGATGAATTCGACCACGCTCTTCGCTTCGGGTGGAGGAGATTCCTTTGATCTCGGTGATGCGAACTTCGGAAACTCCGGAACGGGTTGTAACGGAGCTTTGAAAACCGAACTTCAGACAAACGGATTTCTTTACGTAAAACTCACATCGGCAAAAGCGATTTTAACTTCGCTTCCTATTCCGGGAGCAAATGAAAACCCCGACATAGACGGAGTTATCGCGAAACAACTCAGCCCATAATATTAGGAGAATAGAATGTTAAACCTCGATCGTATTCTTAAAAATCTGAAATCAAAACTCGCGGCAAACGATACGATTTCATCCATCGGCGTAATCCTATCCGGAATCTCCCGATTTTTACCGCATCCTTCCAACTTTACTTCGGTCGGTGCGATGACAGTATACTCCGGAGCGAGAGTTCAGGGCTGGAAAGCCTTCGCCTATCCGTTGTTAATGCTTGTTGTAACCGATCTGATTCTTTCCAAGGTTCATGGTTACGATTGGTTTTATGAAGGACTTCCTTTAGTTTATGCGGCTCATCTAATCTGCGTAGCTTTGGGAAGAATTTTTCTGAAAGATAGCACAAAGATCGCTTCGGTATTTCTTGTGACCTTACTTGCGAGCACTCAATTCTTTATTCTTTCCAACTTTTCAGTATGGGCATTCTCTTCCATCTATCCGAAAACTTCCGAAGGTTTATTGACTTGCTATATCGCCGCTATCCCCTATTTTGGTGGTACTCTACTCGGAAACTTGATCTACACTCCGATTCTTTTCGGAATTTTGGATCGGGTTGAATTAAAAGTGAAAACGAATTTTACGAATCCTATCGACGAGACTGAGAAGGAACTTTCCGTTTGAATCCTAATGAACTTCTTACCAAATTACAAAGTAAAATCGATCTAAAAACAAAACCTCCCGGTTCGCTGGGAGCTTTGGAATCTCTCGCGCTTCAAATCGGTCTTGTCCAAAACACCGATTCTCCCCAACTTTCAGACCCACACATTCTTGTTTTTGCCGGAGATCACGGTCTTGCCAACTCCGGCGTGAGCGCTTATCCGAAAGAAGTCACCTATCAAATGGTATTCAATTTTTTGAATGGAGGAGCGGCGATCAACGCGTTCTGCAAACAGAATTCGATCAAACTCAAAGTCGTGGACGCCGGAGTCGATTTCGCTTTTCCTCTGGATTCGGTTTCCATCAATCCGGATTTTATCGGCGCAAAGGTCGGGTTCGGAACCAAGAATATTCTCATGGAACCCGCGATGACCAAGGAAGAATGCAATCAGGCGATCGAAAGAGGCGCCTGGGTTTCCACCGAATCTGTATCAAAGAATTGTAATGTGATCGGATTCGGAGAAATGGGAATCGGAAACACTTCCTCCGCGAGTCTGATTACCGCCAGTCTATTGAACAAGGATTTAAAGGAAGTAACCGGAAGAGGGACCGGATTGAACGATCAGGGTTTTCAGAAAAAGATCGTGATCTTAGAAGAATGTCTTCGTAAATACCAAAGTTCTTTAGAAACGCCTTTCGACGTTTTGCAAATTTTCGGAGGTTTCGAAATCGCGATGATGGTCGGAGCGATGATCGATTCGGCGAAAAAGGGACGAATCATTATGGTCGACGGATTTATCGCAACCTCCGCATTCTTAATCGCACAAAGAATGGAACCGGTAATCATCAAAAACGCAGTCTTTTGTCATAAGTCGGTCGAACCCGGCCATACATATCTATTAGAAGAATGGAATGCAAAACCCATTCTCGATTTAGGACTGAGACTCGGCGAAGGAACCGGATGCGCCGTCGCGTTTCCGATTCTTTTGTCCGCAGTGACTTTCTTAAAAGACATGGCTTCTTTCGAATCCGCAAAAGTGGATCAGAAACGTTGAATCGATTCCGAGAAGAGTGGAATCGTTTCTGCGCTTCTTGGATGTTCAATACAAGACTTCCCGTTCCTCCGTTTTACGTTTATTCGGAATCCTCAGTCTCAAGATCGTCACGTTATTTTCCTTTGATCGGTTGGATCGTTTCGGCAGGCGCTTCCTTTTTTACTTACTTTCTTTCCTGGATTCTTCCCGTTGAAATTTCCGTAATTCTCGGAATGATCGCGAGTGTTTTGATCACGGGAGGATTTCATGAAGACGGACTTGCGGACGTTTGCGACGCGTTCGGCGGAGGTTGGAGTAAGGAAAAAATTCTGGAGATCATGAAAGACAGTCGAATCGGAACCTTCGGTTCCTTGGGTTTGATTCTTTCTTTGGGTTTGAAATATCTTTTGCTCGTGAAGTTGTTTCAAATTTCTCCTTGGATCTTTTTGTTCACTTCCTGGTTCGCACACGCCGCAAGTCGATGGTTCGCTCTCGTGATGATGATGTTGATTCCGTATGCGAGGGACAACGATCTTTCCAAATCAAAACCTATGGTAAAGAAATTGCCGTTGCCCGACTTTCTTCTTTCCGTATTTTTCGGATGTTCACCCGCGGTTTACTTTGCGTTTCAACATAAGGATCGATTGCCGAATATTCTTTTGGGATTTTTTCTTTCATTCGCATTCGTTCTATACTTTCGAAGTTATTTCAAAAAATGGATCGAAGGTTTTACGGGGGATTGCCTCGGCTTCACGCAACAAGGCGTCGAGCTCCTTCTCTATTTGGGAATGATCGTTTCTTGGAACTTTATTTAATCCGACATACGACCCCCGACGTTCCCAAAGGAACCTGTTACGGAAGAACGGACGTTCCTTTGATTCCGGGTTTTCAATCCGAGTTCGATTCCGTTTTCGAAAAAATCCGAACCGTTCCCGAAAGAATCTACTCAAGTCCGAGCTCGCGTTGCAAACTTCTCGCAGAATTCTTAATCGAAAAAGAACCGAAAGGTATATTAGAATATTCGACTTGTCTGATGGAGTTGAACTTCGGCATTTGGGAAGGAAAACTCTGGTCCGATATTTCGGAAGAAGAATCCGATTCCTGGACGAAAAACTTCGTAAACGAAAAAACTCCAAACGGGGAAAGTTATCTTGAAATGTTCCAAAGGGTTTCCGAGTTCTTGGACGGAATTTTGAAATCCGATCCGAGCGGTAAAATCGGAATCGTCACACACGCCGGAGTGATTCGAATCATTCTTTGTAAACTTTTGGAGATTCCCTTGGAACGAAGTTTTTCATTCGAGTTGAACTACGGCTCTTTGAGTAAGATCGTAATTCAAAAGAATGGGACAGAATTTTTTTCCAAATTGATCTTTTGGAATCGCTGATACGACCTTAACGCTATAGTTTTTACGCGAATTTCCGATAGAATTCTTAACATGCGACTTTTTGTTCATTCCGTTTTTATTCAGATTCAAAGGATCGCATATACGTTCGCGTTGATCTTGTTTTTTTTATCCTTCGTAAACGAAGTCTCGTCTGAAAATAAGGAACGATCCAAACTCTTTATCATAGACGCTTCGGGATCGATGAACGAATATCTCGGAATTTATCAGAAAATCCATCTCGCAAAAAAACACGTCAGTCATTATATCGCCGGCCTACCTTCGGAAACCGACGTCGGATTTATGGCATACGGAAACAGAGTACCCGGTTGTTCCTCTTCGCGTTTGTATCAACCCTTGGAAGCGGGCAATCACGAGGCATTCAAATCTCGTCTATTCGGTTTAACACCTTCCGGTACGACTCCTCTCGCGGAATCGATTCGAATCGCGGGGACATTGATCTCTCAAAGAAAAAAAGAAACCGAAATCATTCTCGTTACCGACGGAGTGGAAAGTTGTTACGGAGATCCGAAAAAGGAACTTCAAGTTCTAAAACAAAAAGGAATTCCGTTTAAATTTCACATCTTCGGGCTCGGTTTAAAACCGAACGAAGAACAACAAATGAGAATTCTTACCGAAGAAGGAAACGGAAATTATTTCGGAATCGAAGACGATTCTTCGTTTTATACGGCCCTGGATTCCCTGAAAACTCAATCCGATACGGTCGCGGCCGTCAAAGAACCGCAGAAGAATCCGATTCCAAAACCTAACAACGATTTGATGGTTTGGTTTGAAAAGATCCATAGAAAACCCCGTATATCCGACACCCAAGTTATGTATATAATCGACTTCGGTTTTAAAGCGGGAAACAGTCCTAAGAATTGTGTAGTGCTCAACGTAAAACGGAAAGCGAATTCTCCCCGTCAGAGTTTAGGTCCGAAAAGAATTTCTTCGCCGGAGAATTTAATCCGAACCGAAAGTGTATGTTTCGATCTTTCAGAAGGTAAGGGAAAGATCGAAATCCAAGTTCCGGCGGAAGATTCGTTAACCGGAGTTTTAGAACTGTGGGATATGACCGGAGTTCCGTCCGCGCTCGGTGTTTCCGAGGAAGAGGAACTCCGTTAAGAACGTTAGACGTCACAGATGTAAATCGAATTCAGCCGGAAAGCTCACCTTATATTTCAGTCTAACTTCCCGTTTTTGATTCGGTTTTAGATCCAATTTCCATTCTAAAATTCCGGAATCCTTTCTTGTTTCCGCGTAACCGGGAGTTGTTTCCGAATCGATCGAAATCTTTACACTTTCCACGCCCGAAACCGGAATCGATTCCTGAAACGAAATCGATCTGGATTCTTTTCCGAAATTTTCAAGTTCCACTCGAATCAACTTTTCGATCACCTTGGTTCCGGAAAGAAGACCCTCTTTGGTTTGATTCGATTCTTTTCTGTAGATCGCGCGGATTTCGTTTTCGGAGCCGAAAGATATTTCCGCTTTTTCACCCGGACTTATATAACCGAAACTGGATGTTCCCACCATTCCCGCTTGGCGAAACACGGCCGCCTCGCCGGGAAGAATCGGAAAGCCTGAAAGATTTTTAAAACTTCCTTTAATGAGCGGATAACGTTTCAACGCGGGAACATACAGAGCGCTAAACACTGCGTCAGTTGAAAACGAAGCGAGGGATAACTTTTTGGATTCTTTTCTGGAAAGAAGGGTCACAGGTTTGGAATAACGAAACAAAAAGCCGCTTCCCGATTCTTCGCTGTTTCCCGTAGTCGGATCGGTTCCCGCTTCGGGAGATTCCACTTCGGGTGCGATGTTCGCTTCTCCGGCGGTTGAACTTTGATTTTGTACTGCGACGAGCCCGTCTTTGTTCGTTTGTTTTTTCTGATCGTATAACTTTTGACTGGAAAGGCGAGGTCTTCTACCGCTTACGTCGGGGCTGGATGTAGATAATAAAAGATTAATATTATTCCAATCTTCTCCACTTTCCTGATTGATCTCGGCGAGATATTCGAGTTCTATCTTCTCCCTTCCATCCATACGCACCGAATAGAAAGGTTTCCACGAAACTCCTCCGGATTGATACGTAAGATTCAACTTGGCTTCCTTTTTTTCCGCGCCGTTGAAACTGATCAGAACTTTCGTAATTCGCGAGGATTTTTCGGATAAAGAAAGAATCACTCCGAGTTTATCTCTTAACTCTGAAAGTTTTTTACGAAGATCTCGAATCGAACGAGTGACTTCCTGATTGGAATTCAATGCGGCTTGAATGGCCTGACGATTTCCGGAAAGGGATTGAAACCATTTCTTAGAATCGGCTTCGTTCTTTTTGTAGAAAAGATTTTTGGAGATCATTTCCGAAAGTTTCAGTCTCGTATCCACGAGAATTCTTTTCAGATTTTTTAGATTCGAATCCTTTCCTTCGTGACCTTCGATTTCCTTTTCCAGAACTCTGATTTTCTTTTGCAGTTCCAAAGCCTCTTCGTTGTGAATGATGGCCCCGGTTTCGATCCAAGTGCTCGAACCGACCACGGAAGCTCCGGGAGCTTCCACGGACGCGACCAAAGATTCGTCTTGAAGAGCGACCGGAAGATTTCGAATGAGAAGTTCGTTGAGCCCCGGTTCCAAATTGATTCTTCCGCTTCTCAAAACTCCGGCGGACGATTCGTAAAGAGTTACGTCCTGAACCTTGAGTTCCACTTCTCTCCCGCTCAAAGGGGAGAATAAAAACGCAATCGCAAGTAAGAATATTCCAAAATTTGAATTTTTCATCTTAGTATCCTCCGGAACCTGGAGTTCGGATCAGACGGTTATCGGTCGGGTGACTTACAGAATATTCAAATTCTATAATTCTCTTTCCGCCCGAAGGAAGTTCCATTTTGTAAGTTAAAATTCCTTCCTCGTTTTTAGAAGGAACGTCCTTACCGAAATCGAATTTGATTTCCACGCTGTCGTCCACCGTATAAGGAACACGATCGATCAGAGTGATCACCGCGTTTCTTTTTTTACGATTTCTGATTTCTATGCTGACCTTGTATTTGATCTTTGTGCGCGACGAAATCACACCTTCCTTTTGTTCAAAAGAAGTTTCCCTTCTATTTACGAGAATGTCCCGATCTTGACCGAGTTCCATTCGAATCGCCTCACCGGGTTTGCTTACGCTGAGAACCGTATTGCCTAAAAGTGTATTCCCCGAAAAAACTTCCATCGGACCGGCGAGTAAAGGTTCTCCTTCCGAATTTGAAGCTTCTACGGTAAGATAAGCGCCCGGACCCGCGAGAGGAGAAGTGGAATAGCCGGGTGTTAAGGATAAGTTTTTCTTCTTTAGAAAAACCTTATTGAGAGAACGATCCGAAGGAATCGTTTCCGAAATCCCGGAAGCGTATTGATAATCAAAACCTTCCAAAGGTGAAGGCGGAATCAAACCACCCGGAACTTTTTGAGAAGAAAGAATCAGACTTCCTTTACGAAGTAGGTCTTCCGTATACGTTTCGATGGAATTCAATTCCTTACGGGAAAAATCCGAAAGTTTGGAGAATTTTTTCAGAGCTTCCTGCCCGTAATAATTCGCCTGATCGTATTGACCGTTGTTGAAGTTGTATTGCTGATTTGCTAAATCATTCTTCAGTTGATTGAGATTGTCTTCGGTTCGAAGAGAATTCGCTCGATTGGAATAATTCTGTTGAATGATCTGACGAGATTGTTCCATCGGAGCCGGTGCATTCTTTGCAGGTGCGTTGCTCTGCGCATAACCGTCCGATTTCGAAGCGGCGCGTTTGCTGATTTTTCCGGAGACCTTATATTCTTCTTTTTTCTTTTCCCTTGCGGCTCCGGCGGAAGGTGAAGGAGCCTCGTCCCTCGCTTCAAAGGCGACACTTTCTTCGTAATCGTTATACGCTTGTTGTTTCACGTCGTCGATGGAAGACTGAGTTTGAATTCTCCATTCTCTTACGATCGGAAGATCTATATCCAAGTCGGGATTGGAAGCGGTGAAAAAAAGTTTTACCTTGTCCCAATCTTCTCCCGTATCGTTTCGAACAAGCGCAAACCAACTGAGATCTCCGCTTCTGGATTCGTCCGTAAGCTGGAGAGAATATCGAGGAAACCAACTCGCACCCGGAATCAAATATTTATATTCGATAAACGTTTCCGAATCATCGGAGGTTTCCGTTTCAAGATAGATTTCCTTTTTTTGTTTCGCCTCGAGTCTTCCGAGATGATCCAAACGTGCGTCCGCAACCAACCCTTCTTCTCGAACTTGATCGAGAGTTTCGAGTTTTTTCTGACGAATCAAAGACAATTGATTGAGATGTTCCTGATATTGTTTTTGAAAACCGGATAAGAATTCGGGATCCGCGATCTCTTCTTGTGGAGCCGGATCTTTTTTAATCGCCGGAGAAATTTTTACGATCGTCTTCTCTTCTTCGATCAATTCCTGAATTTCGGAACTCAAAAGTTCTATCTGATCGTTGAGGGCTTCTTGTCGCTTTAACAAAGAAGCGATTTCTTTCGTTCTGGCTTTTCGTTCCACGCGAATTCTCGCTCGAATTCCCCGGATCTTAATCTTCTTGGAAGAATCCGGAAAACGAACCGAGATCGTTCTTTCCGAAACGTGATCCGGAATTTCACCGAGATAAATTTCGGAACTTCCCGCTTTGATCTTGGTTCTTAGATTTCTCGTAACATACGCAAAGCTGGAATACAACACGACGGATTGAATTCGAGACAAATCGACTTTCTCCGGCGTCGTGGCCGCGATTCGTTCGCCTACGGACCGTTCGTCGGTCTCCGAAGAATCGACTTCATCCTGACCTTTAACCGGCGGAGCCGTTAAAATCAGAAAGATAAGAATCAAAATTGGAAATAACTTTTTTTCAATCCGCAACGGTAGAAAGGATTGTCGCATACGGTTTTTCTCCGAGAAACCAGTGTTTCTTCTTCACGAAAAGAAACACCGGTTCCCGAGACGGGTCAACCGTTTTCCCTAAGGGGAGAAGGTAGGTTTCAGAAAGTACTTTGGGCCTGGGTCTTTTGACCTCCGACCGAAAAGAATCGTTTCTGACTGATTAAAAAACTTCCGAGTACGGTTAAGGAAACGAGAGATCCGATCTGGAGAATTCTCGGTAAAGCGAGAATCCATTCTTCGCTTAATAACATTTTTAGTTTTTCCACTCCGGTAAAATCCATCGGAAATAGGAAAGAAATTGCGACGATCGAACTCATTCTTACGATTTCGGAAATCATTCCACTCGTTTTGGTTTCGAAAATCGCGCTGATATTCCAGAAAGTCCAAAGAATATAAAAACCAAGAACCAACATCTCGAACAAAGGAAGTTCCTTTTTGAATTCTATGTAGGTCATGGAACCGCCGATTCCCAACGCGAATTGAACCGCGGAATAGGTCATCAGAGTCGCGGGAATATGAGTATTAAACTTTTTGTATGTCTTCTTATCGATTTCCGGAGGGGAAATAAATTCTCCGATATCGGAAGGTTGCCAACCCGGTGGTTTGAACCAAACCAGAAATTTATCCTTCCAGTTTTTGGTTTTCCAAGCCATTTTAAAAAGATCTTCGAAGTGATGAATCTGCGCGTGAACCGGACTCCAAGTCTGAAGAGGTTTTACGATTCCGAAAATCGGCTCGTCTTCCTCTTCGATATAAGTTCCGAGCATTCTGTCCCAAATCGCAAAGGTTCCCGCATAATTTTTATCGATGTATTTGGGATTGCGGGCGTGATGAACTCTGTGTTGAGAAGGTGTGTTGAGTATGTATTCGAGAATTCCCAATTTCCCGATCAATCGAGTATGAATCCAAAATTGATAAGCGAAGTTCACTTGGATACAAATCACGAACATCATCGGAGAAAATCCGATCACGGCGAGCGGAAGATAAAACGGAAGGGAGAATAAATTCTGAAAGATCCCCTGTCTTAAAGCGACCGTGTAATTGTAGTCTTCACTTTGATGATGCGCGACGTGAGACGCCCAGAATACGTTGATTTCATGACCGAGACGATGATACCAGTAGTAGCAAAAATCCGCCAATACGTAACAAGCGATCCATCCCCAAACGGAAGTATCAGAGATTTGGAAAATTCCAAAATTCTTATATACCCAAGCGTAAATAGACAAGAGGCCGACGGTGACAAACACCGTAAAAACCTGCATATAAATTCCTGCGGTTAGATTGCTCACGGAATCCTTAAATCGATATACTGGCTTTTTTACCGCGTATCCTACGATCAGTTCCACAACCAGCAGAACAAAAAATACGGGAGTGATCAACTCGATGAGATTCTTTTCCATAATCGGTTCGCTTCCTTTTTCTTCTTCACTATGAACCCACAAAGAAACCGAATTCAAAACGAACGCGGTTCATTCTATGTGAGTTTCAGCTCAAAGTGAACTCTGTAGCGATCGCTATTGTCAAGAAAAAAGGAAAACGGTCGAAATCGGAGTTCCGACCGTAAGATAACACGTGTTATGGATAGAAGTTATCAAACGACTCAACCGTCGTATTTCAGAAGAAGATGGTCATCGAAACACCCACGGTCCAGATATATCCGCCGTAAGAATAATTCGGATTTCTTTCCGTAGGATTGTATTTATGAACTTCCATAGCCTTCAACTGGTGGTTTTCAAAAACTATGTCGAAGATCACCGGCTTTCTAAGACGGTTCATAAATTTAAACGTGGTCGGGCTGAATATATAAGAAAATCCTAAACTATAGATGTTTCGGTCCGAATCCATCCAGTTGTTTGCCCCCGCCATTACCGGTAACGGAGTCGGTCTTGTCGCGAATCCGACTCTCGTTTTTAAGAATTTAAACAAGGAATATTCCGCTCCGATCCGAAAGTTCGTAGTATCGTGAAGATAAAACGCTTCCGAATATTTTTCCTTGATACGGGACATCTTAAACTGACTCCAAAGTTCGCGGTTCATATCCAAACTGAGAACCAATCTGTCGTTCGGTCTGAACGCGAGTCCGTATGAAAAAACTCTCGGGTTGAATCCGTCCAAAATCGCCAAATCGAAATCCAATTGAATCCCCAGAAGGGTTGTCTGCGCTCTCGCTGGAACGGGATCGATCTGAGTGACGGTTTCCCTTTTGTAAGAAGCCCCTAAGCTGAGTTTTCCGTAAGAAAACTGAAGACCGTAGGTAGGATTGATCAACGGCTTCACGGTAAGAATCACTTGTGAGTTCGCCGAAACCGGATCGGGGGAAATCGGAACGTCCTTCATCAAAATACTTCCGGTTCCACCCGCGGTCGCCGTAAAGCCGACCCCGGCAAACAAACGATCCTTCCAGATTTCCAAACCGAGACCGCCCATGATCGTAGGTCTTTCGTTGCTGATTCCCTGTTGCAGATAACGTGGAACCGTTGGATTCTGATCGTTGAGAGTAAGAAGATTTCCGCTTCCGGGAACGAGGGCGTTGATCCCGAAACGAAGACCTCTTCCCATATCGAACATATCGTTCAAATTGAGAGTCAGACCGAGACCTACGAAACTATCTCTTATTTTTGTAATATTCTGATTTCGTGGTGCGGTCGTATGCGAATCCGGATTCGCATAGTGATATTGGAAACTTACTTCGTGAACGCTTCTTTCCGGGCGATTGGCCGGTTTGTATTTAAAGACTTCCTTCGTGAAACCTTCTTTTGTATCGGCCCAAAAACGTTTGTACCAAGGCCCCACAACCGCGGGCTGTTGGGTTGCCGGATCGTTCGGATCCGCGGGTGGAGGTGGAGGAGCGGCATCCTTATTCTCTGGATTTTCCACTCCGTTGGTTCTCGCTTCTTTTTCAATCGAAGCAAGAATCAAATCTCCTTCGGAAAGTCTTCCGAGTCCCGCTGGGTTATAAAATACCGCTGAAGAATTATTGACGATTGCAGTTACCGCGCTTCCCATTCCCGCGGCCGCCGGATGCGCCCCGTAAATGTCCCCGTAACTTCCGGCCTGCATTTCTTTTGCAAAGCCGATCCCGATGAGTAATCCTATCCCGAATGTTCTTTTCAACTTGAGAATTTTCAATTTCGCCTGCCCTCTTCTACGTCCCTCTCCAAGGACATAAAGATACATTTTGACTTATATCGCTTACTGATATTATTATTAAATATCAGTTATTTTTAAAAAGTTCGGATTATTTTATAGGTCGATGCTTAAAAAGTCGAGAAAAAAATTGGAGCGTACGCTACAGGCCGTAGGTTATGTTCCGTTTTTCGGTGGGGAAAGGGTCGATTTGACGCTTTTTGGAAACGTATTCTCGAAATAGATCTTCATGAGGTCCGCGAATCTGAGATAACCGATAAACTGATCCTTCTCCACAATCGCAATTTTATCCAAATCCTGATCTATAAGGATCTTCAACAAACTCGCGAGGGAATCCTCTGGTTTTCCAAAAGGAGCCGAAGTGTCCGTAACGTCTCCGACCGTTATGAGATTTCCTGCGACGTTTCTGGACTCAAGAGTATGCCTCGCTTTTCGCAGAGAAAGAATTCCCAGATATTTATTTTCCCGATCCAGGATCACGTAATCGCTCGCCTGAATTTTTAAGGCCTCTTCTTCCAACCTAGAAAGCAATTGATCTTCTCTGGCAACCGCAATCGTTCTCAATCGATTCTTCCAGGTCTTAACCTGAATCTCTTCCAGAAAGTCGCGGTTCATATCCCAGAAATGCGCAGGCGATTGAAATCTGGTTTCTTTTTGAGCTTGATACAAACTCAACCTATGACTGAGCACAAACGTTAAAATCGAAACAACCATCAACGGAGGCAAAAGAGAATAACTTCCGATCATCTCGCAGATCATAATCATTCCTGCGATCGGAGCGCTTGCAACCCCGGCGTAAAACGCGCCCATTCCTACCAAGATAAAAGATGCAACGGAAAGATCCGGATAAACGAGAACCTTTGCAAGAGTCCCCACCCCTCCACCCAACATTCCTCCGATAAAAAGAGACGGACCGAACATACCCGCGGAGCCGCCGGTTCCGATCGTAAATGAAGTGGTAAGAATTTTAACTCCCGCTAAGATAAAAAATATTGCGACCAGCCAAAGTCCTCTCGTTTGAAACGAAGCGGATAATAAACCTTGAGTTCCCACCGGGTCCTTGCCGTCCAAAGCGACTTGAAGAACCCCGGCCCCGGTTCCGATCGTCTCCGGCAAAAAAAGTCCGATCGTTCCGATCAAAATTCCGCCTAACGCAGGTTTAACGATCGGAGAAATTCTCAACCGCGCTGAAAAATTCTGAACCTTTCTAAAAATTCGGATGAACACGTCTCCGCAAACGAAACAGAGAACGCCCAAGCCCAAATAAAAAATCAAATCCGTATATCTGGAAAACTCCGTATCTGCGACTCGATACACGGTGTTGAATCCGTTGAGGGAACAATAAACCAAGTAAGCCGAAACCGATGAGATAATACAAGGAATCAAAGAATCACTTTCGATGTCTTCGCGGTAGATCATTTCCACCGAGGTAAGAGCGCCACCAAGAGGTGCGTGAAAGATCGCGCCCAATCCTCCGGCAGTTCCGGCCAACAAAAGAGTTCGACGCGCTCTTGCCCCCGCTTTTAAAATCGTAGCAAGCAAGGAACCGAAACCCGCACCGATTTGTGAGATTGGCCCTTCTTTACCGCCGCTTCCTCCGCTCGCCAACGTAAAGATCGTAGCAATGGATTTAACGAGCGAAACGACTGGGTTCATCTTTCCTTCTTGATTGTGAAAGGAATCGATCATCGCATCCGAACCCGTTCCACCCGACTCCGGTGAAAAACGATTCACGATCCAACCCGTAAGAAGTCCGCCCACGACCGGAAGGAAGAACAGGATCCAAGGTCGATACTCGTCCGAGAAAGGAATTCCCCAGTGAATCGCGTCGTTCGAATCGATCAAAAATTCTCCCGAAGCATGAGGAAGCGAAAGACCCGCGGCTCGATCTAAGAATAGATATTCGCAGACGGCAAGAATTCTCGAGAATACGAATGCACCCAAGCCCGAAACGATTCCCGTTAGAATACAATAGAAGTATAAGGATCTTCTTCCGCTGATTCGAAAAATCGGTTGTTTCACTGTTTCCGTTTTCATGGCCGCGTCGATCGAATCGCCGTTTCGAAACGGAGCGATCTTATTTTCGAAATCTATATTCTAAATTATTAATATTTATACGTATAAGACAATTCTACAAGACGGTTGTGGGTAGTCGTATCCTCGATGGCCCCGGTCATCCGATAAAGCCTCGGGATTACGAGCGCCGCGATCACAACACCGCCGTACTGCGTATCGAACACGTTTCCACTCGGACCTTCCTTATTCAGAAGATTGTCAATCGTGCTCTTTTTATGAATGCTGTTCATCGCAAAGTAATACGCAAGTCCTCCGATCAACAAATCGCTCAGAAGATAAAAAGAGGTTCTCGAGAACGTATCCGACGGAGTATAAACCGGCGACTTGCGGGAATTATAAAGTACGGAAAACGCAGGCGAGATTAAGTTCAATCCCTGAGATACAAGATGGGATTTTTTTTCGAGCTTTTCAATTCTCTCGTCCGGAGTTGTGCCGGAAGCGGAACCTACCCCGGTCGCGTCTTTCCTTTGTAATTCGTCCTTAAAGTAATTTCGAAACGCTTTTTCCATACCACTTTTAGGCGCTTCGATTCGCATGATACTTACGTTATCACGCTTTGCGAATTCTCCCAAATAAATATTGAAAGTATATCTGGAATACCAGGGATTCGTATAATGATATTTGAATCCTTTTGTCTTCTTACTGAACTTTACCGAACCTTCCGCAAACTTGTTTAAGGCCGCGGAAACTTTCATATTATTCTCTTCGATGTTTCCGTCCAGTTCGATCACTTCGGATGCGGACAAGGAATGAAACGTCATGAGAAACGGAATGACGATCGTAAGGAGTTTGTAAACGCGGCTCACTGAATCTCTCCCCCTTTGAGATAGGCGATCAAAAGCATGATGGAATTGTAACTAACGTGAGCCGAAATGGAATACCAGATATTTCCGGTTCTCAGATAAAAAAGTCCGAAAAACATTCCCACAAAACTCAACAGAATCGGAACGCTGACCGAAGTTTGACCGCTGTAATGCACCAATCCGAAAACCACCGATGTAAAAAGAAGTCCGGGCATTTCCAAACCCTTCGCCTGAAACTGTTTCAGACAAAATCCTCGAAAGAAAACCTCTTCGACGATTCCCGTTATTAAACCCACGCTGTAAAGAGCCCAGAGCAATAAAGAACGGTTCCCTTTCATCTCCTTAAAGAGCGCGTCTTGAAATTCGTTCGGAGTTTGTTTTCCGAAAATTTTAGTGAGAAAAAAACCGAATACGATCACGAACAAAAACACCAACGCTCCGAGCCCCGCGCCCGTGAACATAGTCTTTAATTCGAATGGATCGCTGAGATTGGCGTATTCCGCCTTGAAGAATTTCACCAATATAAAATAGGCTGGAAGAATAAAACAAAGCGCCCAGATCAATCGATCCACGATCAGAAGCCAAGGTTTTTCTTTTACCATAACTTCGATATAACGCTGATAGATCTGCTTCGTATCGGATTGAATTTCCTTCTGAAATTTCTCCGTTGTTTCCTTGTAAATCTGCGCTCTTGTATCTCCGTCCAAGTACGGAAAGTCACTCGGAAGTTCCTTAGAAATCAAAACCGTAAGAACGATCGAAGTGGCGATTAAGGGAAGAAGAATATAAGTTCCGAGTATCAAAACCAAAAGCTGTTGAAACGCGATAAAGATCGGTTCGAACGGCTTCTTTTGCGGATTACCAGTATTTTCTAAGGATTCCATCGGATCGGGAGTCTCGGTTACAAGCATTTCTGTCTCTTTTTTTGCGTCATTGTTTTTTTAGAATCGGCCGATTCTACAGGTATAAGACCATGAAACGTTCTCTCAGGTATCCAATCGGAATCTTCACCGTACTTTTCTCGGTTCTTTTTTTTAAAAGTCCGATCGATTCCCGTCAAAAACCGGAACTTCTGAAAAACCTAGATTACAACAATCAATCCGTAAAACGTCTCAGAGAGGATGTGAAAAATAATCTGAAAGTATCCGTTTCCAATTTGGAAAGATCGGAACTCACTTCTCTCGAATTCTATCGTTACGTGGTCAAAAAAGAGGACAACTTCTTCAAGATCATGGCCCGAACCGGAATGGACATCGACACGATCTCCTCGATCAACAGCCTTTCTTCTCCGTATGACATTTATCCCGGAATGGAACTTTTGATTCCGAACATGCGCGGCGTTTACGATTCGGATGAAAGGGAGAATTCTCCATCCGTTCAGAAAAAACTTTCCAAAAAATACAATCTCGCGGAGAAATTTATTTCCTTCGACGAAGGCAAAGGTTTCTGGTTTATCCCCGGCAAGGGACTTCCAAAAGAAGAACGATCCTTCTTTTACGGAATGGCTTTCTATCGCCCCTTAGGTGAAGAAGGAATCGTCTCTTCTCGTTTCGGAAAAAGAAAAGATCCTTTTACGAGAAAGGAAACCTTTCACGGTGGATTGGATATCGCCGCCGACGAAGGAACTCCGGTTTACGCTTCTGCGGACGGAGAAGTTTCCTTTTCGGATAAGAAGGGCGGCTACGGAAACTTAATCGTCATCGGTCATCGACTCGGTTATGAAACTTTATACGGACATCTGAGTTCTATCTCCGTACGTCCCGGTGAAAAAGTCCGCAAGGGTCAGAAGATCGGAGAAGTCGGTCAAACCGGAAGAGCCACCGGAAATCATTTGCACTTCGAGGTCAGAAGATTCAATCAAAGACAAAGACCGGTCTTTAAAGATCATGCTTAAAAAAATCTCCCTCTTTATCGTTGTATTCATTTCGATTTCTGCGATCTTCCTCGGCTTTTTATTTTTGCGCTCAAGCAAGAACACGGAAGAATATTTAGCCGATTCTCCCTTTGATCCGGGTAAGAATAATTTTCTCTTGGAATCCGAATGGATTCATAAGGAAAGTCTAAACCAACCTTACGGAATCGCGATCGACACTTCCGGTTACGTTTATACCGGAACCGTGGATCGTAAAATCGTAAGAATCAGAACCAACGAAAAAGTCGAAACGTTCGCGACCGTTGAAGGAAGACCCTTGGGAATGGTTTTTGATTCCGCGGGAAATCTTTTGGTTTGTGTGGAGGAAGTGGGAATCGTAGAAATCCGCAAAGACGGATCTCAAAAGATTCTCGTTTCCAAACTTCCGGACGAAACTACATTACGTTTTCCTCATGCGATCGACGTGACCAAAAACGGAAGAATCTTCTTCACCGTTTCCAGCAAATCTCATTCGCTTAAGAATTCCTTTTTAGAGGAACTTTCCTCCACACCCGAGGGAATGATTCTCGTATTCGATAAGAATCTGAATTCATTAGAAATTTTGAATGAAGATTTGTTTTATCCCACGGGCTTAGCGCTTTCATCCAACGAACAATTCCTTCTCGTATCCGAACCGTTCCGTCACAGAGTCTCTTCGGTTCCGTTATTCGGTCCTAAAAAGGGAGTAGAAAAATTCTTTCTTACGAACATTCCGGGACTTCCCGCTTTGATTTCCGGAAAGGGCGGTTCTTTTTGGATCGGAGTTCCGTATCATAGAAACGAAATTTTGGATAAGGTCCAGGAATATCCGGAGATCAAAAATCTTCTCACCGGTTTACCCGGTTTTCTTTTTGCGAGAAACACTCCGAGAGGTTTGGTCTTTGCGTTGAACGATTTCGGGGATATAACCGCGAACTATCAGGATTTTTCGGGTTCTTCGATCGGCGGAATCACCGCCGTTTTGAATCACGGCGGGAATATCTACTTAGTTTCCTCGACTATCGGAAAAATCGCAAAGATGAGACCTATAGTCGAAGAAATTCAGTTTTTCTAATATTCGAGAAGTTTAACTCGGGGCGCGTCGTTCCAGACCGCGCCGCGGATTCTTACATAGATCCTAATGTTTCTCTGAATCTTTCAAGAGGGAATCGGTTTACGAAATCTCCGAATTTTTCCCCCTCATTTCCTTCGTTTTTCCAGAGAACAAAAGCCTTTTCAAGCTGGTTCGGAATTTCAGCAAACGGAACTTTTTTAGCAACGTATTCCCCGACTTTGGTTCCTTCCGAATCCGCTCCGAAGAATATGGAATACTTTCCACCCGCCATCTGACCTACGATTCCGACTTCCGCTGAATATGGTCTTGCACATCCGTTCGGACATCCGGTCATACGGATCACGGGAGCTCTGTCGCTCAATCCGAGCTTGTCTAAAACTTTTTGAATTCCGTTTAGAAGTTCCGGAAAGGATCTTTCGGATTCGGTCAAAGCCAACGCGCAAGTTGGAAGCGCGGGACAAGCAAGAGCGCGATCAAAAAGAGGGGAAGGGCTTTCCCAAGCTACATTCAATTCTTTTAATCTACTTTCGATTTTTTCGCGATCGGACTTTTGAACTCCGATCAGAATCAAATCCTGATCCGCAGTTACCTGAACGCCAAGTTTATAAACTCCGATGATTTCTCTAAGAGCTGATTTCAAAGGTTTTCCGGGAAAGTCTTTGATTCTTCCCGCAAGCGTGTGGAAACCTAGAGACAAGGTTCCGTCCACTCTTTCTTTCCAACCTAAGTAAGAAGGTGTTTCCCAATTTGGAAGAGGTTTGTTTACGTCGAGTTTGACATTGGAACGGGACTCGACTTCGGAACGAAACCACTCCACACCTTTGTCCGCGAGAACATATTTCAAACGAGCGTGTTTACGATTCGTTCTATCACCGAAATCGCGGTGAGCCGTTACGATCGCTTCTGCAACCGGGATCAAAGCGTTCTCAGGAATCCAACCGAGCAAGCTCGCCGCACGCGCGAATGTTTCGGGTTTATTGTGAGTCATCCCAAAACCGCCGCCCGCAAACACGAAATATCCGTCGATCTTGCTTCCATCGGCGGAAAGAGTCGCCGCAAAACCCATGTCGTTTGCGTAAAGATCCACGGTGTTATTTCCTGCAAGAGTCACAGCGATTTTAAACTTTCTAGGAAGATATGTTTTTCCGTAAATCGGATCCTCGTCGTCCTTGTTGAGTTGTTTATCGCCTAACCATACTTCGGCGTAAGCGTTCGTCTTATACTTAAAATGATCGGATAAAACCTGGGAAACTCCGTCGAGAAGTTGAAGTTCGCTTTTTCCGAGAGGGTTTACCGCTTGAGTTACGTTACGCACAACGTCACCGCAAGCTCCCATGCTGGAAAGATTCACTTCGTGAATCGCCTTCATCACGTCGCGTAGATGAAAGATTCTCAATGTATGAAGCTGAACCGATTGTCTCGTTGTTAAGCGAATCGCTCCGCCCCCGAACTTATCTCCCAAAGCGTCCCAAACCAAGTATTGTTCGGCGGTAAGTCTTCCTCCCGGAATTCTTCCCCGAATCATAAAGCTGGTCGGAGCTTCGATATCGTTTCCGTTTTCGTCTTTCTTACGATCTCTATCCTTTTGCTGATAAAGCCCGTGAAACTTAAGAAGTTGTTTCTCGTCCTCTTCGTAGGAATCGATGTTCTGATCGATCCCTTCGGCGATTTTTCCCCTGAGGTTGTTCGAGTTCAGTTTTATTTCTTCAACGGGTGATAGTTCTTTTGTTTCTGACATAGCCTGGATCTTTTCCTTTTCGGTTTATGATTTCGTTATATTCTAAATTCTTTTTGAAGAATCGTTCGGGATTTTGAAATAATTCTCTTTAAGAGTCTGTAACAGATCCTTGAGAACCTTTCTTCTTTTTTCGGGATCGGGTAATATAGATTTCAATTCTTTTCGGATGAGCATCAAATCCTGAAACTCGTCTTCGTGTTCGTCCGGGATCAATTCTTCCAATGTCGTTTTAACGATTCCGGAAAGTCCCGCAAAACTTCCTTCCGTGGAAATCGCAACTCGAATCGGGCCTCGATCTAAAACGGCCGCCGAATAAAAATCGCAGTTGGAAGGATCGTCCGCACAATTGATCCATATCTTCCAAGAATGCGCGTAATCGCTGAGTCTTCGATTCAAATCGGAATCGTTGGTTGCGGAAAAAACGAGGGCCCTTCCTTGAAGATCCGAAAATTCAACGGATCTGTATTCCGTTTTGATTTCGGGATGTTGTTCCAAAATCCGAGCGACTTCACCGCAGGTTTCCAACGCGATCAACGTTATCTTTGCGCCGGACTCGATCAGATGAGGAAGTTTTTCAAGAGCGACTTTTCCGCCGCCGATCAACAGAATATTCTTATTTTCTAAATTCAAAAAGGCGGGGTATTTTCGAATCATTCTTCCCCTCCTTCAATTTCGGAGGAGGTTTGCGCGAAACGGGTCTTTTCCAAAAACTGAACGACCTTTCCGATATAGATAATTCCGGGACCTTTCGTCTTTTTTTCAAAATAAGAATCGGCCGCTTCCTTCAACGTGCAGGTTTGAACATTACAATTTTCTAAAGAAGCATTTTCGACAAGCGCAACGGGCAAGTCTGCGGGACTTCCGTGTTTTAAAAGAAGATCCGCGATCTTCGGAAGAGAAGAAGTTCCCATAAAAAGCGCGATCGTTCCCTTAAACTTGGAAAACCATTCCCAATCGGTCGCTTCGTTCAGAACGGTGTGACCGTCCATAATCAAAACCTGACGAGACAATCCTCTATGGGTCAGGGGAAATCCCGCAAAGGAAGAACCCGCGTTCAAGGAACTGACTCCCGGAACGATTTCGTATTCTACATTATGATTGATTAATGCGATTAATTCTTCGCCGCCCCTTCCGAAAACAAAAGGATCTCCGCCTTTCAGACGGACCACATTCTTCCCTTGAAGAGCGTAGGAAAGAATCAGCTCGTTGATCTCTTCCTGAGTCGCGGAGTGAGCGCCGGATCGTTTGCCCACGTAGTGAACGATCGCGTCTTTTGGAAAAATCTCCAGAAAAGAAGGATCCAAAAGCGCGTCATATAAGATGACTTCCGCTTTGTTAAGAATGCGATACGCACGCAAAGTCAGATCTTCCGGATTTCCCGGACCCGCGCCGACAAGATATACCTTGCCGGGGCGAAGATCTTTTTTTGCGTCAGCGTTTAACATCGATTAGGCTCCGACTCCGGTGATCATTCCCGCGCCGACGGTGGAATTGGTTCCTTCGTCCACGAGAATAAAACTTCCGGTCGAACGATTGAGTCGATATTCGTCGAAGCTTACTGGTTTTGCGGTGCGAATTTTGATCTTTCCGATTTCGTTTAACGTAAGACCTTTGGAAGCGTCTTGTTTTTCATGAGTATCGGGCGCGACCTTAAATTCGATTTCTTTTACGATGGCCTTTACCGAATTCGTGGTTTGACGCAGAAGATATTTATTTCCGGATAAAAGAGCTTTGGAATCCATCCAACAGATATTCGCTTCCAAGTCCTGAGAAACGACCGGAAGATTTTCGGACTTCACGATCATATCGCCGCGGGAAATGTCGATCTCGTCCTTCAAACGGATCGTTACGGACATAGGCGGGAATGCTTCTTCCACTTCTCCGCTAAAAGTATCGATTGCTTCGATGGAACTGGTAAAACCGCTCGGAAGAACGGTGATCGAATCGCCTTTTTTAAAAATACCGCTACGAACCTGACCGGCATAACCTCTATAATCGTGATGTTCGTCCGAAAGCGGTCGAATCACGTATTGAACCGGGAAACGAGCGTCGTCTATGTTCTCGTCGCTTTCGATATAAACTTCTTCGAGATGATTCAACAACGTACGTCCGTCGTACCAGGAAAGGTTTTCGGACTTATCGACTACGTTGTCTCCGTTGAGCGCGCTGATCGGAATAAATTCAATATCCTTAATATCCAATCTTGAAGCGAAGTTCAAATACTCCGCTTTGATTTCTTCGTAACGAGCTTGGGAGAATTCAACCAAGTCCATCTTATTGATACAAACGACAAGGTGAGGAATTCTAAGCATCGAAGTGATGTAAGAATGACGGTAGGTTTGTTCGATTACACCCTTACGAGCGTCGATGAGAATGATCGCCAAATTAGAGTTAGACGCACCCGTAACCATGTTCCGAGTATATTGAACGTGTCCCGGAGCGTCGGCGATGATGAACTTCCGTTTCGGAGTCGAAAAATACTTATAAGCCACGTCGATCGTGATCCCTTGTTCTCTTTCGGCCTTGAGACCGTCGGTAAGAAGAGCGAGGTTGATCTGACCGTTATTGCCGCGACCGGTTTTTTCGATCGCTTCGAGTTGATCCTCGAAGATCGATTTGCTATCGTAAAGAAGTCTTCCGATCAAAGTGGACTTTCCGTCGTCCACACTTCCGGCGGTGATAAAACGTAATAAATCCATCAGAAGTATCCTCCTCTTTTTCTGTCTTCCATAGCGGCTTCGGAACGTTTGTCGTCGAGTCTGGAACCTCTTTCCGTAGTCCGAGTCGTTTGGATTTCGAGGATGATATCGTCTATGTTATCCGCTTGAGAATCCACCGCCGCAGTACAAGTCATATCTCCTACGGTGCGGAAACGAACGATCTTGTCTTCCACGCGATCATTCGAGTCGATCGTGATGAATTTCGAAACAGGAAAGAGAAGATTCTCGCGATAGATGATTTCTCTTTTATGAGAAAAATATAAGGAAGGAAGTGCGATGTTTTCCTTACGAATGTATTCCCAAACGTCAAGTTCGGTCCAATTGGAAATCGGGAAAACGCGAACATTCTCCCCCGGACCGATTTTACCGTTATAAATATTCCAAAGTTCCGGTCTTTGCAGTTTCGGATCCCATTGACCGAATTCATCGCGAACGGAAAAGACGCGTTCTTTTGCTCTAGCTTTTTCTTCGTCTCTGCGAGCGCCTCCGATACAAGCGTCGAATTTGAATTCTGCGATCGTATCCAAAAGTGTCACGGTTTGAATTCCGTTTCTGCTCGGGAACTTTCCTTTTTCTTCTACGGCTTTCCCTTGATCGATGGAATCTTGAACGTAACGAACGATCAACTTCTCGCCGATTTTGGAAGCGAGTTCGTCTCTGAAATCAAGCGCTTCTTGAAAGTTATGACCCGTATCGATGTGAACCAAAGGAAACGGAAATTTCCCGGGACGAAACGCCTTCAACGCAAGATGAACAAGCGTGATCGAATCTTTCCCGCCTGAAAAAAGAAGAGCGGGTCTTTCAAACTGAGACGCGGTTTCTCGAAGAATATAAATCGATTCCGCTTCCAGTTGTTCGAGATGTGTAAGTCTAGATCTATTCATAGTTGAATTCATATTGCTCTTTTAGGGCCGGCTTTTTGACGGACCAACTTGCCGTCCACTACGTGAAGTCCGCATTCTTGATTGGATTCTTCCCACCACCATCTTCCTGCGCGAATGTCTTCGCCGGGTTGAATAGCTCTTGTGCAAGGAGCGCATCCGATGGAAGGAAATCCTTTCTTATGAAGCACGTTAGTCGGAATCCGATACGTATCGATGTAGTCCTGAGTTTTTTCCAAGGACCAATCCAAAATCGGATGATACTTTAAAATGTTTCGGGAAGAATCGAGTTCCACTTTTGTAAGTTCATGTCTGGAATCCGATTGTTCCGACCGGATTCCGGTGATCCAAAGTTTTGTTCCGACAAGGGCGCGGTTCAAAGGTTCGACTTTACGAATGTAACAACATTCTTTTCTGTTCTCAACTGAATCGTAAAAGCTGTCGGGACCTTTTGTATTGATGAGATTTTGAATCGCGGTCGTTTCCGGAAAATACGTTTCGATTTTTTTACCGTAACTTGCGTTGGTAAGTTTATGAAGGTCGTAAGTCTCGTTGAAAAGACGACCCGTGTCCAAAGTAAAAACTCTAATTTTAAGATTTCGGGAGAATATAACGTGAGTAATGACTTGGTCTTCCAGACCCAAGCTCGTGGAGAAAGCCGCAGTTTCCCCGTACTCGTTGCTGATCCATTCTAAAGCGTCTTCCAGGTTCAAAGGCGCAAGTTTTTGTTCCAACTCTTGCGGGTTCATGTTCGTGATAATCTAAGTCTTGAATTGGAGGCTTACGCATCCACCTTGATTTTATTATTTATCCAAGAAATAGTCCAGATTTAAGAAAAAGTGGAGCTATTTATTTGCCAAAGTTCTATATATTGGATTTTTTGTAAACTATATTTGATATAGAGTCTTGTCAGACGGCATTTTCTCAGTCTTACTGGAAATTTGACGATTCCATTTGAGATTTTTTGAATTTGTAGGAACTGCAACAAATCCGAATCGGACGTTCGCGAAAGCAAACGGGGAAGAATCGGTTCTTTTAGAAATTTGTGGGAACTCTTACAACCCCCTACTTATGTCCTGAAAAATGTAGGATCTCATACAAAACCCAGAAAAATCATCCTACCTCGGAAAGAATTGAAACTTTTACTCGATCCCGATCCAATCGCATTTCCAATGGAAATCATCAAAATCCTAAAAGGATTTTTCAGAAAGAAACTGAAAATCTACATTCTCCTTTTCGGATTTTACGGAAGCCTTTTTCTAATCCTATTTTTAAACGAAGAATTCGGATTTCCACTTCTCACATCCAAAACGTTTTCGATCAAAGCCATCTCGTCCTGCGTGTTGTATGGAATTCCAATGTTCCTATTCTACATTCAACTTTCTGAAAGAAGAAAGAATCGATTCAAAAAACAAAAACTGATCGGCTTTCTTTTCGTTTTTTGGATTTGTATGATCGTATTACACTTACAGAAACTTCCTTTCGAAAATTTTCTCATCTATCTTCCGAGAGAATGGATTTTTTGGACCTGGAGAATCTCTCAACAACTGATTCACGCGCTTCCTCTGCTCGTTATACCATTGTTATACAATTTTTATAGAAACAAAACGAATCCGATTCCGTTTGAAACAAAAAAGAATCCGTCCTACGTTCCGATTCTTATTTTAGGTTTATTAATCGCGGGGATCGGTTCTATGGTTCCCGGCTTTCAAGAATTCTATCCAAGAGCTCCGCTTACAAACGAAGAATTGATCTATAAGGCGACCTGGTACACAACTCTGGGATTTGAAATCTTCTACTTAAGTACATTCTACTTTACGGAATTCTTTTTTAGAAAGTTTACGATTCGATATTTGAGCGAAGCCGGAAAATATCACGCGGTCGGTATGAGCGCTTTGATTTACGGAATGGTCCACTTTGAAAAACCGAGAGGAGAAATTCTCAGTTCTTTTTTCGGCGGCTTGCTTATGGGCGCACTCAGCATAAGAACACATTCCATCAAAGGCGGACTTTACGCTCATATCGCGCTCGCGGCCGGAATGGAAATTTTTACGGGAATTTATCTTTGGAAACAACTGCTGTGATTCGGCTCATCCAATTCATCGAATGAATTTCACGATACAAGCGCCTCGAATCGGAAAAGAAATGACTTCCTTGGAAAACTTAGATTCTCTTTCGGAAGAATTTTTATAAGATCCGCCCTCGATTTCTTCGCAAGTTTTCGCGACTAAAAACCAATCCGGTCGTAATTTCGAAGATAAAGTTGTTTGGGAAGAATCAGCATTCAGAAATTCTAATTCCTCTTTTTTCCGTTTCTCCCGAACTTCCTGACGATTTTCAAAGCCGGCGCGATAAAAAGAAAGGGTCACATCGGGTCGGTTGTGATGTTCCAGGGGAAGTTGATTCCACAAAATCGAAGGACGATTTACGGATTTCTGAAACACTTCTTCGGCGTCATCGGCGGTAAAAAACAAACTTCGATCCACGCCTGAAAAACAAAGATTCGTCCTTTCCCAAAGCGAATGATTGTACCAAGACCAATGACCCAAAGTGAACATTAAAAATATAGAATATAATGAAACCGAAAAGATCCGATTTTTCTCGGCAAAGAATTCTTCGTAACAAAACAAAACGATCGCAATCGACAAAGCGGGATATAAATGATAGATATGTCTCGGTTGATGATTCGGGGTCATCAAGGTTAGACCAAAAATGGAAATCAAAACGGATAAAAATATAAAAAAGGAAGCCGTGATCCTCTTTGTTTGTTTATAACGAAACGTTCCGAATAAAATTCCTAAAATCAAAGCGATACAAAGAATCCAACCGCCGAACGGCGCGTAAGAAGAATTCTCCACAATCTCGTAAAAATAAGTAAGACTAAAAATCGAATCGTCGCCTTGACCCGGGAACAAACCGGCGCCTTGCGCGTGTTGAATCGTACTGCTCGAACTTGAAAAACGATCGGGATGCAACAACACCCAAGAACCGATGGGGAGAATCACATACGTCCAAAAATTTTTCCATACGAAAAGACTTCCGTCCGAAGAAAGGATTTCTTTCGAAGGGCTTTCACTGTCGTCGTCCGCGGGTTTCAATGTATAAAAAATCTTCCAAAGTGTAACGCTGATGCTGATCCAAAAAATAAGAGCGCCCGCATATCTTAAAAATGCCTTGGACTTACCGGGCAACGTTTCTTTGGAAAGAACAAACGAAAGAATCACGAATACGATCGAAATAAAAATCGGAATCAAGGACAACGAAAGTCGACTCTTAAAAGGTTTCTCATTTTGGGAAAAAAAATCGTTTTGAAACAATCCATACGAATTCAATATTTTGAATATTATGTTTTTTGTTTCTCCAAAACGAAAAACGGCTAAAAACAAACATCCGAAGAAGATAAAAATATAGCCGTACGGATATTTGGTGTGAAACAAAAGATTCACGCTGATACATAAAAACCAAGGCGAGTAAGAATTCTTCCCTTCGACGGAACTACGTTGTAATTCCCAGAAAGAAAGAATCGCGGGCAGATAAAAAAGACCTCCTTGAATTTCCAACATTCCCGAAAACGAATAGTGCATAAACCCGGGGTTTTGCAATAAACCGGCCCAGATCGGCGGAAACAAAAACAAAGGAACGATCCGATTTTTCGATTCGTTAAACCGAAATAGAATCCAAGGAACGATCAAAAACAAAACGATCAATTCGGCGAACGTAAAAAGCGAAACCGGAGTTCCTCCTGCGCCGAAAACCAAAACGATCAAAGCTTCCGGAAAATTTCTAAGCACGGGCCAAGTGGGAGAATCGAAGGTCAGTCGTAAAACGGTGATCGGATCGAAAGATCGAAACGCTTCCGCAAGCCGAATCGATGTGATCAATCTTGCGTCCGGGTCCCAGGTTAAAAAGTTTTGATTGGGACAAAAGGATATAAATTTCAAATAAAGCTTATGGAAATAGATTCCTAAAATAACGAGTTGCGGTAAAAAAAGTCCCAGAAAAAATAAAAGGGAAGAGCGGGTGTTATCAAAAAATCGCATGATCTCTCAGATGAATCAGTACAACTTCTTTCGACTCAAGGTCAATCTTCTAATCGGAATCCGTTTTTTATTCCCGCTTTTTTTCGCATTCTCTTTACACGCGGACGAAAGACCGTTCACGTTTCCGAAAGACCATTCCTTTCATCCGGAACACAAAGTGGAATGGTGTTACTTCGTCGGAATCATACAATCTTCCGAAGGAAAAAAATACGGATACGAACTGAGTTTTTTTAAGGGAGTTTTCGGAAAAAACAGGGAGGCGTTTCCGGTTCATTTTGCGATCTCGGATTTGGAAACGAAAAAACACGTCACGGCGCAAACCGTAGAACGTAAGTTAGGCGGAATGGCGGGATACGATTCCAAAAAAATCTTCAGCGGCGATTTCATTCTGCACATAGAAGGCAAATCCAAGTTCCATCTTGTGGCAAAGACGAAACATTCTCCCGAACTTTCTTTGGATTTATTTTTAAGCGGAAAAGAATCGGACCTACTCTTGCACGGAGATCGAGGCAGATCGATCAAGAGTAGAAAGAATCCGGATTTCTATTCTTATTATTACAGCATCCCCGGACTTTCCACGAAGGGTGAAATCACCTTAAACGGAAAAAAAATCAAAATCGAAAACGGAAGTTCTTGGATGGATCACGAATGGAGTAGCCCCTTCGGTTCCACGCGACAAGCCGAACTTTCCGACAGTTCCAATTCTTGGGATTGGATCTGCATTCAACTCGAAGACGGAAGCAATATCATGGTTTTTAATTTTCGAGAATCGCCCGAATCTATTTCTGAAAGTTTCGGAACACTTAGTTTATCATCGGGGCAAAAAACGATCTTTGAGAAAGAGGGAGAAGTGAATTTCGTTCATGATTCTTCCTTTTGGAAAAGCGAGAAGACGAATAAAAAATATCCGCTCGTTTGGAATCTGGGCCTCAAATCATCGCAAAAAGAATCCGAACTTCAACTTATCATCGAACCGTTTTTTGAAGATCAAGAATTCGATTCAAGACCCACAACCGGATTCAGTTATTGGGAAGGAGCCGTAAAGGTCCGCGGAACACGCGCCGGTAAAACGGTTCAAGGAACCGGGTATTTAGAATTGAAGGGAAATCGAAATTGAATTTTAAGAACGATTCGATTCAATTCTCTTAACAATTGAGATTCTTTTTTGAAAAAGACTTTGTCTTAGGATTCGATTCCTTGAAACTGTTTCCCGGGAACTCCGAACGAGATGAAAAAATATTTCCTAAAACGATTTCTTCTCATCATCCCTACGTTATTGGGAATGACCTTCATCGTTTTTTTGATTTCCCACTTTGCACCGGGCGGTCCGCTTGAAACCGAGATCGCAAAGATCCGAGGTTACGCAAATTCCCAAGGCGGAAGCGCAAAAACGATTTCGGAAGAAGAAATCGATATCATCCGAAAAAGATTACACTTGGACAAGCCGGTAGGAATCGCGTATCTCTATTGGCTCAAAGAAATTCTCACCTTTAATTTGGGAGAATCCAGACTTCATACAAGAGAAGTATCCGATCTAATCGTGGAAAAACTTCCGGTATCGTTGACATTCGGACTTTCTGGCTTTTTACTTTCTTATCTGATTTGTATTCCGCTCGGAATTTCAAAGGCATTGAAAAACGGAGAACGGTTCGACATCGCTTCCAGCGGAATCATCTTGATCACGTATTCCATTCCGGTATTCGCGCTGTCCGTTTTACTTCTTTATACGTTCGCTTCGGGAGAATTACTTTCGATCTTTCCGTTGGGTCACGAGGTTTCGGACGAATACGAATCCCTATCTTCCTGGGAAAAAGTCGCGGATCGAATCGAACACATGTTTCTTCCCGTTATCTGTTATGTTTCGGGTTCTTTCGCGGTTCTTACGTTGTTGATGAAAAATTCTCTCTTGGATCAGATCTCGAAAGAATATGTTCGTACCGCTCTTTCCAAAGGATTCAGTTTTAAAGAAGCGATCTTCAAACACGCGTTTCGAAATTCTTTGATTCCGATCGCCACCGGTTTCGGTAGCAATCTAAGTTTGATCTTTGCGGGATCGCTCGTGATAGAACTCGTATTCAACATCGATGGAATGGGACTTTTGAGTTTTCAAGCGGTGACGGAAAGAGATACGGATTTGATGATGGGTCTCTTACTCGTACAAAGTCTTTTGTCGTTAACAGGAAATATCCTTTCCGATTTTTGTTACGTTCTCATCGATCCGAGGATTCAATTCGAATGATTCTCAGTCCGATACTCAAAAAACGTTTTCAAAAATTCAGAGCCAACAAAAGGGCCTGGTATTCCTTAAATATATTATTGATTTCTTATGTAATTTCCCTATTCGCTCCTTTGATCGCGACCAATCAACCTTTGATCGTAAGTTACCAGGGCAAATGGAAACTTCCCATATTTTCGTTTTATCCGGAGGCCGAGTTCGGAGGGGAGAATCTAACTCCTCCAAATTACAAAAAATTAGCGCAGAGAGAAGACTTTGTCTCCGGTTCCAATTGGATTCTTTTCGCTCCGGTTCCGTACGGATACAACGAGGACAATCTCGAAAGTTTGGAAGAAGGCGAAACCCCTCCTTCTTCCCCCAATCGAAGACATTGGCTGGGCACGGACGATCGAGGTCGCGACGTTTTCACGAGGGTTTTTTACGCGTATCGAAACGCTCTGAGCTTCGGGCTTATATTAGTTTTTCTTGAATTAGCAATGGGAACCTTGATCGGAGGAGTTCAAGGTTATTTCGGGGGAAAGACGGATATTCTCATGCAGAGAATCATAGAAATTCTTTCCGCGATTCCGTTTTTATATTTGATCCTGATCGTGGGCGCCTTTTTCGGAAGAGGATTTACGGTTCTTTTGATCACATACGGCGCTTTGAGTTGGATCGGAATTTCGTATTATATGCGCGGAGAATTCTACAAACTCAAACAACTTACCTACGTCGATTCCGCAAAGGCCTTAGGAGTAAGTTCGTTTCGAATCATGCTTCGTCATATTCTTCCCAACGCGATTACTCCGCTTGTTACATTCTTACCTTTTACCTTGATCGGATCGATTTCCATTCTAAGTGCGTTAGACTTTCTTGGTTACGGAATTCCCGCGCCGAATCCGTCTTGGGGAGAAATGATCGGACAAGGAAGAGAAAGACTCAGCGCATGGTGGTTGATCACGTTTCCATCGAGTGCGTTGTTCTTAACGATTCTACTCAGTTCGTTTATCGGTGAAGGTTTGCGCGATTCCTTTGATTCCAGAGAAAAGGCGGTGTACGAATGAATTCCACGCCCCTTCTTCAAGTTAAGAATTTTTCATTGGATCTTCATTCCGAAAGTAAATGGCTTCCCGTCTTACAGGAACTAAACTTCGAAATCAGAAAGGGTGAAATTCTTTCTTTGATCGGAGAATCGGGATGTGGTAAATCACTTACTTCCCTCGCGTTGACAAGATTGATTCCTTCGAACATATCCAAAGTAAAATCCGGCGAAATATTGTATCAAGGAAAGGATCTACTAAAACTTTCCTCCGAAGAATTGAGAAAAATCAGAGGAAAAGAAATCGCTTATATCTTTCAAGAACCGTTCGCGGCCCTGAATCCATTGTTGAAAATTCAGGAACAAATGATCGAAGCGTATTTGATGCACGTTTCTCAAAACCGCAAAGAGGCGATCGAAAAAGCGGAATATCTTCTTTCCTCGGTCGGAATTACGGATATTAAAGAAAGATTATATTCTTATCCGAATCAGATGAGCGGGGGAATTCTGCAAAGAATCAGCATCGCGATGGCGTTGATGTGCGATCCGAGTCTTCTGATCGCGGACGAACCTACGAGCGCGATCGACGTAACGATTCAAGCTCAGTTGGTCGAACTTCTTTTGAATCTTCAAAAACAAAACGGAATGTCCATTCTTTTCATATCGCACGACTTCGGATTAGTGGGAACGATCGCGGATAGAATCGCGGTGATGTATGCGGGAAGAATCGCGGAACTCGGAGATACGGATTCGGTGATCGATTCGCCAAATCATCCTTATACGGAAGATTTACTTCGATCCATTCCTTCTCTCGCAAAAACCGTGGAGGACTTGCAACCGATTCACGGAATCGTGCCTTCTCCCGATCAATATCCGATCGGATGTCATTATTCGACTCGATGTAAATCCGTCTTCAATTCGTGCAAAGAAAACAAACCGGAATTGTTGACTATAAGATCCGAAGGAGAACCGCATCTTTCGGCTTGTTTCCTCGCAAAAAATCGGGATTCAATTTAATACGACATGATCCGCATTCAAGATTTAACAATCAGTTATTATACGAAGTCCGGATTCGGATTTAAAAAGAATCGGATCGCCGCCGTGGACGGAATCAATCTTGAAATCGGAAGCAACGAGATTCTCGGTTTAGTGGGAGAATCCGGTTGTGGTAAATCCACATTAGGAAGAGGTCTCGTAAAATTATTAAAACCCGAATCCGGTTCGATTCATTTTGAAGATCGAGAAATCACTTCGCTTTCTTCCTCCGAATTTTTTCCGTTTAGGAAGAATCTTCAGATCATCTTTCAAGATCCGTATTCTTCTTTGAACCCGAGAATGACGATCGCCGAAATTCTTATGGAAGGATTGGAAATTCACGAAAATCTTTCCGGGGAAGAAGCGGAAACAAAGATCAAAGAAATTTTGGAACGAGTGAATTTGTCATCGGATATTCTTACCCGTTTTCCGCACGAATTCTCAGGAGGGCAAAGACAAAGAATCGCGATCGCGCGAGCCTTGATCTTGAAGCCTAAGTTCGTCATCTGCGACGAATCGGTTTCCGCTCTCGACGTTTCCACGGGGACTCAAGTTTTAAAACTTTTGGTCGAATTAAAAAACGAATTCGGTCTTTCATATTTGTTTATCTCGCACGATCTGGGTGTGGTAAAATCTATCTCGGATAGGATCGCCGTTATGTATTTGGGTAAAATCGTCGAACTCGGCAATACTAAAGAAATTATTTCCAAGCCGGCTCACCCGTATACGAAAGCCCTTTTTCAATCCACGTTCGACGTCTATGACAGAAAGAAGGTCAGAATTCCCCTCAAGGGGGAAATTCCAAGCGTTGTAAACAAACCTTCCGGTTGTCATTTTCATACACGATGTCCGATCGCTCAGGATCTTTGTAAATCTCAGGTTCCCGTTTGGAAAGAAGTCGGAACCGGTCAAAAGGTTCTTTGCCATTTTCCGTTGGATCGGTAAAAATGAAATTCCTAAAACGCATTCAAGAATTCTTATATAGCAATCGCATCAAGTTTCTTGCGATCCTGTTGTTCCAGGTTCTTGCTCTCGCGCTTTTTACTTTGCTTCCGATTCTTTCCCGTCAGGATTTTTACAAAGACTTCATTCTTACAGAAATCGAAAAGGAAACCGGTCTTGAAGTTAAGGTGGAATCTTCGGATCTCATTCTATTTCCGTTTCCGGGCATCGAACTCAATCAGGTTCAAGTTCAAAAAGGGGATTTAATCGTCGGCATCAGCGATCAAATTAAGATCGATATTTCCTGGTTCGGTTTACTCGGACAAAAAGTGGAGATCCGAGATATTTATATCTCGGGCGGAAAAATCAATCTTCACAAACACAAAGACGGTTCCATCGATGTGATCGAGTTTCTTCAAAAGGAAACTACGGAAGAACACAAGTCGCAAACGATTCGAATTTTTGATCCCGATTCTCCTTCGGACGGCACCGCCCTGAACCCGAAAGAAATTCTGAAGATAGGATTGAAGAACGTTCAAGTTGAGAATTTTTACGTTCACTATCAAGACGACGTACACGATCGCACGTACGGAATTTATCTTTGGAATTCTTCGCTTGGTATTTCTTTTTATGGAGATACTTTAGATCTAACCTTGCAAGGAAAACTCGACGGACAGAGTTTTCAAATTTACGGCAACGCAGGTTTGGATGAATTCCCGACCACTCTTGAAAAACTGCAATTTCAACTCACGGTCATCTTCGACAATTGTTCTCTTTCGATTTTCAGGGATCTTTTGTTTATATTTCCGAATGCCGATTTTTCCAAAACGATCTTTAACGGAACGGTTAAGATCAACAAAGCAGTCAATAGCACGATCAATTTCAACGTGATTGCGCAAGCGAAGAACTTCGCGTATAAGGGCGGCAACCCGTTCGGAGATCTCAAGATCAATATGGAAATGAGATTGGATATTCCGAATAAAAAACTGGAGTTTCCGTATATTACCGCGATTTGGCCCGGAGTTGCGGAAGGAAACGCAAAGGGAACGGTACTTTGGAATTACAAAACCAACGCCTCCTTTCAGATCACTTCGAATTATCTGGATTATCACAGCGTACTTCGGTTGGGAAAACTTTTCGAGTTCACGAAGAAGTTCGACGACCCGACCCGACCCGACGGGGTTTTTTATTTCAGCGCCGATCTCAAAAACGTCTACGCTCTAAAACACAGATTTCCGGTTTTAAGAGCCGAAGCAAAATACACGTATCCTTGGATTCATATTCCGAGTTTTCACGCCTATATATACAACGGAGAAATATTAGGAAAATCTAAAATTAATCCGTTTAAACCTCGTTTCGAAGTTCAAGGAGAAGCATATAGAATTCAATCGGATCGGATTCTTATGCCGTATGTAACGGATCAGATCATCAACGGAAATATGTTCAGTAAGTTCAATTTCGTTACGGACGTTTCCGAACGATCCACGGATTTTGTAGGGGACTTTTTTAGGAACATGGAAGGTTCGGGCAATCTTCAAATCATCAACGGTGAACTGCTTGGTTACGCGAACTTTATGATTCCGGTTTTGAATACCCTTGGTAAGATTCTTTCCTTAAACGGAATCGATGGACGAAAAGTGGAATTCTCTTCCTTAAAATCGGATTTTAAAATCGAAAACAATCGTTTCTATTTTCAAAATCTAAAAGTACAAGGCAACGGATTGGAAGCCGACGGAAAAGGCAGTATCAGTTTTGAAAAGAATGTGGATGTTCTTTTAAACTTAAGATTAGGCGGAAACATCGTAGGTCGTGCATTGAAAATTCCGATCATTTATAAGGGAGTTTTTAAACAATCGATTCCTTATATAGATCCGATCTGGCTCGGTTCCGTTTTTGCCGGAAGTACGATTCTCGCTCCTTTTTTCACTCCGGTGGGCGGACCTTACGGCGGAGGAATCGCAGGCTCGGTTGTTTCCGAATACGTTAGGGATGCTTGGGAAGGCTTCAAAGGGTTATTTTCATCGAAAGACGATAACAAAAAGAAATGAGGAAAACGTTTCAGGAGAAAATATGAAAGCGAAGTTATTCATCCGAATCGCATCGGTGTTGATGATCGTGTTCGTTGTAGGACATTCCACCGGACATTTTACGAGATACAATACGGTCGATCCTCAGGCTCTGAATACGATCTCCGCTATGCAACAAACGAAAATTCCTATGGAAGGAGTCAATCGTTCTTACGATCAGTTTTATACCGGAATGAGCCTGAACCTAAGCATCGTTTTGATTTCTTTAGTTGCGCTTCTTTGGTTCTTATCCGATCTTTCCGAATCGAATCCGCGAGCCGCTTTAAAACTTTTGATTCCGGTATTCTTTTGTATTTCTTGTTTCGCGGTCACCGGTTTTATTTATTTTTTCATCGCTCCCGCCGCAATTTCTACGTTAGGCGCCCTTTCTATTATGATCGGTATTTTTCTTTTACGAAAGAATTAGTCGGGAAAAATCCGTCGTAGCTCCGACAATTTTTCGTGAACTGATTTCGGTCCCACCCGCGTTAGGGTGGCGGGGAGTGGTGGAGGGAGAAAATTCCGAAATTCTCACATATCAGAAGAATCGAATATTCTCAAGAAAAAATTTCCGTTGTCGTAGTTCCGACAACGGTTCTAAAAAGCCTTGTATCGATCCCGAACGCTGACCGCGCGGTTCTTCAGCTAAAATCCAAATCCATTCCTTCTTGGATTAGAATTCTCAAAGCGTTGCTCGTTTCCACCAAACCCTCGCGGATCTTATAATCGAAGTGCATGGTTCCGTTTAAAACTTCCTCTTGAAAATGTTTCAGAATCACTCCGGGAACTTTTGCAAGTTCGAGATCATGGCTCGTCACCAAGCCGATCGCACGATTCTTCTTGAGCTCTTTTAAAATCCCTTTGCATGCAAGAGAACGTTCTCGTGTATTCGTTCCTTTTAAAATCTCATCGAGTAAAACAAGATGTGGTAGATCCGGATTCTTGATTTTTTGAACGATTTCGGAAAGCCTTCTCACTTCCGCATAAAAGAAAGAAATCCCCTCTTCTAAGTTGTCCTCGTTCCTCATACTCGTATGAACTTTTAGAACCGGTAAGGAAAAACCGGACGCAGGCGCCGGACCACCGGCCAAAGAAAGAATAGAAGCGACTCCGATGGTTCTTAAATACGTCGTCTTACCGGACATGTTCGAACCGGTAATCAATACGACATCGCTTTCTTCAATCCGATCCAAAGGGTTAGAGATTCTGGATTCGGTTGAAATTAAAGGATGAAAAATATCTTTTCCGGAAACTCCGTTCTTGGAATTTTCGGGAAGAATTTCCGGAAAACAATATTCGGGGAACATCCACTTCAAATTCGCAAAAGAAAACAAGGAATCGAAAATCGTCAGATCCTCGATCGATTTTTCCAAAAGAACGGAATGTTTTTCTCTCCACTTGGAAATTCTTTGTAAGATCCAAAGATCGTAAAGAAACAGATTGTTTAAGATCAAATGTAAAAGCGGCGCTTCGGTTAATGCGACACGCTTGAGAATCCGATCCAAATCCTGATAAGCGGATTTTAATTCTTCCTTGGAAGTGTCTTGTAAAAGAAATCCTCCGTCCTTTCCCTGAACGTTCAAACCCTTTAAGTATATTAGAATTTTTTGAAGTCCCCCGATGCTACCGGAAAGGGAATAGTATTGTCGAAAAATTTCCAATGAGCTGGAACGATACAACCCGAAAAGAATCAAATTTAAAAATAGAACCGAGGCCGGAAACGGAAGACCCAAAAGAATATTCGCGGGTATAAACGCTAAAACGAGAATTGTGACGGGTCTGTAAATTTTTTTCAACCAAGGATAACGATTCCAAAGTACGGAAGTGTCGTCGTTTTGAATCAGTTTCATCTCCGTTTTCGTTTTTAAAACGGAAGAATCGCGATTTTCTCCGATATAAGAAGCAAGTCTTTGTATTTTAGGAATTGCTAATGTTTTTCCGGAAATCGAACGAACCACGGATTGACGGAAAAGCACATTCTCCCTTTTAAAATCCGATGAAAAATCCTCGTCTTTCGGGTCTATGAGCGAAATCAATTTTTGTTCGGCGTTCGACATAAACGTCGCATCCAACCAGGGAAACAATCCGTTGTCTCGAAACAGATCCAAATCTCTCGCCAAAGGGGAAATCGTTTCCATAGAAACGCGGGTTCCGAATTTTTTTCCGAATCCTTTGATTCCGATTCTCGCGGATTCCCTTTCCAAAACGAAAAGCCAAAGTCGAATTCTTTCTCTTGTTAAGACCGTCTTTTTATAACGTCCCACGAAAAAGAAAAAAATCGAAAGAAGAATCAAAGACGGAAGATAAGAAAGCGCTTGGGAACGTAAGTAGTAAAAAACCGAAACCCAAAGTATGAATGCGGAAAAGAAAATAAGACGAAACAAGGAAAGTCTGGAAAGAAGAACTGAAATTCGATCGTGAAATCGTTTTAATTTCTCGGCTCTGTTCCGAAGCCGATCGATCCGAAGGGAGGAAGTCATCCTGCGAGGGAGTTTACATTTTCGTAGTGTTCGTTTTCGCGTTTATAAATCTCAAAATCCAACAAACGAACCAAGGATCCGAGATCAGGCATGACCCAGCGTGAAACCAATTTTCCGCGTTCCTTACCTTTGATTTTATCCACGTACACGTAACCGAACAGATCCGTGCCGTACTCGTACGCGACGAATCTTCCCGTTCTTTTACCCGTGTTGTTGATGAGCCGGATCTGCATTTTTTTGCAATTTTACCGTTTTGGGAAAATTCGTACAAGAAAAAAAATACTCAAGGATTTTCCAATTTCTTCGATAGTAAGTTCAGGGAGTCAATTGCTTTCTCAAGGATGAGAACGGAGCAGGATTCCTAATAAACAGATCTCGAACCAAACCAGAAAGTCGCATGGAGGCGCAAAATGTTTTACCCAGAAATGGATCCGGACTTAAAAAGTTCCTTTCTTTCGATCGACAAAACCGTCGCAAACCTCGTAAACAACACGATTCTTCCTCAATCGGGCCTTAAAGCCGGCGCCCTTCTCAACCCCGAACAAATGAAAAAACTAAAAGAAATTCGCAAACGCAGATTTAGATCGAGCGAATGGAAGAATTTTCTGAAAGACTAAACCTCTCTTAAATTAAATCTTAAAAGAACATCCACGAATTTTTTGAATTCTTACTTTCAAAAGAATTCTTAGAAATAAAAAAGCCTGCTAAATTAGCAGGCTTTTTCGTTTAACTTGTTAAACAGAAATACGATTTCAGTATTTCGTTTTTGTGGAAGGCATCTTCACGTTGAGGATAACGTCCACTTTCGTTACATCCCCTTCTCTTACGTTGATCATCGAATTGTTGAGATTCAAATCCTCCGCAAAAGAAGCCTTAATTTCGTAATCACCCGGCTTGAGATTCGTAAACCAGAAGTTTCCTTCGCTGTCCGTATTCAATTTCTGAATTCCGGTTACGCTGGAAATCGTCGGCATGAAGATCGGCTGATTGATCACGGGGTTATCCAAGGTTTTGTAAAAAACTTTTCCTTGAATCGCTCCGAATCCGCTCATAGAAACGTTGATCGGAAGTTCGTTCTTTTTGTTTGGAAGAACCGCAAACGTTTCCTGAATTTCGGGATAATCGTCCGCCTTGATCGTAATCTTATGAACCCCGGCAGGAACCTTGCTCAATGTGATCGTGTAGATATTTCCCGGAATCAACTGACCCTGTCTTTTCACCGCGCCCCAGAAATTGGAAGACGATGCACTAACCGAAGAAGTAAATTCTTGATCGTCGATATAAACTTTAACGTTCCGATTTCCCTTTCTTTTCTTTTTGGCAAAGATAAGAATATCAGGAGGAAGATCCGAAAGTCCATAAGCTCGATCTTGAATGATCGTAGTTTTCAAAACAAGATCCCCTCTTTCGTTCGTAGGAACGACCGGAGGTTCTTGAGGAGTCACAACGGGTTGAACTGGATCGGGTTTTACCGGATCGGGTTCAGGATCCACGGATGGAGCCGGAGGTTTCGGAGGATCTACCGGTTTCGGTGGTTCCGGATTTTTCTTACCGGATAAAAAGATTCCGGAAGCGTTTCCCGAAATTTGAGGAACCTGCTCATGCTGAAACTTCTTAGCCATCTGAACGGTTTCTTCTCTGGACTTGAAGAACGCTTCCAAAGCGGTTACTACGTTGTCCTTGTTTAAGTCGGCTGTGCTGAGCGCCTTACCGAAGTTATACGTAAAAATACCGTGATTGATACTGCCGCCGACTTCGATCGCGGTTTGGTTATCGTCCGCGGAAGAAATGATGGCTTTGTCTTGAAAGAAAAAATCTTCGGAATCCTGTTTAACGGTTCCGTCGCTTCCTTCAGGAATCGGAACGTCCGCAGAACCGCGAGTCGACTTTCCTTTCTTAGCGATACCGCCTGAAAAACAACAGTCAAAGATGAAAACCGTTTTAGGCGATTTTACTTTTTCCAAATACTTATTCAGTTCGTCGTCCGGAAGGTGAGGTCTATCATAACAAATGATCAGGTTTCTCATTCCATTCTTTGCTGAAGCGTCTCTCTGAAACGCACCGTGACCGGAAAAGTAAAGTAACACAGTATCGTTATCACCCGCTTTTTTCGCTAAGGCTTTAATCTCTTTTTCTATGTTATCTTTTGTTACCTCTTTTCCGAGGACGATCTTGACTTCATCGAAGTTTCCGACTCTTCGAATTTCGTCGTTCAAATAAGTTGCGTCCGCTTCGCAAAGATTCAGTTCCGGAATTCCGGCTTTATTACCGGTATAATTGGAACCGAAGATAAGCCCGTATCTCTTTTGTGCAAATGCATCTGTTGCAAAAAATAAAATCAAACAGACGCTGATTGCCGATAGTTTGGTTTTCAAACCTGGCCTCCTAGGATGATTCAGAATGGAATCAGGGTAACAAAAGAAATCCTTTTGTCATTATTTTTTTGTCGGAAGAATCGAGAGTTCAGAATTTAGGAAAGAATTTTCCGAAACTTTATTTGTCCGTGTTCTTGAGGAAACGGATACTATTTAGCGTTCGATCTTTAAAAACAAAAAAGGCCTTCATAAGAAAGCCTTTTTATCAAAAAAATTTAGAATCAATCTTAAATCAGATTTCGTGTTTGTATCCAACTCGATATTGTGTTCCGCCCAATACAACCGGATAGGAAGGAGCGGGAGATAATCCTAAAATTCCGCCCGCAGATTGCGTGTGACCAGTTCCTAGTTTATAAGAAAAAAGTGTTTCCGCTTCCATATAGATAAAACCTTTTTCCGTGATTCTGGATTGAGCGCCTACGATCCAGTTTGGAGCGACACCGGATACGGAGAATCTTACGTCTTCCCACATCGCAGGAGGATTGGTTCCGTCAGAAATCAACCCGGCAACCGCAGGACTCAAAGGCATTACCGCGTCATGGACAAGATTGGAAAGACTGGAACCGGACAAACTCCATCCACCTTTAAAATAATGAATCCCGCCTCCGATATAAAGTGCATTGTCTTCGGAAACGGAAACCTTCATTCCTATGTTGATCGGAATTTGAATCGCGTTATAATCCCAAACAATATCATAAAACTTGAATCCTAAAGCTTTCGCTTCCGTATCCCCGCCGAAATATTTTCTCGTATAGTTCGCGGCGATTCTCGCAAAATAATATTTACCGAATTCTTTTTCGTAACCGGCTGAAATGACGATCCCGGACATCGCTCCGTTCGCTTTTACATTGATCATTCCTGCGGTCGTATTCTCAAGAGTTTGCAAACGGTTTTCCGGAATAATCGCTCTTCTAGGAGCGACGCCCGCATTCGTGTTTCCACCGGTTCCATTGGCGGCGATATCGTAATAATTTGCCGAATCCAATCCGTCTTTCGTAATCGTTCCGCCCATTTGAGCGAGATCGAATTGAAGACCAAGACTACCGAACGCGTACGACTTTGCACCGATTGAATTCAGCGAAAGAAACGTGGAAGCGACAAAGATAATTGAGAGTACCTTACGAAACATGATTAACCTCGATTTTCGATTTGGATGTTCGGAGTTTAAAGGTAAGTGATATTCACCGCTTTCTTAAAATTCCAAACTGAGTTGAAGATAAAGAAATGAATCAGACATTGTCAAATCGGATTTAAGAAAACGAAAGTTTATTCGTTTCTTTAGAAAGAATTTTTATTATATTATAAAAACTTAATGTGTTATAAATAACTTGCGTTCGGCAAAGAATCTCGTAATAAACGACTAATTACATTTTCGTTTATAAACTGATAAGACAAAAGAATGGAAAACAAAATTAGACTACGTGATTTTATACTTTGAAAAGTTTGTGTTAAGCGCCGCTTCCAGATAAAATAAAAAACCCGGAAGACTTTCATCGGCCGGGTTCTTCATTCTGAAAAAATTTGAAAAAGTTTATCGATTACTTAGATAACCATTTCATCATGCTTCTCAGTTTTTTACCGACCGATTCGATCGGGTGAGCCGCATTCTTTTCTCTCATATTTTTGAAGTTCGGATATCCGGCTTTTGTTTCCGCCATCCAGTTGTTCGCGAATTTCGCTCCCTTATCCTTTTGGATGTCGTTTAGAACTTCTTTCATTCTTTGTTTAACACCCGGATCGATCACACGAGGACCGCTTACGTAGTCGCCGTATTCCGCAGTGTCGGAAATGGAGAATCTCATTCTCGCCAATCCACCTTCGTAGATAAGATCGGTGATGAGTTTCACTTCGTGAAGACATTCGAAGTAAGCGATCTCAGGATCGTAACCAGCTTCGGTTAATGTTTCGAAACCGGCCATGATCAGGTTGGAAAGACCGCCGCAAAGAACGACTTGTTCTCCGAAAAGATCCGTTTCGGTTTCTTCACGGAAAGAAGTTTCCAGAATACCCGCACGTCCTCCGCCTACTCCGGCCGCGTGAGCAAGGGCTCTTTTTTTAGCTTCGCCGGTTGAATCTTGATAGATCGCGATCAAACATGGAACCCCGCCGCCTTCTGTATAAACTCTGCGAACGAGATGGCCCGGTCCTTTTGGAGCGACCATATAAACGTCCACATCTTTCGGAGGTTGGATAAAATCATAATGAATGTTGAACCCGTGAGAAAAAACGAGCGCGTCGCCTTTTTTAAGATTCGGTTCGATATCTTTTTTGTAAAGATCCGCTTGAATCGTATCGGGTGCAAGAATTTGAATGATGTCTGCTTTTTGTGAAGCTTCAGCGACGCTGTACACTTCGAAACCCGCATTCTTAGCGTCTTGAACTGATTTGGATCCTTCTTTCAGACCGATGATAACTTTGAGTCCGGAATCCTTCATGTTTTGAGCCTGGGCATGTCCCTGGCTTCCGTAGCCGATCACTGCAATGGTCTTACCTTTGAGCGAATTCAAATCACAGTCGGCGTCGTAATAGATGTTTGCCATTTTCCCTTTCCTCGAGTGTTCCTTTTTACTAAACATTTGAAAAAGGGTAGAATGACAACTGAAATAAACATCACGCTTATGACCCGAGGATTATGTAACATTTAGAATTAAATCGATTCTGCTTTAATCAGAGTGTCCGATTGGGTTTCGAGTTCTCTCACGATCTCGCTTAAGGTATCGCTTTTTTCCACGAGGGATTCCATGGAATTTTGAAGGGAGGCGATCGCCTGAACGATTCCTTTTAAACCGATGCTTTGTTCCGAAGAAGCGAGTTCGATCTCCGACGATAACGCACGCAAACGATCGAGAGTTGAAAAGAATTGAGAATTGATCTTCTTCTGTTCCTCGAACAACTTCGAGAACTCGTCGAATCTCAAAAACAGATCCTGAAAAAGAACGTCCTGTTCCTTCACGTGACCCGCGGTTGTTTCGGCGGATTTTTGTCCGGTCACTACGTGATTGGAAGAATCGCGAATGATCTTGGAAATCAGATCGGCATTCCCCGCGCTACTTTCGGCCAGTTTGGAAACTTCTTGTGCAACCACGGCAAAACCTTTTCCGGCGTCTCCGGCTCTCGCGGCTTCGATGGACGCGTTTAAGGAAAGCAGATTGGTTCGATCCGCGACCTCGGACATGATCCGATTCACTTCTCCCACACTTCGGAAAGAATCCCCCAAGGACGAAAGAGATCCTGAAAGTTCTTCCACAAATCCGGTAACCATGGATCCGGACTTTCGAACCTTATCGATACTTTGATCCAAAGCCTCGTTGAATATGGAAATCTTTTCGATGATCGATTTGAGACTACTGCTGTGTCCGATTAAACTTTCAATATTGCTAAACTGATTTTTTACGTTATCGGAAGAATTCTCCGTTTGTGATTGAAACTCCTCCATCGTCGAACTGATCTCTTCGAAAGAAGAAGCGTGTGTCGAAACCAAAAGGGAAAAATCATCCATAAAGTTTTTCAGGTCTTTGGAAGAATCTTTCAAATACTGAGCGGATTCTCTCATCTTATTGCTTCTTTGTGCGATCATCTTATGGGATTCTTCCAATTCCTCCTGACGATACGCGGAGTTTTCCCTAAGTCTTATAAAAAGATTCACGAGAATTCTCACGATAAATGCGCAAGCGAAGATAAAAAGAATTTTGGTAACCTGTTCCGAGAAGGCCGCGTGCCCCAAAGAATTTGCGAGTTTCGGTTCTTCCGCTAAAACCAAACCGTATAAGGTCGCCGTATAAACGACGAGGGTTTGCGCGATCGCCGAGGATATTCCAACCCAAAGAACGAAATTCGGAGCGAGTAAAAGTCCTGCGGATATGATATAAAGATAACTGATTCCGTACAACACGGGACTTTTAACCATTCCAGAAGTATAATCGGGATGATCCATGGCGGCGCCCACCATCACCAAAAATAAAACGACAACGTCCGTCATGATGAAAATCTTACTTAAGGTATAGGAAAGATTTCCCGTTCTTCGAATCTGAAAAAAGCTATATAAAAAATAAAAAAGCATAATGGTCGTGCCGCTCAGATACAACGTATTCTGAATCACGTTACTCCGCTTCCAACCGATCGCGATCGAAGAATAATAAAGTAAAATCAAACCGAGACGAATCCAGTTGATGTAGGCGGGACCGGACGCTATGATTTCTTCGTCTGTTTTTCTTTTGGATTCTTTCTTTGAGGACATGTAACTAATGACGAGCGATTAGTTCGAAAAAGCAATGGTTTTTCCAAAATAAGAAATTTATAATTTCCAAGTCTTGATTCTTAAGAATTTTACGATTCGAAATCACGTACGTTTCGACTTCGCGTATATTTCGATTTTTGATTTTACTAATATTCTTGATTTTGATCGGATTATCCTGTTGAATTATAATGAAACAATGGATGAAAGATTTCTCCGATTCAAACTACATTAATTTTTTATAATTAGAAGGAATGAACATGTCTGAACATAAAATTGGCTTATATTGGAAAAAAGGACCCGAAGATTTCAAATATGACTCTTATGACAGGACCCACACGATTCAATATGGGGGTGGTCAAAAATTATTCGGTTCGTCCACTCCGGATACGTACGGAAAAGCGGAACACGCAAATCCGGAGGAACTATTGGCTTCTTCGGTGTGCAGTTGTCACTTTTTGACCTTTCTCGCAGTGGCGGCCAAAAGCCGTTTTACGGTTTCGGATTACAGCGATAATGCGATCGCGACCTTGGAAAAAAACGCGGAAGGAAAGATGGTCGTAACGAAAATCGATCTCTACCCTAAAGTAACATTTGAAGGCGAAAAAATCCCCGATGCGGAAACGTTAGTTGGTCTTCACGAAAAATCCCATAGAAATTGTTTTATTTCAAACTCGATCCGATCGGAGGTTACGATTCATCCACAATCTTGATTACTATCTTGGTCGTCACGATTCCGTCGTTTCGGCCATATTGTGAGAATATTTCCTAAGCACGTCTTGGATCTTTAAGATCACTTCGTGTTTAGGATCCACCGATAATGCGACATCGACCATTTCCATAGCGCGTTTGTAATTTTTCAACGCGATATAAATCTGGGCGAGATTCACAAGATTCTTTATATGATTCGGTTCCCTTAGCTTCAGTCGTTCTCCAAAATCCAAAGCCTTTTGAAAACTTCCGGACTTACGGGCCGCGGTCGAAGCGATGTAAAGAATTTCCTTATCGACCGGTTTTAAGTTTAAATAATCTTCCGCGTAAATGGCGGCGTTTTTGTAATCCTTCTTTTTCAAGAATAGACTTACGAATAATTTCTTCACTTCGGGAATCTGATCGTTCAAAGTTTCCGCTTGTTCCAAATAGGAAATCGCTTCTTCGATCTCCTTATTGCCCGCGCCTTCTTTCGCTTTTTTCAAAAGTTCGCGGATCTGTTCGCGCTCGTGCGCAAGCGCGATCTTCGACTGGCTCAGATTCTCCTTAAACGAAACACGAACCAAGGAAAGGTCGTCCGTTAGAGCACCGTGTTTATGAATTCCTTCATAGATCGATTGGAGTTCTCCGTTCGCTTCTTCCACCTGTCTTAGGAATAATTTTTCGTCGTCGTTGATGATTCTTCCGCCGTCCCGATCCGTTCCCACAAGAAGATCGTCTCTTCCGTCCGATCCGGCGATGATGATATCTCCCGGTTCCATCTGAAAGGTTTTGATAAAAACGGTTCCTTCCATTCCGGTCGTTCCCAATTTTCTAAACATGAGATCGTCTTCGATAAAACTTGCGATTCCGTCACGGTATAAAACGGTCCAAGGATGTTCTGCGTTGATAAAATACAACAAACCAGCTTCGTCGTCTACGACGCCTAACACGAGTGATACGAGCATGGAACCGTCGAAACTTTCGAACACTTTGTGCAATTCCAAGAACGCGTTCTTCAACCATCGTTCCGGAGATTGTTCCTTCATAGTCGCGGCCATACGCGTTCTTTCAATGATCGATTCGAAAACGGCTCCGAGTACGAGAGCACCTCCCGCGCCTTGCATGGATTTTCCCATCGCGTCCGCGTTTAAGAATACGGTATAATAACGATCCTGTAATTCGATTCCGTTGGAGATATTGATATCCCCGCCGATCTCATCGTTGAATCTTCTAAAGGAGAATTTCTTTTTTTGTTCGATCAGAAAATCCACTTTTACGTTTTCCTGACGAGCCTTGTTGGAACCGAGTGGTTTAATCAAAAGTGAAGTTAAGAAATAATCCCCATCCTGTTGTTGTTTTAACTCTTGGACTTCTTCGAGGGTTTGTTGAAGTTCCTTCGTTCTTTCCTTTACTTTCTCCTCGAGTTCGTCGGCGTATTGTTCCAGACGTTTTTTCGCGGCTTGGATCGATCTCGCCATTCTGTTAAACGAACGAGCGATAAAACCGATTTCGTCCTCTACTTTAACCTGAAGACGATATTCCAAGTTGCCCGAATTGGCTTCTCTCAAACCGATCACGACCTCGTCGAGAGGATTGAGCAAGGCGCCTTGAAAGAAAAAACGAAATCCGAATAGAACCAGAAGCAAAATACAAATCGCCGATATGTAAAGAATCTTTCCCGTGGAATGAAGATATTCGCGTAAGGATTCGTAACGAAAACCTACTTCGTAAATTTTTGTTCCGGATTCGGAAACGTAAAAGTAGGAAATATAATGTTTAGGAACTTGGCCCCCGATTTCGTAGATACGTTCGCCTTTGTAAGTTCTTTCATCGAGCCTTCTTACCTGAGTGAGAAGAGTATTGATGATCTTTTCTCTCTTTACGGAATCCGTGACATTGGGATTTAAAGCGGATTTTTTTAATTCCTTTAGATATCCTGCGATTCCGGGGACCTCGGAGTGAAAAAACTTTTCAAGGGAAACCGGATCGTTCTTCTCCTTGGGCGGCAAATGAAAGTATTTATTTCTGAGTACGACCAGCTTCTTTTCCAAATCGTCGAAATACGATTCGATCTCCTTACCTGAAAGACGTTCTTCTTTACGAGAAGAAAGATATTCCTTCACACCGGCCTTATAGGCTTCAAAACCCGCGGGAGAATTCTTTAATATACTTTCCGTTTTGTCTACGAGTTCGCGGTTGGAAAGAACGGGAAGTTCGAAAAGATTATGAGCTACTTTAAAAAAACGGAATTCTCTCAAAACGAACTCGTTCGGTTGTTCCGAATTTTTTGAGAATTGAGTTCGGATCGAGTCCTCGTCGGGATCGTATTCGAATACGTATTCCGCATCCTTGGATATCTCCAAACCCGCAACGGATAAACGAACCTCTTTTCTTTTGATTAAATCGTATGATTCTTCATACTTGTTAAAGATGAATATACTCACGATCTGTAATATCAAAAAGAAAGTGGCTAAGGTAATCCCGGTGATTCTGGAAAGAATGGAAGTTTTCTCGCTCGTGTAGTTGATATAACCCACGAGAATCACGAACAAACCGATCACGAGAGAAATGTCCAAAACCGTTTGATACAATTCTCTTGAAACCGCTCCGTCTCGGCTCATTGCGTTGAAAATTCCGGGAATAAGAGTGACTAACGTCAACGGAATGAGAATGATTCCGGTGATGATTCTCTCCTTGCCTTTGAGTTTGATCATTCTCCATAAGCCGATCAGCATGAAGAAAGCCGTATAAAGAAGAATGATCGCCGAATAAATCTTATAAAAAAGATTTATTTGAAAGTCCCAATAGTGACCGGAAAAGTAAAAAACCCGTTTAGCGGAAAGTGATTCGTAAAAATACCAAACGCAGATCAGAAGAACTCCGAAAAGCGCCGTCGAGAAAACCGGGATCACCACCTTTTTGGAAACGGGTTCCGGGTAGTGAAGAAAGAACATGATCAAAAATAAGAAGCCTAAAAACGGAGAAGGAATTACGATCCATCTGTGAAACACGGACCAGGGTCCGTAAAAAGGAAATCCCACCATGTAACCGAGATGGAATATTCCGAGACAAAAGAGTCCGATGCTAAGATAGATCGTGCCCGATGCTTTTTCTTGAATCGAAAAGAAAAAGAACGTAGTGAACCCGATAAACAAAACTCCGATCAACGAAGCTAAGGAAAAATAATTCAGATAAATTAAATCCATCATAACGCAGGCGCTCTATAAACTTCTTAAAATCATTATCGTCAAGCAAAAAGGAAATCTGAGGAATGTATCGACTGTTATACGTTACAAACGATTGAAAAATTCAAATAAGCTAACTGTGATTGTTTGCTACTTAAAAACCACCGATACAGACATATTTGACGTTAAGATATTCCTGAATCCCGTACTTCGATCCTTCTCTTCCGAAACCGGATTCCTTAACACCTCCAAAGGGAACTTGTTCGCTTGAAATAAGACCCTCGTTGATTCCCAAAATTCCCGATTCGATTCTTTCCGAAAGCGTTCGAATCTTTCGATAATCCTGCGTATAAACGTAGGACGCTAACCCGGAAGGTGTAGAATTCGCCACTCGAATCCCATCTTCGATCGAATCGAACGCGAAGACGGGTGCGATCGGACCGAAAACTTCCTCTTTCATCGAAAGCGATTCTTCTTTTATATCCGAAAGAACGGTCGGCGAAAAAAATAATTTCCCGGCTTCGATTCTGCTCCCACCGACGACCGCCTTGGCTCCGGTCGATTTTGCGTTTTCGATATGGGCTTCCATTTTATGAATCGCAGGTTCGTTGATCAAAGGCCCGATGTTTACGTCCTGATCAAAACCGTTGCCAACTTTTAATTGTAAGACTGCCTCTGAAAACAAACTTATAAACTCGTTATAAATTCCTTTCTGAACCAAAAATCGATTCGCACAAACGCAGGTTTGTCCTGCATTTCTAAACTTGGAAAGAATGGCTCCGCGCACCGCGGCTTCCAAGTCTGCGTCATCGAAGATCAAAAACGGCGCGTTGCCTCCCAGTTCGAGGGACAATCGTTTTAACGTTTTAGAACTTCTTTCCATGATGAGTTTTCCGACTCGAGTAGAACCCGTAAAACTGATCTTGCGAACATCGGGATGATCGATCAAAGTGTTTGCGATTTCTTCGGGATAACCGGTAAGAACTTGAAACACTCCTTCCGGAATTCCGGCTTCCAGAGCAAGCGCGACTAACGCTAAAGCTGAGAATGGGGTCAACTCCGAAGGTTTGCTGATCACCGTACAACCCGCGGCCAGAGCCGCACCCGCCTTACGAGTGATCATCGAAGATGGAAAATTCCAAGGAGTCAAAATCCCGCAAACTCCCACGGGTTGTTTTAAAACTTCTATCTTCGTATCTTTTCTATGACTGGGAATGATATCTCCGTACGTACGTTTCGATTCTTCCGAAAACCAATCTAAAAAAGAGGATGCATAATCGATTTCTCCTCTGGATTCGTTCAAAGGTTTTCCTTGTTCCAAGGTCATGAGAATCGCAAGGTCTTCTCGATTCTTTTGCATGAGGTCCGCCCATTTTCGGATGAGAATCGAACGTTCCTTCGCAGTTCTTCTCGACCAATCTTGAAACGCATTTACGGAAGTTTGAATCGCTTCCAAGGTTTCTTTTTGACCCAAGGAAGGAACGGAACCTATGACCTTCAACGTTGCGGGATCGGAAACTGAAATTCTTTGATCCGAGTTTGTGGATTTCCAAAAGCCTCCCCAAAAGGCGTCTTGTTTAAATAATTCTTTTCTATGAAGTAATTCTAAACTCAAGAGAACGAACCTCGCCCTCCTGTTTAGCCTCCATATTAGGAAAAGAAAGAAGAATCCGTTTTAACGAGAAGATTTTTTTGCTCGAACCGAACTTTGTTTTCCGGTTTTTGCGGATTTCTTTTTTAAACTTTTTGTATCTTCGATTTTCTTCGTATCCTTCTTTCCGTTTTGAAATTTAAGAATCGAAGAGATTCCGAATTTTTTTTCGAACTGAAATTCAATCGGTTTGAATCCTTCTTTCGTAGGAATCAAGGACATCGCCCTTTCCGTCAAAGCCGTAATCGAAAGACTCGGATTGACTCCTAAATTGACCGTGATCATCGAACTATCGCAAACTCTCAGATTTTGATAACCGAAGACTCGGTTTTGAAAATCGATCACACCTTCTTTTTCGGTGTCACCCATGATACAACCGCCCATGATATGGCCCGTAATCGGAGCGTTTAACAGAACGTCGTTGATCGAACTTCTCGGAACTCCTCCGGTTTTTTCCGCGATCTTACGAGCGGTTTCGTTTGCGATCGGAATGTAAGAAGGAGTTTTTTCTCCTTCGGTCAAAGCAGAACTCATGGTTTTCTCGAAAGGCCAAGCGAATCTTCTCGTACGAACCAAACGGATCTTATTGTCCAAGGTCTGCATCACCAAAAGAATCAAAGACTTCTGCGCAAATCCGAAGGGCCAAGAAGCCTTAAAGAAATAAATCGGATCTGTGAACAGGGTCAAAAAGTATTTCAAAGGCCTTGGAAACTTACCCCCACCGTCCGTAAGAACCGATGCGATCGTTCCGAAAAAATCGGAGCCTTTCGGATAACGAACCGGTTCCATATGCGTATGTTCGTCGGGATGAATCGAAGAAGTAATCGCAACACCCCTCGAATAATCCACGTCCTTTTTAAAATTAGTAATTGCTAATACGGTTTCGCTGTTCGTTCGAACGCTGTCCCCCAAAGTTTCCGAAACACGGGGCATCTTTCCTTTTTGTTTCATCTTTAAAAGAAGCCCTACGGTTCCCATCACCGCGGCGGAAAGAATTACGTTTTTTGCATACAAGGTTCGTTTCGGAAAACCGAAAAAGCCCGTTGTGGAACGTGTTTTTATTTGATAACCGAATTCTCCAGTGGAAGAAGAATCGGGTTTTCCGTTTTTGTTCAGAGGAATCAAAGAAACGACTTTGTTTTCTGGAATAATCTCGGCTCCCAGTTTTTCAGCAAAGAAAAGATAATTCTTATCCAATGTGTTTTTAGAATTGAATCTGCAACCGACCATACAACCACCGCAGTGATTGCAAGTAACACGATCCGGCCCTTCGCCCAAAAAGAACGGATCTTTCGTAAGTTTACCGGGCTTCTCTCCGAAAAAAACACCGACCGGTGTGGGACGAAACGTATCTCCTCGATTCATATCCTCCGCGATTTCCTTGAGTATAAAATCGGATTCGTACAATTGAGGGTTTTGTGTAACGCCTAACATTCTTGAGGCGATGGAATAAAAGGGAAGAATCTTGTCTTTTCCTCCCAGTTTCTTAAAAGTATTGGAATTGAGAACCTTATCGCCCGGAACATAAAGCGTATTCGCATAAACCAAACTTCCACCACCCACTCCCGCGCCGCTTACGAGAAAAAAATCCTTCAAAAGATTCAATCTTTGAATTCCGTAAAAACCGATACGAGGCATCCATAGATATTTGTTAAGCGACCAATTCGATTTCGGAAAATCTTCGGACTTCCATCGTTTACCGGATTCGATCACAGCAACGGAATAACCCTTTTGACTCAAACGCATCGCGGATACGCTTCCACCAAAGCCGCTACCAACTACGATGAAATCGAAATCATAGTGAACATTTGTTCTTTTTTTTTGTTCCATAAGTATTCAGTAATAATCCGATGATTTATAAATTCAAAACTTTTTTTAATTGACTGTGTTATAATTTAAACGCTGTATCATATTTCCTAACGTATCGTTTATAAAAATAGGAGTGAGATATGTCTTCGTTACCGAGTGTTTGTGTGATTGGAGCCGGATCGAGTGGGATCGCAGTATGTAAGGCTCTTAAAGATAAGGGATTTCCGTTCGATTGTTACGAAGCGGGTAGCGAAGTCGGAGGCAATTGGAGATTCAATAACGATAATAAGATGAGTAACATCTATAAGTCTCTTCATATCAACACTCATAGAGATAGAATGGAATACAGAGACTATCCGATGCCCAAGAGTTATGCCGATTATCCGGGGCATCAAAAAATTTTGGAATACTTCATAGACTACGTGAATCATTTCGGATTTCGCAAGAACATTCATTTTAAAAATCCTGTCGTTCACGTTGAACGTCAACAAGACGGAACCTGGCTCGTTCAAACCGGAGACGGAAAACAAAAATACTACGACGCTCTTGTAGTATCGAACGGTCATCACTGGTCTCAAAGATGGCCCAATCCCGCATTCCCTGGCAAGTTTACCGGTAAGATAATTCATTCTCATTCTTATGTGGATCCGGAAAATCCGATTAAATTAACGGGAAAACGGGTTGTAGTTTTGGGTATGGGAAACAGCGCAATGGATATCACCGTTGAACTTTGTCGTCCCGGAGTCGCTTCCAAAGTTTTTTTAGCGGCTCGAAGAGGCGCGTATATCATCCCGAATTATCTTTTCGGGAAACCTTTGGACAAATCCACGGAAATGATTCCGGTTCACACTCCGTTCTGGTTAAAAAGTTTTATCATGGGTCTTGTGTTAAAATTCGGAGTCGGAAACGTTCAAGACTTCGGTCTTCAAAAACCGGATCATAAACCGGGAGCCGCGCATCCGACGATCTCTCAGGATATTTTAGTCCGTTTGGGACGCGGTGATGTCACTCCAAAACCGAACATCGAATCGTTTAACGGGAATAAGGTGAGATTTACGGACGGAACCGAAGAGGAAATCGACGCGGTCATCTATTGCACCGGATACGACGTGAAGTTTCCTTTCTTTGAGGAGAATTTTATCTCCGCAAAAGACAATCATCTTCCTTTGTTCCATCGTATGATCAAACCGGAATATAATAACTTATTCTTCGTCGGTTTGTATCAGCCTTTGGGAGCCATCATGCCTCTCGCCGAGTTCCAAGGAAAATGGATCTCCGAATATTTAACCGGAAACTATCAAATGCCTTCGGAAGATGAAATGAATCGTTCCATCGAAAAATACGAATCGAAGATGAAGAAACGTTATGTGTCATCAACAAGACATACGATGCAAGTCGACTTCGAAGATTTTCTCTACGATATGAAGTCCGAACTCAAAAACGGAAAAAAACGCGCCTCTAAAAACGGGAACAAACCTTCCGTACCGGCGATCGCACAAAACAAAACGATTTCTAAAAACGGTTTTTCCGCGAACGGATTCAAAAAGAAAACGCGTGCTCTTGCAAAAGTTTGAAAGAATTCTTTTACGGCTGATTCTTACTTTACCGGAAAGTCTTTTACGAAGAACTTCCGGTGGAGTCATCTCCAAACGCGGAAGAATATTGGACGCAAAGTTGCAGATGTCTTTGTATCTTGCGAGAACCAAGCCGAGAATCGAATCGCTTTCGCCGAAAGACGCAAGGATTATGTTCAAAAATTCCATGCTTCTTTTTGATCTCGAACCCGAGTCTCTTTACAAGGTCGAAAACTTTTCGATTCCGGTTTCCGATGGAAGAATCGATTTAAGACTGTATCGTCCCGTTGAAACGGAAGAAGCTTTACCGGCGATTGTTTACTTTCACGGGGGCGGCTTCGTAATCGGTGACATAGACACACACGATCGTCCGCTTCGTTATCTTTCGAAACAAACAGGAGCGATCATCGTATCCGTGGATTATAGACTCGGACCCGAACATAAATTTCCAACCGCTGTCGAAGACGCATTTGTCGCTTATCAATATGTCGTTCAGAACTCGAAAACGTTGGGCATTCTTCCCAAAAAAATCGCGGTCGCTGGAGACAGCGCCGGCGGAAATTTAGCGGCGAACGTTTGTATTCTTTCCAAGAAGAAAAAAGTAAGTTCTCCCTTATTCCAATTGTTGATCTATCCGTACTTAGATCTTTTCAGAATGAGTCAAAGCAGAAACGAATTTGGAAGAGGATATGCGCTCACGAATAAAATGTTGGACTATTTCAATCTTCATTACTTGAATTCTCCGATAGAAGGGAAGAATGTTTCGGCTTCTCCGATTCTTCATAAAAAAGCGACCGACTTTCCGAGAACGTACTTACAGTTAGCCGGTTTCGATCCTCTTCAAGATGAAGCGATGGAATTCATCGATTCTTTGAAGAAAGCGAAAATTCCCGTTACGTTCAATCTGTATGAAAGTTTAGTGCACGGTTATTTTAATTTTGCAGGAGTGATTCCCGAAGCGAAGAAGGCACTGAACGAAATCGTTTCGTTTATCAAAGACGGATTCGTTACAAAATAGTTTTTTAATCGGAATTTCAGGGAAGAATTGATCCGATTTACTGAAACTTTCTCTTGAATTTTTAAAGCAAGAAATCAACGTTATGGATTCTGAAAGGTAATCCGTATGATATTTCAAGTTCTTACAAAAAGAATTCTTCTTTGTTCTTTTCTTTTAGTTTCCGGTTTTCAACTCCAGGCCGAATCGGCAAATCTCGTGTCAGGTCCGATCCTCGGATATTCCACGTTAAAAGAAGTTTTAGTCTGGGTTCAGACCGACCGAAAAGCCCAAGTAATATTAGAATATTCTGAAATTGAAAATCCTAAAAATCGATTTACTTCCGAAGAAATCAAAACGGATTCCAAGACGGGTTTTATAGCGAAGTTAATCGCGAACCGAGTTCATCCCGGTAAAAAATACAATTATAATATTCTTATAGATGGGAAGAAGATCGAAGCGAAACATTCACAGGTCTTTCAAGCTCAGTCTTTCTTTGCGGCCGGTCAAGATCCTCCTTCTTTTTCTTTTGCACTCGGGAGTTGCGCTTACGTAAACGAAACCGAGTTCGACGTTCCCGGAAAACCGTATGGAGGAGAATACTTTATCTACAATTCCATTCTTTCCAAAAAACCGGACTTTATGCTCTGGCTCGGCGATAATATTTATTTAAGAGAAACGGATTGGGATTCGAGAACGGGTTTCTTACATCGCTATAAACATCAACGAGGAATCGCGGAACTTGCTCCATTCTTTGCTTCCGTTCATCACTACGCGATTTGGGACGATCACGATTTCGGTCCGAACGACGGGGATTCTTCCTTTTGGATGAAAGATACAGCCGAAGAAATGTTCAAACTTCATTGGGGAAATCCGAATTATGCAAAAGAAGGAATCTACGGTTCCTTTACTTGGGGCGATTCTCAGTTTTTTCTTTTGGATGATCGAACCTTTAGAACAGCTAACGGCAATAAGGCGGTTGGTCCGAGACAAATTCTCGGCGAAAAACAATTTCAGTGGCTCGTAAATTCTTTGGCGTTTTCCAAAGCGACTTTTAAGTTCGTCGCGATCGGTGGCCAATTCTTAAATCCGAATGCGGTCTTTGAAAATTACGCGACTTATCCGGAGGAAAGAAACAAAATTCTTTCGGCAATTCGAGATCTGAAAATTAAGAATCTGTTTTTTTTAACGGGCGATCGTCATCATACCGAACTGAATCTTCTCAAGGAGGACGGAACCGAACCGATCTACGACTTTACCGTTTCTCCGCTGACCTCGGGTTATTATTCTCCGATCACCGAAAAAAATTCTTTGCGGGTGGAAGGAACTCTCGTCGATAAAAGAAATTTCGGAATGGTTTCGGTAAGTGGAAAACGAGGAGAAAGAAAACTCATCTTACAAATTTTCGACGTAAACGGTAAAGAAGTTTGGAAGAAGGAAATTCTTCCCGTACCTTAAACTATGAAGAGGCTTATAAACTTGATTCTTGCATTTCTTATTTCATTTGTTCTTTTTATTTTATTTCTCGCTTGGTGGAATCAGGAGAAATTGATTTTTTTCCCAGAGAAACTTTCAGAAAACTTTATATTCGATTTTCCGAATGAATTCCAGGAAATCAAATTGGAAACACCGGACGGAGAAACCGCTTACGGTCTTTACTTTCAAGCGAAAGGAAACGAATCTCAAAAAACGATTTTATACTTTCATGGAAACGCGGGAAGTTTAAGAACCTGGGGAGGAATCTACGAAGACTTTCTTCCTTTGGGCTGGAACATTCTTGTGACCGATTACAGAGGTTACGGAAAAAACTCGGGAAATCTTTCCGAAAAATCCATGAATGCGGACGCGTCGTTGTGGCTTGATCATGTTTTAAACAAACTGAAGATTCCAAGAAATCGAATCGTGATTTACGGGCGTTCGATCGGAACCGGAGTTGCTTGCGATCTTTCGTCCAAAAACCCCGATCTGAATCTATTTTTGGAAACTCCTTTTACCGATCTTCCCTCTCTCGCAAAAGAATATTATCCTTTTCTAAAGCCCTGGATGCTCCGGTTTCGGTTTCCGAATTCGGATAAACTGGAAAACACGAATTCTAAGATCAGAATTTTTCACGGAACGGACGACGAAATCATTCCGTATTTCCACTCGCAAAGTATATTCAGAAAACTGAAAGAAGCCAACAAAGACGCGGTTCTTTATACGATTTCGAACGGTTCGCATAACAATTTAACGGCTTATCCCGAGTATCATCAGGCTTTGAAAAAAAGTTTGGATGAAATTCGATAAGATATCGTGTGAAACCGAATTGCAAGAATCGAAGTGCGAGTTTTGAGAAATGGAAAGAATGGAAAACGAAAACTCACAGTAAAAGCCGGGGCTGAAAAAAAATTCTAACCCCGCTTTGTTTCTAATGATTAGAAATATTCGGGAAAAAGGACCTTCAGTTTTTTTACCGTCTCGGGATTTCTTTTTTCAGGAGCGGTAATCAAAGAATACTTCGTGCTGTTTTTCAAACTAACGTCGTCTCCGTTTCCGATCACGTGAATGAGTTCCGAAAGAAGTTTTTTAGCGGTTTCGGCATTCTTGGAAAGATTTGCGATCACCATTTCGACGGTAACGGATTCTTCCCCTTCTCTCCAACAATCGTAATCGGTTGACATACAGATCATTTGATATGCGATCTCGGCTTCACGCGCAAGTTTCGCTTCGGGAAGAACGGTCATGTTGATGATGTCCGCGCCCCAAGAACGATACAAATGCGATTCCGCTTTTGTGGAAAACAAAGGACCTTCCATACAAACAAGGGTTTTGCCCACGTGAATTTCCAAACCGATCTTCTTCGCGGTTTGTTCGATTCGTTTCGCTAGGTTATGAGAAAAAGGTTCCGCGAAAGGTGCGTGTGCGACTACTCCGTTTCCGAAATATGTTGAATTTCTAAAACGAGTACGATCGATGATCTGAGAAGGTAAAACGAAATCGAGAGGTTTGATTTCTTCTCTTAAACTTCCAACGGAACTAAACGCAACGATTTCTTCCACTCCGAGTTGTTTCAACGCGCAGATGTTCGCGTGATTCGGAACTTCGGGAGGAGAAAGAAAATGTCCGATTCCGTGTCTTGGTAAGAATGCGATTAACTTTCCCTTATACTTTCCGATTTTGATTTTATCGGAGGGTTTTCCCCAAGGAGTATCGGGATAAATTTCTTCGATCAGCTCCATTCCATCCAAGCTGTAGAGGCCCGTTCCTCCGATGATCGCCGCTTTTACATTATGAGACATGATTCCGTTCTCCTAAAAGAAAATCTAAATTCTTCAAGGACAGTTTTGGAAAACGGATCTAAATTGTAAATCGGAAGTGTTTCAAACGGAACGATTTAAGCTACGCTCAAATTTTTCAACTCCGAGGATTGGGTTCTGATTTTTTCCACCTCGTGTTGGAGTTTGCCGGATTCCTGATTGATGATGTTGATTTCTTTTTCCAAATGGACCATTGTCTTGACCATCTCTTCCTGACCGACCATCTGCTCTTTGGTGGATTCGAAAATTTCGCTCGATAGCTGTTTGATTCTTCCCACTTCCGAAACGAAATCGCGAATGATTCCCCTTTGTTCCTGATAGAGTTTTCCCATCTCTTCGATTCGATTTACGGTTTCGGAAATCTTATGTTTTTGTCTGCTTGTAAGATCTCCCGTATCCGTGGAAGCTTTGTTTGCTTCTTCGATAAACGACCTGGACTGTTTCACGATATCGGAAATATTCTTCGCGTTTTCGGAAGTGAATTCGGCGAGTTTACTGACCTCGTTTGCCACAACCGCAAATCCTCGACCCGCGGCTCCCGCGCGAGCCGCTTCGATCGAAGCGTTGAGCGCAAGTAGGTTCGTTTTATCCGCGATCTCTCCCATGATCTGATTGATCTCGTCGACTCTATTAAAAGAATTTGATATGTTCTGAAGAAAGTGATTCGTCTTGCCTGCGGCCTCGGTCACATTCTCCATATCGTTTCTATTTTCGTTCGCGTATGACCCGAGGTCTTTTGAAAATTGCGCGATACTTTCCACGATATCTCCGAGACTTTTGGATTTCTCATCCAGATCCACCAAACTGCGATTTTGCGTTTCGATCGAACTCGCAGTACTTTGAGAAGCGGCGGACAATTCTTCAATGACCGCGTTCACTTCTTCCAAGGAGGCCGCTTGTGATTCCATCTTTTCACCGGTCGTGTTGATGAACTCGGCGAAGTTTTGAATCGACTCTTCCAAACTTTCGGCGGATACGTGGATCGCCTTTTGATTCGTTTCCAATTTTTCCAAAAACCGTTTGCTTTCTTCCGAAAGTTTTCCGGCTTGATCGGCGAGTTTCATAAAAAGATTCATCAATTGCGCGAGAATGATTCCCGCAGTAAAAACGAATATGATTTTGATCACTTCAACGCTTGTGGTTAAAAGTCCCGGTTTATTCGCGATATTGGGATCTTCGGTTAACACCACTCCGAATTGAACCGCAACAAAAAGTGCGGTCGCGGAACCCAAGGCCCCCAAAAATCCGATGAAGATGACGAATCTCTTTTCTCCCAAAAGACCGGAGTAGATGTTTATGTAAAAATAAATGAAGAATAGAATCACGTTCTTCAATACGCCGGACGCGACCGTGGGAGAAATCATCGCATCGAAAATCAATGTGGAACTTAAAATCAAAGAATCTAATATTACCGAAGTTTTATGAGCCCATTTCGGAACTTCGCTGAAACGATTCCAGATAAAGATAGCGGTGCAATAAACCGCCATCGCAAACGTTCCGCCGGAATGAATGATCAATTGCGCGGGATTGAACGTTTTATAAGCCCCGAGAATGGAAAGCGTAAATAGGATGACCAGACCCAAACGAATGCGATTGATTAGAACCGCACCATTCTTTTGAATTAGTTCCAAGGAAGATTGACTCATATTCCTATCAGAAGTCTGAAAGTTCGTTTTTCAAACAAAAACCGATTTAGGAAATAAGTTTTAGTATATCAAATTTGTTTCAGGAAGACACAAAGTAAAACGATACAACGTTCTCCTTTACAATGAATTTCTTATACTCTTTTAAACGATACTTAAGGCCTTCAAATCTCTGGACTGAGTTTTGATTTGTAATACACCGTCTTGGATCTTTCCGGATTCCTGAGTGATTTCGTTGACTTCCTTTTCCAGTTCGAACATTGCTTTCATCATTTCTTTTTGCCCGGTCATCTGTTCTTCCGTGGAGTAGAATAACTCGTCCGATAATCTTTTTACTTTTTCAAGATTTTTCACAAAATCGTTTATGATCGCGGTTCCTCGTTCGTAAAGACGATTCATTTCCTCGATCTTAAACACGGTCGCGTTGATCTTGATTCCTTGACTTTCGGTCAATTGGCTTGTCCCGGTCGAAGCGTAATTGGCTTCTTTGATAAACTCGAGCGATTCTTCCACAACCTTGGAGATCATCTTCGCGTTTGTGGCGGTGAATTCCGCGAGTTTACTCACTTCTTGCGCGACCACGGCGAATCCTCTTCCTGCCGCTCCCGCACGCGCGGCTTCGATCGAAGCGTTCAGGGAAAGAAGATTGGTTTTATCAGCGATCTCGCCTAAGATACGATTGATTTCATCCACTCTTTGAAATGAATTCGAAATGTTCTTCAAATACCCGCTCGTCTTTTCAACGGATTCCTTTACGACTTCCATTTCCATTCTACTTTCTTTCGCATTGATATCCAAACCTCTCGAATGTTCGGAGATTTTTTGAATCACGTCCAAAAGAATCTGAGCTTTCTGATTCAACTCGATCAGGTTCTCGTTTTGAATTCGAATCGAGTTTACGTTGTTTTCGGAGGATTGGGAAAGAGAAGTGATCACTGCGTTCACCTCTTCCAAGGAAGCGGCTTGTGATTCCATCTTCGCACTGGTCAAACTGGTAAACTCGGAAAAGTTCGTAACCGATACCTCCAAAGTTTCCGCGGAAGTATGAATCACCTTTCTGTTACTCTCCAACTTATTTAAAAAATTCTTATTTTCCTGAAAGTAAGAAGAAGCTTCCTTATAAAGACTATCAAATAGATTCATCAAACGATAAAGAATAAAACTCACACCCGTCATAAAGATAATCTTAGTGATCTCTGCGCTCAGCTTGAGATAACCCGGAGTCATGTTGATCAAATTGTCTTCGGAGAATTTAAGACCGTGTAACGATGCGTTGGTCAATCCGATGCCGTATCCGATGGAACAACACAAGCCGGTCGCGAGCACGAAATTGGGTCTTCCAAGCAGACCGGAATAGGCGATGATAAAAAAGTATACCGAATAAAGAATCGCGTTTTTAAGGACGGGTGCGATCATTTCGGCGGAAACCATACTATCCAAAAAGATCGTAGAGCTTAGTAAAAGAGAGTCGAATATAATAAATACGTGATGCACCCACGGTTTCATATTGTATTTATAATAAAGTATAAATCCGAAAACCGTGTAGAAAAGCATAAATATCGCGGCTGACGAGTGGATGATCTTAATTTCCGGATGAAGGGTCTTAAAGCTCGTTATCAGAGAAAGCAACATCAGGATCATAATTCCCATTCTGGAATAATAAGTGAGCGCTTCTCCTTTCTTACGAATGGATTCTATTGACTGCTTGGACATAGACCAAACGTGTACAGATTTTGATTTAAGTAAATGAAAAGTAGGATCTCTTACTGAAATCCAATCGCCGTATTATAAAAGGACAGCTTGCTATTTCAGAAGAATGAAATTTTTACATTCATTCGAAATGTTTGTTTAAAATCTTGGGTTGTTTGCGTTAGAAAACGGTTGGGAGAAAAAACTTTCAGGATGTAATGGTGATGGAGAATCGGTCACGGTCATCGTTTTCACTGCACGTCCGTCAGGATATACGCCCATATTCTTTTGATTGGTAGATCCGTTTCCCAAAGCAACATCCTTTGCCGTTGCGGAACCTGTGTAAGAATAATCCGTAAGCGCGTCGAGTTGTCTCCAAATTCCAAAGTAGTCCAAAACGTCTAACGCGCCCAAGCCGATTACGGTGTTTTTGATCGGAGTATAATGATCCGCGTTGAGAACGTTTCCGTTGTATGTTTCGGAATATACGATTTCAAAATCTTTTTCCGCAGTTCCGATTCCGATCTGATTGAAAATGTCGATGGCCATTCTGTTATCGACCACTTCGTCGTTATCGTAAATCTGTGCGATCATCTTAGTTGCGTTCGTAAATTGTGCAAGCTGAGCGTTTGTAATCGAGAAAGAATACCAAGGTGCGACGAGAAAGATAAAAGATCCGTTTCCTCCCCAGCCTTTTTGAACGATTCCTTGATGCGCCAAGTACGGAGTCGCCCCTCCTCCGTAAGAATGTCCCATATAACCGACTCGAGTAGTATCGATGATCGTTGAAAACTGACTCACCGCAAAGTTGATTCCATCCAACATATATTTATAATTCTCCGTCGGGTTGCGTGTATCGGAGATATAAATCGGAAACACGACCACATATCCTTTTGAAACATAGAAGTCGATCAAAGGATAATACGCTTCCGCAGAGGGAGAACTGAATCCGTGAATCAAAAATAGAACGGGAGCCTTTGTTGTTAAATCGCTCGGGTAATAAACACAAACGTTTCTAGGCGCACTCGGATTTTGCAATGCAGTGACTGCAACGGAACGGGAACCTCTGGTTCCATAACCTTGTGAAATCGGAGCAATCGGTCCGTAGTAAGCGACGGGTGTGATCGCGCACGTATTGATCAAATAAGGATAACTTAAAATCAGAAGTGTTTCGACCAAGGGTTCGACGACGTCTTTCTGATTGTCCTTCGAGTCCGTTTTACAAAACGCAATCGTAAGAACGAGTAATAAGATCAAAATACGTTTCATAAAATCCCCCGAAGAATTCTTACCTTCGGTCAATCTTTATCCGGTGTTTATCCTTTGTCCAAAACTAATTGATCGTTTCTGCTCGCTTCCCAACCGATCATCGCAATCTTTCTTTCTGAGCCCCAACGGTATTCTCCAATACCGCCCGTACTTTTGATCACACGATGACAAGGAATCAGATAACCGATCGGATTTTTACCGATCGCAGTTCCGACCGCCCTCGAAGCGCTTTCCTGTCCGATGGAATCGGCGATATCCAAATAGGAAAACAATCTTCCTTCGGGAATTTTCAAGAGCGCTTCCCAAACCTTAATCTGAAAATCGGTTCCCTTAAGATGAAGTCTGATCTTTTCCTTTTTTGTAGAAGTTTGATCGAAGAATTTCACGACGCGTTCTTGATTCTCATCGAGTTGCAAAACGAGTTCCGCTTGATTCCATTGTTCCTTCAGTTCGGAAACGATTCGTTCTTTTGAAATATCATAAAAGAATAAATTACAAATTCCTTTTTCTGTTGATGCGATCAAATAATCTCCGAAAACACTTTTTTGAAAGCTGTATCGAATTTTGAGTTTTTCTCCGCCGTTCTTAAATTCTCCCGGAGTCATTCCTTCGATCTTTACGAATAAATCGTGCAAACGGCCAGTTCCGGAAAGTCCGGTTTCATACGCGGCGTCGAACAACGTCGCTTCGGGTTTATTCAAAATCGCTTTTGCGCTTTGTAAGGTTAAGTATTGAAGAAATTGTTTCGGGCTGACTCCGGCCCATTCCGTAAAAAGTCTTTGAAAGTGAAACGGGCTAAGGTTAACGGATTGCGCAATTTCATCCAATTCGGGTTGGGACAACGCATGTTGTTGTATGAATTGAATTGCGTTGGCGATTTTTTTGTAGTGATCCATATCAGAAATGCTAATCGAATCTTTATTTTTTTAAAACCCGATCCTTGCTATTTTCCCATTTTTTGGAAGAATTTTGTTTTGTTTTGATCCGTAAAATTAGAGTGAAACTTTGATTTGTATGAGTTCCTACAAAACTTGTTTTTCAAAACAAAATTTCCAGTTCTCTCAAAATTCCGTAAAAATCCTTAAGAATGAATCAATTTCGCGAGTTGATCGATTCCTTCCACAAAAAGCGCCGGTCCGGGCTGGAGAATGATCGAAGGATCCAACTCATAAACCTTTCCGTTTTGAATCGCACCGGTCTTTTGCCAATCCGGATGTTTTTGCACCCATTCAAAATTCATCGGTTTTCCACACCAAGATCCGATATAAACGTCCGGGTTGGCCGCCGCAACATCGTTCGCAGTAATGATTCTGTCCTTCGCCAAAGACTTTGTTTTGAGATGATCAAAACAATCTTTTCCGCCCGCGAGATCGATCAATTCCGAAACCCAAGAGATTCCAGTGATGATCGGTTCGTCCCATTCTTGGAAAAAAACGGAAGGCCTACTTCCTGAAGAATGTTTCGTTCCGATTTCGTCTAACTTTCTTTTCCAACCGTCGATCAGGGTTTGTGTTTCGTTTCCCCTTCCGACGATACTTCCTAAAAGAAGCAATGTCTCGAAAATTTCGGGAATTGTTCTTTGATTCGTTACAAGAACGTTCAACCCTTCGGCGATCAGATCCTTGGCGAGGTTCGCTTGAATGTCCGAAAACCCGATCACAAGATCGGGTTGTAATTCTTTAATTCGTTTTACGTTTCCGTTGATAAACGCGGAGACTTTCGGTTTTTCTTCTTTGGCTTTGAGAGGTCGGACCGTATACGCTGAAATTCCTACGATCCGTTCTTCTTCACCCAATAAGTAAAAAAGTTCCGTCGTTTCCTCGGTGAGACAAATGATTCTTTTCGGACCGATCAAATTCTTACCTCAAATTCTCAGCTATGGAATTCCTTTTTATCATCGATCAGTTTCTGAACCACGGAAGGATCGGCAAGCGTGGAAGTATCGCCGAGACCTTCGAATTCTCCCGAAGCGATCTTTCTCAAAATTCTTCTCATGATTTTACCCGAACGTGTTTTCGGAAGACCCGGCGCCCAATGAATCACATCCGGTCTTGCGATCTTGCCGATCACCTTTTCAACGGTTGCAATCAATTCTTTCTTCAGCGCGTCGTTTGTAGTTACGCCTTCTTTCACGGTGACATACGCATAGATTCCCTGACCCTTGATGTCGTGCGGAAATCCGACAACGGCCGCCTCGGCTACTGATTTGTTTTCCACAAGAGCGCTTTCCACTTCGGCGCTTCCGATTCTATGACCGGAAACGTTAATCACATCGTCGACACGACCTGTAATCCAAAAATAACCGTCCTTATCTCTTCGAGCGCCATCGCCCGTAAAATAATAACCTTTGAACTGTGAGAAGTATGTATCAAAGAATCGTTTAGGATCTCCGTAAACTCCGCGCATCATTGAAGGCCAAGGACCTTTGATACAAAGATTTCCGGAAACGTCTCCCTTATCGTTGATTTCTTTTCCGTCGTTATCGACAAGAATCGGTTGAACTCCGAAGAACGGCAACGTCGCCGAGCCGGGCTTCTGTGGAATCGCACCGGGCAACGCCGAGATCATGATCGATCCGGTTTCCGTCTGCCACCAAGTATCGACGATCGGACATTTTCCTTTTCCGATGTTTTTAAAATACCATTCCCATGCTTCGGGATTGATCGGCTCTCCGACCGAACCTAAAAGACGGAGAGAACTTAAATTTCTTTTTTTAATCGGTTCTAAACCTTCTCTCATCAACGCACGAATCGCGGTAGGAGCCGTATAAAAAACGTTAACTCCATACTTATCGATCACGTCCCAAAATCTTCCCGCATCGGGATAAGAAGGAACTCCTTCGAACATCACGGAAGAAGCTCCGTTCGAAAGAGGACCATAAACTAAGTAAGAATGTCCGGTCACCCATCCGATATCCGCTGTACACCAATACGTATCTTCCGGTTTTATATCGAATACATAATGAAATGTTAAATTAGCTCCGAGAAGATAACCGCCCGTAGTATGCAAAACCCCTTTCGGTTTTCCCGTGGAACCGGAAGTATAAAGAATAAAAAGAGGATCTTCCGCATCCATCTCTTCCGGTTTGCAATAGGAAGGAAGAGTCGGATCGTTCATCAAAAAGTGATACCAATGATCCTGACCGTCTTTCCAAGTAAGACCGGATTCGTTGCCGGTTCTTCGGACGACGATCACGGACTTTACTTTCTCCGTGGATTTTTCAAGAGCGAGATCCACGTTCTTTTTGAGCTCAACCGGCTTACCTCCGCGAAAACCACCGTCCGCGGTGATGATCAACTTCGGCTTACAATCGTCGATTCTACTTTGAAGAGCTTCGGGGGAGAATCCTCCGAACACAACCGAGTGAATCGCGCCGATCCGAGTACATGCAAGAATCGTAATGGCTAATTCGGGAATCATCGGAAGATAAACGAGAACACGATCCCCTTTTTTTACTCCGTATTTTTTAAGGACGTTCGCAAGAAGATTCACTTCCCGATAAACATCGTAGTAAGTAAGAACCCTTGATTCCGAAGGATTGTCGCCTTCCCAGATCAACGCCGCTTTGTTTTTCAAAGGAGAATTTATATGTCGATCCAAACAGTTATAAGAAACGTTGAGCTTGCCCCCCTTAAACCATTCTACCTTTGCGTTTTTAAAATCATGACTGAGAACCTTGGTCCATTTTTTAAACCAGGTCAAACGATTGGCTTCTCTTCCCCAAAACTTATTCGGGTTTTCTATGGATTCTTTATAAAGAGATTTATAATCTTTGAGGGTGATGTTGGTATTCTTTTTAAATTCTGCGGATGGCGGGACGACTCGTTCTTTTGCCATGACTTCCTCCGGATTCGGTAAAGAATGTTTCTAATTTTCTCTCTGTCTATCAAATTGCGAAAATGAAATCGGGAAAGCCTTCCTCCGGAGAATTTTCCGAAGGAAGTTGTTACTCAGGTGGACCCGGTGCGGATCAGATCTAAGAATTCGGAGCGGGTTACCATATTTTCTTTGAACGCTCCCAACATGCAGGAAGTGAAAAGTTCGGAGTTTTGTTTTTCCACTCCTCTCATCATCATACAAAGGTGTTTCGCTTTAATGACGACGGCAACTCCCTGAGGTTCGAGAACTTCTTGAATCGCATACGCGATTTGTTCCGTGAGACGTTCCTGAACTTGAAGTCTTCTCGCAAAGACATCCACGATTCTAGGAATTTTACTGATCCCGATGATCTTTTTATTCGGAAGATAAGCCACGTGCGCTCTTCCGTAAAAAGGCAGAAGATGATGTTCGCAAAGTGAATACATTTCTATATCGCGAACCAGAACCATACCGTCCGTCGGCTCCTCGAAGATGGCGCCGTTTACGATCTTCGTGATATCCGCTCGATAACCGGACGTCAGGAAATCGTAGGCTTTTTTCACGCGTTTCGGAGTATTGAGAAGACCTTCTCTCGTGGGATCCTCTCCGATCGATTTCAGAATATTTACAATGTCTTCTTCCAAGTTAAACTCTCTTCGTTCGATTTTCCCGAATTGAATCGAGAATCTTTTTGTTAGATTCCTTTCAAAAAAATTCGGAACGTTTTTTTTGAATCTAAGGCTACATTCCCATTCTCTAAAGAGGCTCTCGAATCTTCCATCGGATTTTCATTTTCTTGCAGATTTCCAATACCGGGTAAATCTGTCCGATCATGACAACTCGAAACGAGAAGAAAAAGAATAAGGGCGGCTTTGCGATCGGATTGGACGCGCGTATGATCGCACATTCCGGAATCGGAATGAGAATCCGAGGTCTTTTGAAATATCTCGGACCGGCCGCGGAAAAGGAAAACATTCGGGTCTATCTTTTCGGGGACGCGGAAACGATTCGCAACGAAGGAATTCATTGTCATAAATTTTCCGGATTCGATCCGAAAACGCAGGATCAATCCGATCTCGAAACGAAACTCGATTCTAATTCGAAGAAAAAAAAATCTTCATCGCCTAACAAGAACGCCGAGTTTTCGTATTCAGTCATCGATTATCATTCTCCGATTTACTCGCTTTCCGAGTTCAAAGGACATCCGCTTATGGGGAGAATGGACCTTATAGACATTCCCCATTTCAACGCGCCTTTGCCTTATCTCAAAAAGACGATCGTAACGATTCACGATATCATTCCGTTTCGGATGAAGGAATTTCATTCCAGTTTTGTTAAGCGACTTTATATGCAGGTCGTATTTCGTTTGTTGAAACTTTTCACAAAGAAGGTCCTTTCCGTTTCCGATTACACGGCCCGAGATTTGGAATCGGTTTTCGGTTTTTCGAAAAAAGAAACACAAGTGATCCACAACGGAATCGACGATTCTATTTTTTATCCCGCTTCCTCTTCGGAGAAAAAGAACTTCTTAAAAAAATACGGACTCAAAGAAGGTTATCTGCTCAGCGTAGGAATCGGAAAAGGTCATAAGAATTTAAACTTAGTCGCAAAGGTTTTAAAACCTCTTTGGGAATCGAGGCTTCTAAAAACCAAATGGGTGTTAGGCGGAGCTTTCGGAAAAATTCCGGATTATCTGCAAGCGGACGTCTTAGATTGTGAAACTCAAATTCTTCCTATGCCGAGATTGTCTTTGGACGAATTGCGTTGTTTGTATTCCTGCGCCGGCGTCTTGCTCTTTCCTTCAAGATACGAAGGTTTTGGTTTTCCACCTCTCGAAGCACAGGCTTGCGGTTGTCCCGTAATTTCTTCCGACGCGACGGTTATGCCGGAAATTTTAGGCGACAGCGTTTCGTATTTTTCTCCGGACAAACCGGATCAATTGGAAAAACTTCTGAAGGATTTTTTAAAAGGTCGGAACTACGGCAAAACTTGGATCACAAAGGGTAAAAAGAACTCCGCGCGATTCTCTTGGAAAAAAGCCGCTCAGGAAACTCTGGAAGTATATAAGAATCTTTTAAAATGAAAAACGAAGATCCCGTTCTTCCTTTAAAAATCAACGAAACTGTTTTTTCTTGGAAAGAACTTCTTCCTTACGAACCTTGAGTTTTAAAAAAAGATCGTCTCGTTCCGCATCTGAATAACGAGACCAATTTCCGATTTCTTCGATGGTTCTAAAACAACCTTCGCAATAACCGGATTCGAAATCCATTGTACAGATTTTATTACAAGGTGAACGAACCAAAACGATCTACTTCCCTTTTACTTTAGACTTGGAAGTAGTCTTTTTCCCCACAGCTTTTTTCTTCTTGGAATCGAGAACGGCCGCAGACGTCGCTTTCACGGTTTTTACGGCGGATTTTTCAACGCCGTTCTTCGTATGATCCACGATCGTTTTCATTTCCTTAAAGAGGGACATACCGCTGATTCTTCCGGGAACGATCACGTGCGCGGCCCCGCTTGAAACGAGAACATCGGCTTCCTGTGCGTCGTCCGTGGTAAGAATGATGGAAGGTTGAGTATGATGACAGATCGCCTTGAGGGATTCCAAAAGTCTTCGATTGGTAGTTCCCTTGAGAATCATATCAGAAATCGTGCATATTACATATCTTGCATCTTCAATTCCAAGATGATGAAGCGTTTCCGGATTCGCCAAGTCGCCGTATGCCCAACGAATTCCCTTCGCCTCGAGAGATTGACGAAAAACCGGATTGAAGTCCACGACCAAAATCCGATTGAGCCATTCCGGCTTTTCTCGTTCGATTCCTTCCAAAAGACCCTGAGCGATTCTAAAGTAACCGAGGATAACGATATCTCTTTTGGGTTGACCGGTAATGTCGGATTCCGTTTTTTCATCTTCTTTTTCTTTGAGTCCGACCATTCCCAACAACTTAAGAATGAATCTTGAAATCGGATCGTTGAAAAGAATGATGTAAGTCGAAACGACGGACGCGAGAATCATAGAAGTGAGAACGGTCGATTCCAGTTCTTTGCTGATATGTCCGTAACCCATTCCCAACGCGAGAATCACAAGAGAAAACTCGCTGATCTGAGCCAGGTTCAAACCTGTAACGACTCCGGCTCTTAAACCTTTGCCCGAAAAATAAACCGGCGTAGCGACTGTGATCACCCTGCTGAAAATCACAAACACGACCGCGATTAAAGAAACCGAGATGATCTGAAACGAAGGGATCGGAATTTTCATTCCCAGTGCGACAAAGAATAGAGTGATAAAAAAGTCGCGGATTCCGGAAAGTTTTACGATGACGTCGGCGCCATAGGGGAACGCGGCGATACTTACACCCGCGATCAAAGCTCCCATCTCCTTGGAAAGTCCCGCTCTTTCTGCAAAACCACAAAGTAAAAAACACCAAGCGATCGAAGTGATCAGAATCAATTCCGGTTTGGAAGCCGCGGCTTGAAACAATCTCGATAAAAAGAATCTACTAATTAAGAATGCTACGCAGATAAGAACCAAACCGATTCCGAGAGAACCCGCGATTTTTAAAATCTGAGGATCTTGAAGGTTCGGTTGAACTCCCATGAAGATGATCGCCCAAATGTCTTGAAGAACCAAAACACCGATCGTCAGTCGACCAGCGATCGTACTTACTTCGAATTTATCATGCAGAAGTTTGACGACGATCATAGTCGAACTGATCGCAAGCGCGATGGAGAAATACAAAAGATCGAACTTACCCGTCGAACCGGAAAGAATTCCCTTAAAGAAAAAAAGACCGAACAATACACAAAATACGAACTGGCTGATCCCGAGAATAAACATGGACTTACCCATGCGCGCCAATTCTTTCAGATCGATTTCAAGACCGATGATGAACAAAAGAAGAATCAAACCGATCTCTGAAATCAATTCGATACTCTCTTCGTTTACCACAAGTCCCAGACCCAAATTCGGTCCGAGCAAAAGTCCCCCGGCAACATAACCGAGAATCAACGGTTGTTTCGTAACTCTGGCGATATGGGAAAAGAACGTAGCGAAAATGATGCTGAATGCTATGTCGTTTAAAAGGGAGAGGGAATGATGCTCCATTTACAATCTATCCTGAAACTGATTTATTTTTTTACCTTCTCTGAATCGTGTAGATCGGAGCCGGTAGTTTCTTATAATTCGCTCTGCATGCTAAATTATGAAAGTTTCTCAGAGTAAAAAACATTTTTTTTACGGAATCCGTAAAAACTGAAACGGAATCCCTACTCTACTATAGTTTCGGATTTTAAAGCGAGGTTGTTGATAAAGAAATAAATCGGCGGAAAAATGAATCGGTTCTCTTAAATTCCGGGCATTTCAAAAAAATCAAACGTTGTATTCTCCAGGTTCTAAAACGTGAATATCCGGAAGATTTCTATACTTTCCGTCGAAATCCAAACCGTAACCTACTACGAACTCATCCGGAATTCTCCAGCCCACGTATTTCACGGGAAATTCTAGGATGTTTTTTCTTTCCTTGAGAAGAAGAGTTACAATCTCAAGACTTGCAGGATTTCGAGTGAAGATATGACGCACGAGATATTGAAGAGTAAAACCGGTATCTAAAATGTCCTCCACAAGGATCACATGACGGTCCGAAAGATCCGTGTCGATGTCTTTTAACAAATCGATCTTTCCCATGGATACGGTTCCGGAATACGACTTCGCTTGAACGAAATCGATCTCGACCGAAAAAGGAATCGCTTTCGTTAAGTCCGTGAAAAAATAAACTCCACCCTTCAACACGCAGATCAGAACCGGATTTAATTTTTTATAATCTTTTGATATTTCGGAAGCGAGCGATTTCACCTTTTGGGAAATTTCTTCCTGAGTAAAACGAGGATGTAAAATATCGGAAGCGATCTTATTCATCATGGTATCCAGAAGCGAATTATTTTTCCGGGAACCTTACCCAATTCTTCCCATGATTCCGTTTCGATTTGTATACTTAGAAAACCCGAGGTTGGAAATTTTTGAAACACGGATTCGGACGAAGACAAATCCTCTTTACCTCGTATGAATCTGTTTGCGATTTCTTCCATGCCGGGATTATGCCCCAATAGAGTAGCGCTCATCACATTGGAATCGAGCTTTCTAATTTTCGCGAGAATGTCCTCGCTGTCAGATTCGTATAATTCTTCTGTAACTATCATTTCGGAGGACAGATCTCTTTTCTTTGATATAATCTTATAAGTATCCAAGGTCCTTTTAGAATCCGAAACTAAAAATAGATCCGTCTTGAACTCTATCTTCGCTAGATACTTCCGAAGAGAGCGAGCATTTTTCTTTCCTCTCTCCGAAAGAGGTCTTTCATGATCGGATTTGAATTCCGATTCCCAGTCCGATTTAGAATGCCTGATTAAATGAATTTGTTTCAACGAACTTTGTCTCTCGCTTTCTCGTTCTCAGGTCAACTTTAAATTCATTGACAAGATGTAAAAGATCACTTTAATAATGGGGCTATGAAAAATGTCTTTGCGTTAGCAGGAATTGCTTTGCTCGTTTTAATACCCGCCGTGTTAGGCGCCCAACTAGCGGGCCCTCCCGACGAAGAAAAAGCGAAAAAAGACGTTCAGATTCATTGGCTCAAAAAAAACGTCGGCGATAAAATTCAATCCATCGAAAGTAACGGCGAACCTGTTCTAATAGAAAATTCCAAATCAAACGCGGATATATTATACAAATTTCCATTTTTAGTAACAACCAAACGCAAAGATGGTAGCGTAACGCGTACCGAAGTCGGTGCGAATTATGTTTTTGTACGTACGAAAGGTTGGCTTTTTTCAGAACTCGGCTTTGGAAAGAATATAGTCTTATCCGATCCCGGTAAAGAATCTCCCGATAAGGAAATCGCTCTTAAGTTGATCGAAGACGGTCTTCTTCAAGATCGCTGGAAAGGTAAAACGATAGAAAACCTGAAAATCGGCGAACCGATGGCAGGAAGCGATATGGAAACACATTGGTATCGTTATTCGGGAGAATACGAAGTTGTGGACTATAACATCCGTTATACGTGTTCCAATCTGATCGTAAAATTGTTTAAGGATGATTCTTCCGGATCCGAATGGAAATTGGACTGGAAAGAAAAAGGAATCTGCAGACAAACTTCGGGGAATAACACAAACGAACCCGCATCACCTTAATTCGATTTCTATTCGGGATTTCGAGTGGATGGTCCCGACTTTCTTACATTCTTATCCTTGATTCTTTCCAAGTTTTCCATTTTGATTCTTTCCGAAAAACGAACCGAATTGATTTTACCGGTACGAAGTTCCTTCAAAGTGTTTTGAATCGAGGCTCCGATTCGATCATGAGAAGAATATTGTTTTAGAAAATTCTCGGTTTGATTCTTATCCTGAAAGTAAAAGGTTTTTCCATAAGAAAACACGGCGGAACTTCGAATCGAAGGATGTGCATTTTCGTTTGAAATCGTGGATTCCAAATAATTCTTTGCGGAGCTTCCTCCGAAATCCGCGATTAGTTCGTTGATCTGCGAGATCGCGTAAACCCTCAATTCCGGATCTTTTGCGATCGCGATCAAATATTCCTGCGGACTAGAATTGATCGCGAAGATTTCGCGGATCAAAGTTTCCTTATCCGCGTGGCCCGTTTGTAATACGATCGCTTTGATCTTTTGGTATTGATTCGGGTCCAAGGCTTGAGCTTGAACAGCCGAAGAAACCGAGATAAAAATTATGCTAAACGCAAAAAATTTGTAAAAATCCGTTTTAAACTTCATAAGATATTTATTAAATTCCATTTTATTAATATACAAGAGGGTGCGAACGAAGCACCCAACCTTGTTCTCCGGTTAGTTGAGTTTGATTGATCGTGGGATTTCCCGCCCAAAACATAAGATTGAGTCCGCCGCTGTTGTAAAAACCGTCTCCTAAACATTCTCCCAAACCGACGAGATTGTTTCCGTTTTGGTCCCTGCATTCCGGAGTTTCGGGTAACGGATCCAGAGAATAACGTCCTTTAACTACATCCTTTTCAACCGGATGATACAATCCTAAATAATGTCCGCCTTCGTGTGCGATCGTCTTTGCGAGAAAGATCTGATCGGAAGCGCAGGTCAAATCCTGTCCCGTGGTTCCACAACCCGAAGCGGTTCTATGATTTTCGATGAATACGATCATTCCCGATTTCGGCGTTCCCGTTACCGGAATCCCTGGAATGCCCGAAGAAATTCCCAAAATTCCCGCGGGCGCACTGCTTGATACCGTATAATCTCTCGTTACATAGATATTCAAAGAGTTCGCGTCTTGAACGGTTGAAGGATTACTTTTATACAAAGATCCCAAAGAATTCGCGACGTCACCGTAATCGTCCGTGATGTTCGCAATCGTTAAGTAAGAAGCTCCGGCCGCCGCAATACTCGCCGTTACCGTCACATCGATTTTAACCGTACTCTGAGCGTATATATCTTTCAGTGTTTGAATCATAGTCGCCATTCCCGCAGTGGTCGGGGTTGTCACGGCGCCGGGTATGAAGATCAGGTTGATGTTCAATTTTTTTCTGGATTGCCAAACCTTGCTCATACCTGAATTAGAATTTCCGAATACACCATTCGGCTCCGCGCGGAACTTATATTCTTCGCAGGTTTGAACGGTATTGTTCGTTACCCGTTTCGTAATTACGGAAGGGCTTGGGACGCTCGGAAAAATAAAATCGGCGCCGAACAGGTTGCTGATGAAATTATTATAACCGGAACTCGGAGCATAATATCCCGGAGTCGCGCCCACAGGGAACGCGGTGGTAGTGGATCGATATCCCGCAGACTCGCTTTTTCCGTTGTCTTGAATCAGATTTCCAAAAGAATTTTGCCAAATAGGATAAATAAAACGATTCGGATTGGAAGCGAACGCGTGATTTTGTTCCGTATACACGATTCCCATCGGATTATTTTTACCAAGACCCGGAAACTGAACTGTTCCGACAAGATAAGCGGTTCCACCGTCTGCGTAAGCGCCGCTTTCGGTTAAGAGCACCTGACTCAATGTGGAATTGGAAACGCTGAAGTTCGGAGCGCTTCCACTGGTCCGAACATTCTCGGCCGCATCGCAATAGTAAAGAGTTTCGTTGATCGCATAAAGCCCGAACAACAACTGCAGATTTTTAGAAGTGTCGTCGTCTTTTCCTTGCTGGATCGGACAACCCCAAACGAAAGAACATAAGATACAAATTAGAACTAAAGATCTTCCCAACATATTCCCATTTTCCTAAGCAATCATTTAGAAAGCCATAATATTCCAAGGCGACCAGTTCGCTTATCAATCCGATTCGAAAGCGAAAAGAATAAAACGGAATGATCGTAAACTATTTAGGATTCAATCCTAAATCTTTTTCTTTTCCAACCAATTCGGATACCGATTTTAGATCTTGTTTTTTTAGGAACCGATCCAAAAATTCCAGAATTCTCAAAGGTAAAAAAGGACCCTGATAAATATAACCGGTGTAAATTTGAATTAAGTCAGCGCCCGCGAGAATTTTTTCCAGAGCGGATTTTCCGGAATCGATTCCGCCGACTCCGATGATCGGAATTCTTCCCTTTAAAATTCGATACGCAACCCGAACGAATTCCGTGGAACGATCTTTGAGAGGTGCGCCGGAAAGCCCGCCTTCCTTTTCCACATTCGGATATCGCTGTAAGGAAGATTTATCGATCGTAGTATTGGTTAAGATTACTCCATCCACCTTCAAACTCAAAGATGTTTCGAGTAACGCTTCGAGATCCTTGCTTTCCATGTCCGGAGCAAACTTAACGAACATAGGAATTTTAAAATTCTCACCTAAACCGTTTCGAATCCCTTGGATCAGAGATACGAAGTTTTCCTGTTTCTGAAAATTTCTCAAACCGGGTGTGTTCGGCGAACTGATATTGATGACCGTATAATCGGCGTAAGGCGAAAGTGTCTTCAACGTATAAACGTAATCCTCGATCGCCTTTTCTTCGGGAACGATTTTTGTTTTTCCCGCGTTGATCCCTCGAATCTTTCCTTTTTTTTGGGAAGAAAGAATTCTTTCAGCCAAGTCGGCACCCGGATTGTTAAAACCCATTCGATTGACCAAGGCTTGATCTTCGGGATAACGAAACACTCTCGGTTTTGGATTTCCCGGTTGACCTTGTCCGGTGATCGTTCCGACTTCGATATGACCAAAACCCATGCGGGAAAGAAAAGGATACAATTCTCCCGTCTTATCAAAACCCGCGCCCATCCCCAAAGGATTTTCGAATTCGATTCCCGCGACTTTCGTTTTCAAACGATCGCTTCGATAAGAAGTCATCGCTTCGATGATCGATAAAACTCCGGGAACTTTTTGACTGACCCCGAGCAAATTCTTTGCAAGCTCGTGCGCCGTCTCGGGATCGAGAGAAAGAAAAAATGGTTTTAGAAAAGCGGAATATGCGGTATGTTTCAGAGAAGAAAGCATCTCTGAAACTATTTAATCCGCACGGATCAAGACCAGCGAAAAATTCTACTTCCTATAAAAAGAAATACGATCCCGTATACGAGTAACGAAATCACGGTCGGAATTACGAAAACCAAACCGGCCCCTTCTATAAAAACGGCGCGTAAAGAATCGGCCATCAACGTCAAAGGAAGATTTCTAATAAACGGAAGTACAACTTCCGGAAAATTTTGATACGAGAAGAAGATTCCGGAAAGTACCATCATCGGAAACGTGACCGCGTTTACGAGACCGTTCCCTACTTGAGAGCCGGCGGCACGAGAACCGATAAACATTCCGATACAAGCGAACGCAAAGTTTCCCGCAAGATAAACGAGGAGCGCGGCCGTGATCGAACCTTCGAAAGAATTTTCAAACGTAAGAAGAGTAAAACTCAACAAGATCGCCGACTCGACAGCAGTTACAATCAAACGAGTAAAGAAGAACGAAAGAAGAAAATACAACTTGTTCATCGGAGTTGCGGACATTCTCCGTAAAAGTTTTTTCATTCTCATTTCGATCAGGTTCCAACCCACGCCCCAAAGACAGGAGTTCATCACTCCCATCGCGAGCATTCCCGGAACCAAGTAGTCGATATATCTCGTTCCCTTGGAATCGAGTCGATCCACCTGCGATTCGAAATCGGCTTTGCCGGAGCGAATTTTCGCGAGAATCAAAAGATAATCCCTCTGACCGTTCGGATTGTCCGAATCGAATGAAAAATGAATCTTTCCATCCTGCGTTCTTTCCACGATGACGTTGAGTTTTCCGCGTTTGAGATCTCGAATCGCGTCCTCTTTGGAAAGAATCAAAAACCTAAGCGATGGAAGAGAGCCCGGATTTGTTGACGGATTTGTCGTCGCGTTTTCATAATTCGATTTTTTCGTTTCGCTTGAATTGTTTTTTTCGATCGAAGAAGAATCCAAAATCTTTTGAAGTTCCTCGATTTGATAAGAATTTTCTAATATAGCAATCTTTACTTCTTCCGAGCCTCGATTCTTAAACGCGATTCCGAGAACTCCCGCCATCGCGATCGGAAACACAAAAGCCCAAAATAAAATTCCCGGCTCTCTATAAAATTCTTTGAGTTGAATGCTCACCAATTGAAATATCTGTTTCATTCTTCCAACCCTCTACCGGTCATACTGAGAAAGAGATCGTCTAACGTCTTTTTATGACATTCCAACGCGTTTAATTTTTTTCCCGAAGAAGAAATCGTTCTCATCAACTCGGGTAAATAATCCGCGATCGCTGAAACGTAGATTCTCGCTTCGGACTTTGCGGAATCCCAAAAGAATTTATACATTCCCGATGAAGGAATCCAACTTTCGGGATTGGAACCGTCTTCCATGGAAAAACGAATGATTTCTCCTCCGTCCGTTCTTTCGAGAAGTTCGGAAAGAGTTCCTTGATCTAAAATTCTTCCCTTATCCATGATGATGATTCTTTCACAAAGAGTTTCGGCCTCTTCCATATAATGCGTGGTGAGAATCATAGTAGTTTTATTTTGTCTGAGACGATCTAAAATTTTCCAAACGTCCCTTCTTGCGCCCGGATCCAAACCCGTGGTCGGTTCGTCCAAAAAAAGTATTTCAGGATAATTTAATATAGAAACGCCGAGCGCGAGCCTTTGTCTTTGACCGCCGGAAAGATTTCCCACGTATGTTTTTTGTTTTTCTTCAAGATTGATCAGCTCGAGAATTTCGTTCAATCTTTCCTTTTTACTTTTATAAAACGTTCCGAAAAGATCCAAAGTTTCCTGAACCGTAATTCGATCCATGAATCGCGTTTCCTGCAGAGCCAATCCGATCTTGGAACGCAAATACGTTTCGTTTTGTTTCCAGGTCGTTCCTAAAATCGAAATGGAACCCTCGTTCGGCGTTTGAATTCCTTCCAACATTTCGATCAGAGTGGTTTTACCGGCTCCGTTCGGCCCGAGTAAGGCGACAAATTCTCCCTTTTGTATCTGAAGACTGAGATCGTTTACGGCGACCGTATTCTTAAAACGTTTGAGTACGTTTCTGACGTCGATCACGGAATCTTCGGGTTTTAACGAATGGTTGTTTTGGTTCAAGAGAATTCCTCGATCACTACATTCTAAATTTTAAATTCGATTTGAGAACGGAAAAGTTCCGCAAGTTTATTTATCTTTTACGATTTTGTAAATTAAGGACGGAAAAAGTCGAAGCGCAACTCCGAGATATTTTACGAATCCGATTCCGATATATTCGCGATCTTTTTCAAGCGCGGCTATGAATTCGTCCGCCAAAGCGGCAGTAGTCAACTTATTCTTTCCTCGTCCTGCGGTCATCGGAGTATCCACTTGAGGAGGAAGCATTTCGATCACCTTTACGTTCGTTCCTTCGAGTTGATAACGAAGCGCTTCCGTAAACATGTGAAGCCCCGCCTTTGTTCCACAATAAAGTGGAGCCGATCGTTTCGGAACCAATGCCAAACCCGATGTCACGTTGACGACGGCGGAATTCGAATTCGATTTTAAAACCGGAATCAAAATGGAAATCAGACGAATCGGAATCGTTAAGTTTGTTTGGATTTCCTTTTCGATCGCCTCGGTTTGATCCGGGTCCTTTGAGAAATCCGGATTGAATTGAATTCCCGCGTTGTTGATCAAAATGTTAAGCGAAGAATATTTTTTTCGTACGAGAGAAATCAACTTATCAAAGTCGGCGGGTTTTGTAAGATCGCAACGAACGGTTTCGATTCCGGGAACGGAAGACAAACGCGAAAGGGATTCTTTATTTCTTCCCAATGCGATGACCGTGTTTCCCAGACCCGCGAATCTTTTTGCAAGTTCCAAACCGATTCCAGAAGTTGCGCCCGTAATTAAAATCGTATTTCCGGAAAGTTTCATGATCCGCTTATCTTCTTTGTACAAACGGATCGATCAAGCAATTCGCGAATTAAGGAGAATTAACTTTTACCGTAATAACGTAGGATTTGTCTGAGCGAAGAAAGATAAGAAGGACCGAATAGATTGATGTGAACCAAAACGGGATACATCTGCCAAAAAGGAATTCGATCCTTAAGATGTTCGGGATCGTCGATGCCGCTGGAAGAAAGAATTTGTTGCATCTCTTCCAAATTTAAAGAACTTCCGAATAGATTCAACATCGCGAGATCCTGTTCGGGATGCGAGAATGAAATCGAAGGATCAATGAGATAGGAATGTCCGTTTTTTCCGGTGAGAATATTTCCGGACCAAAGATCTCCGTGGATCAATCTCGGTCTGCTTTGATCGAGGGACCATTCTTCCGTAAACTTTTGAAAAACTTCCCGTACGTTGTCCACGTCCTTAGCGGTAATCAATCCTCTTGAAAGGGCCATGTCTAATTGAATTGTTAAACGAGTTTCCCAAAAGAATTCGCTAAAACTGGAATGCCAACGGTTCTTTTGTGGAAGAGTTCCAATGAAATTATTTCTTTTCCAGCCCCAGGAATTCGAATCCTTTCGATAGAGAAGTTTCAGACTTCGGATTAAATCTTCGCGCGCCCCGGAGGTAGTGGCACCGGATTCGATATAATCCATTACTAAAAGCCAAGAAACTCCTGCCTGAACGATCCCGTAACATTCGGGAACACGAACGCCGATTCGAAAGAGTTGCTCTAAGGATTCTTTTTCGGTTTCGGCCATCTCCTTGTTTGCGATGACCTTAACGGCAAAAGTATGATGAGGAACGGTTGCGAGATAGATTTCGTTTAAACTGGAAGAATGAAAACGTACTTTGGGTCTGGACCCGGAATTGAGGATTCCAAGTCTTTCCAAACCGTCGCAGATCGCCTCTTCTAAACCCGCTTTGATGACCACAAATTCGCTTCCTCCCGGATGGTTCCGGTTCTTTTCATCTGATTAGAAAATCGGTCTGAAAGGTTCCCGGATTGATTGAAATTTATGAAATCCTTTTATAATCCGTAAGACGTGAACATCTTAAGAATTATTACCATACTATCGTTGTTTGTCGGACACACACTTTGGGCAACGGAACAAACGTTACATTGGAATTACGCGCTCTTCGCTTCTCTTGAAAAAGGATCTTACTCTGATTGGGCGGATGTTTGTTCAAAATCCCACACGATCAGCTATACCGGGAATATCATATTATCAGATGGCAATTTCAAATCTTCTTCCTTGCCCAAACAATTCTCGGATATAAGCAAGAATTATAAAACTCGATTGATTCCGTTGATCACCGCGGCGCGTAAAAGCGGTTCTGGCTTTCTCAAATCGGATCAAACGATGGAAAACGCGATTCGAGAACTTTCAAATTATTTAATACGAAATCCCGAGATTTCAGGTTTGCATTTGGATATCGAATTTCTTTCTCCATCCGAAATTCCGAATTTTAGAAAATTCTTAAGATCGTTAAAAGTGAAAATACCAAAAGACAGGGTTCTTACGATTGCGATCTTTCCCCAATTGGACTTTCCAAATCGAAATTCGGTCGTTCATACGGATCTTTTGAATGAAGAAACAATCGACGAGTTCGTACTGATGAGCTACGATTTCCATTCTCCCCAAACATCTCCGGGTCCGGTGACTTCCTTTTCTTTGACAAAAAAGAATTTAGAATTCTTATCCGAACGAATCCCGGGTTCCAAACTCTGGCTCGGGCTTCCCTTATACGGTTACTTTTGGAATCAAAAGGGTAAGACCCGAATTCTCACTCAAAAAGATCTACGAAAGTTCGGCGAAAATTTCAAAATCGTCGCGGATCAGGACGGTTTCAGCGTTCTCAAAAATGAAACGGGAATCGGGTTTATTTCGGATCGAGAAACATTAGAAAAATATAATAAATTCGTTCAAACATATCGTCTGAAAGGAACCGCCTATTGGAGAATCGGGTTTTAATCGTTTCGGATTTTTGATTCGGAACCAATATTCAATTTTACATTTCCTTTCTCCCCTTTAAACTTGGAGTCAGGTTTCGTTCTTTTCAAAGAGGTTTTTTGTGCAGGAAGTTCATCGATATTTGGATCAATATTTGGAGGAGAATATTCTCCAATCGGAAACCATTCACAGGATGAAACATGTCATTCATGAATTCAGCAGTCGCGCTCCTAAGGTCCTCGTTACAAAATGTATCGACGGCCGCGTTCACGGAAGCAAGCTGAAAGGTTATCCGGTCACTACGATTCGTTTCGGTAGAACCGATGGCAATATCGTTTCCACAAATCTAAACAACTTCTGGTTCTGGAATCGGATCGATCGATTGATCAACGACGCGATCTGCAATACTCCGAACACTCCCGCTCTTTTTATCGCTTACATGCACAGATCCGATCTTCCCGGACTCGGTTGTGCGGCTCATAACCACGATGATATCGCCGCGAGAAAAGCGATCCGAGAACAAACACAGGCAGTTCGAAAAATTTTCCGCAAAGATAGACTCTATGTCTTGGAAGGAATTACAAACACGGATACGATGGCGGAAACTTTGATCTTCGAAGACGGAAACAGTTTGGATACGACCGAGATCATTCGCGACTTCGGTTTCGAACATTCTTCCGATATTTTCCACCGCGCATTTTTGAAATATCCGATCAAAGATCCTGCAACTGCAAGATACGTAGGTTTTAAAACTCCGGAAGAATTGTTTGCCGAACCGGAACTTCTTTTTTACAACGACTTTCAAACCGCGCTTTGTATGAAATCCTATCTCATCCGAGAAGTGACTTCCATCGTCGTTTCGGACGACTTCGCTTCTCAAAAGTTGATTCAACCGGATCTTTTCAACGCGTTGATTCAAAAACTTTTTGCGGTTAAGGATCTTCCTCCTCTTTTAATTCCCGCGCTTTTGTATCAATCCATTTGGAATATCGCTTATTCTTTATATCACGGACGTAAATTAAGTTTTCTGAATGAAGTCGAGAAATGGAAAATTTTAGATCACGCGGAAGAATTGATCTGTTACGGAGACGGTTTCGAACTTCTTCAGAGAAACAAAGCGATTCTCGTTAAAACGGGAAGAGGAAACGATACGGACGCTTTGAACGTGGCTCGCAAAGTATTGGAGAAAAATCGTTCGAAACAATCCGAGATCGGCCCGATTCTTGTTCACCTCAACGTTGAAATTTCGGGAGAACTTTCCTCTTGGGAGGACATCAACGAAAACATCGCTTCCAAAACGAACACTCTTCTTAGAAACTTAGAGGAAGTTTTTCACGACGTGGAAACGGTCGTGTTGACCACTTATTCTTACAGAGATCAAAAACGTTTTTATCCGATTCACACCAAAAAAGACAAACGGATCACCTACCCGGTCGATCTTTTAAACGGAATCAATTCGGAGACTTTGTTTTCGAGTATGGGTTTAAAATCGAGGGAAGCGCTTTATGCGACGGAGAGGATGGGGAAATTCATTTAAACCCGAACGGCCGAAACTTTTTAAGGCCCGGCACATTCCGGTTTTTGAATTTTAGAGAATTCTTATGTTATTTTTTGTCTCTTAGGCCTTGAACGTATTTTGCGAGTTCCGCTCTAAAGGAGAATTCTCTGGTTCCCATCAGATAACGAAACGCGGATACGATCACGTCCGGACGAGGAGGATCTCCTCCGATAAAAAGATCCGGATCCTTCGGAAGTTTCCCGAGTTTAAAAAGTCCACCGGCAACGGCTTCAGAACCTGCGGCGACGAGCGCTTTCGGTGAAGGCATGGTTTCCCAAGCGGTATCCAGTGGTCCTTCCATGTTCGGCCCGACCGGTCCCGAATACACAAGAGCATCCGCGTGTTTCGGAGAAGCGACAACACGAATCTTACTCGCTTCGCTGTCGAATAGAGCGTTGAAGCTCGCGTTGATTTCCGCTTCGGTTGTGTTGTTGCCGCTCGCCGCGACTTCTCTGAATTGAAATCCGGTTTTTCTCGTGGCCTTTCTGAATTGTTTGACTTCTTCGGTTTCGACTTCCTGTCTTTCGTCCGGCATTCCGTTCGTATAAGTCACCTTAAGCGCTTCACGATCGATGGAATACACGTGAACAAATCCGGAATCGATGATCTTTCCATCGGAACAGAATTCGGAACATCTTCCGCACTGTAAACAAGCGCCGTAATCGAAGCTGATCTTATCCTTGGAAATCACTTTGAGGGAATGTGTAGGACAAACCTGCTCGCAGGATTTACAAGAAAGACAGGACTCGGTCGGCGATAAAACCGGAACCGGAATTCCCCTTGCATTCGGATTCAAAGGAGAAACTTTTTTGTAGTTCATCGTCTTTGCGGGACGAAGAATATTCAATATCTCGAATATAATTTTCATAGGTCGACTCCCACATAACTCAAGTTGAAGGATTTGTTGTTCAACGGAAAGTCTCCGATGTATTCTCCCCTTACCGCCAATTCGAGCGCGTGCCAGTTCGGAACGGAAGCTTCTCTGATGTAAGCTTCCTCGATCGCTCCGTCCGAATCCAAATCCAAGGATACGAGAACCGGTCCTCTCCAACCTTCGACCGCGGAATAATACGTTCCCTTTTTGATTGCCGATTTGGAAACGGACTTGCCGAGTTTCGGATCCAAAGCCGCTTCCAATTTCGGAATCGCTTCGACGAGCCACTTGCTACTGTTCTTCAATTCTTCGTAACGAAGGTAGAATCTGGCCCAAGCGTCCCCTCTCATGTGATCTCTGTTCAATTCGAGAGAAATCGGAGAACTAAACGCATAAGATTTTTCTAAATTACGAAGATCTCTGCTGAGCCCCGTGCATTTCTCTACCATCCCGATAAATCCGAGATGTCTGACTTGTTTTTGTCGAATTACTCCGCAGGATTGAAGTCTTTCCCGGTTTGTGGAAGCTCCGGCCGCACGTTCGAAATGTCCGACAACGTCATCGGTTACGGAACGGATTCTTCCCGCGAGTTCGTTCAACTTATCTCGGTTGAGTCCTTTTCGAAGAATCACTTTGCCAGGAGACAACGCGCCTCTTCCGAAACGATTTCCGGTCAATGCCTCCATCACACCGAGAGGAATTCCTCTTTGCAAAGAACAAACTCCTTGCAACGGATAATAACCGATATCGCCCGCAATGGCCCCCATATCCCCAATATGAGTCGCGATTCTTTCCAATTCCAAAAGAACCAATCTTGCGAAATCCAATTCTTGAGGAATAACGATCTTTTGTGCCTCTTCGAAAATTCTCGAGAACGCGATCGCATAAGAGATCGTGCTGTCGCCCGAAACGGCTTCCGCGTAAGGCAAAGAATCTTTCGGTCCTTTTCCTTTGATCAGATCGATCAGTCCGCGTTTTTGAAACCCGAGTCGAATGTCGAGATTTCGGATCTCTTCGCCTTTTACGATAAAACGAAAATGTCCAGGCTCGATCACACCCGCGTGGATGGGTCCGACCGCGTGAGAATAATGACTCGCGGGAATCGGCACCTTCAATCCCTTATATACTAAATCCTTAATGCCTTTTTTTGTTACGAACTTTTCAAGATCCGTCTTACGATCGGCGTTGAGATATCTTTCGAAATCATAGGAAGAATAATCCTCTTCACCTTGATCGGTTCCCAAAGAATGTCTCAGAATCCAAATCGGATTGGCCGTATCTTCAAAGGCTTCCTTTTCGGAATATTCCACGGTCTCGTGGCTCACTCCTTCGCTCGAAAGCCAGAAACGGTTGTAACCCTTTTTACCCTTTCTCGGGTATAAACCCGTTACGCTACGCATTAAAACTCTCCTTGCAGAAGGTGATAAAAACCCCAGACTCCGAGACCCAACACCATGATAAATAGCAGAAGCGAGTTGGTCATACGGATCTGCAACGTTCCGGCAAATTCTTTCGCAAAAGGTCGATCTTCCAGATTGAAAAGAGGAACCGTTTTGTAGAGAAGCACTCCGAAGAAGATCAATCCCAAAAACGGAACCGTGATCACGAACCACTGACCTTGGCTCCAACCCATCTTTAAAAGCAGAAGGTCGTTTACAAAAATCGGAGAGCCGGGAAGGACAAACGCGACGAACAAAGATGCCGTATAAAGTGCGAGTGCCTTTTTGTTGATCGAGTCCGAAAGAAAGATCTTACTCAATTCTCTCTTACCCGCGTCCATTCTCACGATACCCATCGTTAAGAAAAGAACGGACTTCAATACGATGTTTCCTGCCATCACGAAGTTGAAGATCGAATCGGACAAATCCATCCAAAGAAAAATTCCGATCGCACCGCTGTGAAATAGGGCGACCTTTGCAGTCATCATTCTCAAATCGTTTCGTTGATAGAGCGCGACGATACTCTGTAACATCGTTATGATTCCCAAGATCAACAATCCGTCCGCCGCGCTGAACGTGGTCGGATACAATTGATGATCCATGTGAATGAAAGGACGAAGCGCGTAACTTACCGCAACCGGAACGAAGGATGCGATCAACGCGGAGATCTGACTCGGACTTTCGCCGTACGTATCGACGACCCAAACGTGATTCGGAAATAAACCGAGCTTTGCGGAATAACCGAAGATAGCCAACCAGAGTCCGATTTCGATCCAGAGGTTCTCCGGATGTTCGGATAGCTTACCGGCAAGAACTTCGACGGGGTGATCGATTCCGTGTAACGTTGCGGTTACGATGATGATTCCCAAAAACGCGATCCCGAGTCCGAAGGAATTGATCAAAAGAAATTTCCAAGCGATCGGAAACGATTTGGAAGTTCTACTCGAAGATACGAGTAAGGCTCCGGTAAACGTCGTGGCTTCGATCAAAACCCATTGAAGCGCGAAACCTTCCAGGTTCCAAGCCGCAAAGGTAAGACCCGTGCAAAGGACCATCAAAAAGGACCACATAGTGATCTGTCTTTGGCCTTTCGTAGGCGCCAAAATATATGCGAGAAGAATTAAGAATAGAACCGCGATTCCGATTCCGTTTAAAACAAGAAGATTCATGCGGACACCTCTTCTTTTTCGTTCTCGGAAGAACCTTCCATGCTAATTCTCAGAGTCGCCGCGGCACCGATGATAAACACCGCGTCTAAGAAGGAACCGAATTCGATCCCCAACGGAAGTTCCGTTCTCAAAATCTGAGTCAAAAGAAACGTTCCGTTTTCAAAAACCGCAAAGGAAGCGATCACTCCGACCCAATGACGTCGAACCACGAAACCGACCATTCCCACGTATAAAATCAAAAACGTATAAAGAAAGGACATCTGGTTTACTTCACCGAATCGAAATTTAGTAAAACCTAATATAAGAAAACCCACGAGCGCCCCGACCAAAAGAAGCGCGAAAGTAGGAATGTATCCCACTTTCGGAAACGTAGATTCCACGGAGTTGGTTCTGCGTGCGGTCCAGAAAAGGATCCACGGAGTCAAAACCACTTTAAAGAGTACGATCATTCCCGCCAAAAACAAGCTGTGAGTTCCGTATCCGCCTTCTTCGAAAAGAGGAACCAACAAAAACACACTTTGAAACGCGAGAAGAAGTACGAGTCTCTTCAAACGATTCTCCAAAAGGATGACGACTCCGAGAAGAAGAAGAATTAAATAACTGAATTCTGTTCCCATAAAATTTTCCTTAGGATCAACCTAACTTGAGAAGAATGCCCAAGAAGAGCATGAAGATGAAGTTCAAGCCGAGTAACTCGGGAACCCAGAGCCATTTTCTTCTCGTACTGTTCGCTTCGATATAACCGACACAAACGGAAACAAAAAGCGCTCCAAGGATCGCAACTACGTCGAGCCAAAAAGGCGAAACGGATCGGCTTAGAAAAAATTCTCCGTGATAAACACCCATCTTTGCGACAAAGAGGAATAACGCGGCGGTTTTGAACTGTTGCGCCATTTCAAAAAGAGCTCTTCTGCTTCCAGACGCTTCAAGCAACATCGCTTCGTGAACCATCGTAAGTTCGAGGTGTGTTCTCGGATCGTCAAACGGCGGTTTTGCGAGTTCGGCAAGGATCACGAGTGAAGTTCCCAAAAGGAAAAGACCGCCGAACGCAAGGCTCGCGAAGTTCGCATTAAAAACGAGATGCGATTCGAATACCACAAGAACCAAAATCATGATCGGCTCGCAGAACACGTAGAGAATCACTTCTCTTGCCGCGCCCATTCCCGCAAAAGAAGTTCCGTTTTCAACGGAATAAGCGAGTAACGCGAATCTCATGATTCCGATTAGGAACGGAATGAGAAGAAACGATCCCCATTCGAAACTAGCCAAACTCCAAACGACAAGTCCGGATAAGCAGGCGATCAACGGGGACGCTTCGGTAAAAAATCCGGAGAACGGACCGTCCACAGGTTTTTTCCGAATCATCCGCAAGGTATCGTAGAATATCTGAAGAACGGGAGCGCCCACTCTTCCTTGCGCATAGGATCGTATTTTTTGAACGAGTCCTCCGCAAAGAAACGGAAGAGTGATAAACGCCAGAACTCGGATTACTGGGTCAATGTACTTAAGAATAATTTCCATAAATCTCCCTCGACCAACTTCAAGCCGATAATCAAAAACAGAAGAATCACCACCGTTACGGAAGAGAACGCGAGGTTGATCGAAATCGATTCTTCGTCGGCCTCGTTTACGCGCGTTTTAAAGGTATTTAAGAATTTTATAATTCCGTGAAGTATACCTTCGTCTAAACGGGAATTTCCTTCCTCATTGGTGAAATATCTTCCCAACGAAGGGAACAACGGATCAGAAATACCATCCGAAGGAATCGCAACGTCCGCTCCTCCGTAATTACCGCCGCAGTCCCAAAGTTTTCTTTTGGAAATTTTCGTTCTGAAACCGAGAATTCCCACGAGAAGGATCATACCGAGTCCGATGAAATTCACGATCGCAAGACCTTTGTACCATTTCTCATCCAACCATTCCGTTGTCGGAGAATAATAAACCGTGTAGGCTGAAACTCCCAAGGAAACGATTAGGATCAAAATCCCGCTCAAAAACAGGGAATAATAAACGGAACGGGAGGGTTTGTGTTCGGGCCAGTTCGTTCTCGGTCTTGAAATGACCATCCCGAGAAAAATTCTCAAGTGACCCGCCGCGCCCAAAACCAAACCGGAAGAAACGAGAATCAACAAAGGCAACACGAGAATCGCACTTTGTCCCGGAATTTCCAAAACGCCGGCGACTAACTTCACGAAGGTGGCTTCGGAAAGAAATCCGGTCGTTCCGGGAATCGCGAGAAAGCTGATCGTTCCCAAGCTCAAAAGAGAAGTCGGAATTCCGGAAATTCTCCCCACACCCGTGTTCTGATCTACATTAGAAAAACCTGATATTTTTGTGAGATATCCGATCGAAAGAAACTGAAACGTTTTGCTGATACTGTGATGGATTAAGGAAAGAATAAACAGAAACGAGAAGGATCTGCTCAACACTCTTAGATTCTCCACTTCGCTGTCTTTCCACAACGCCGAAAGAAGAATGCAGAGAAACAGAAAGTTCATATTCTCCACCGTACTGTAAGCGATGGCTTTCTTCGCATCCCTTGAAAACAACGAAGAAAGTCCGGCCCAAAGAACTCCGAATCCCGCAAGAGGAATCAAGATCTTAATATAAACCGTATTGCCAAGCCAAGGCGCGACGAGTTGATGAAAAAGAATCAAAGGAAGATTCACCAAAACGCCGGAATAAGCGGCCGACGCGTGAGCGGGAGATCCGGAGTGAGCTTCGGGAAGCCAAAAGTGAAAACCAAAAAAAGCGGCCTTCACCAAAAGACCGGCTACCAAAAAAATATTTCCGAATTCGCCTTCCGGTGAATAGATCCAATACGTAAAACAAAACGCTCCGACCCCACCCGCGACGACTAACGCGATAAAACTTTTGATCGAGTTCGGAGTCCATTTACCGCCTTGATAAAGTAGAAAAGCGCTTACCGTTGACAATTCCCAAAAGAGAACCAACCACAAAGTCTTTCCTACTAAATAACAAAGTCCCGTACTGAGAAAGAAAACCGCATAACCCAAAAGTACCGTGGTTCTCTTACGGTGTTCGTACCCGTAAACATAAACGGAGGTGATAATCCCCAAGATTCCTTGAAGAGTAAGACCAATGAATATGGCCGTGTCTTGTCCGAAAAAATTCTTACCGAGCACCTTTCCCACAAGGAAAGGCGCGATAAGGGACATTGCGACTATCAGATAAGATAGAATGATCATCGGCTTATTAAGCCTCCTTTTTCTAAAGAGCGGCGTTCACTTGAAAGAAGAATACGCTGGCGTTGTTCGCCGAAGTGTGTTGCTTCATAAACGCGGATGGGTTCAATTCAAACTGACCTGTTGATCCGTTGTAGAGCAAAGGACTGTTTCTATAATTTCGAATCGAATTTCCGGCGATCAAGAAACCGGCCCCGGTCCAGATGGACACGTTGTCGTTCACTTGAAACATCCACGTTAAATCCAATTCATTATAGATGTTTCTGCCTGTCGAATAAGATTGTGTGTAAGCGTTTCCGTTGTAGTTCTCGGTGGAACCCGCGGTCGCCATCGTTCCGGTTGCGTTAGTCGCCGTTGCTACTGGAGAAGAAAGTGCGGAGCCCGCGATGGAGTTTGCACCACCGTTGATCGCATACCAAGCGTCGTTTTTCTGAACCTTATCGTTGATGATATAGGCGACTTGGAACATACCCCATTTTTCATGTTTATAAGTAATGTTCGCGTTCCAAGAACTGAGGTTCTTCGTATCGATGTTTTCGGAAAGACCAGCTACGTTGTTCCAATAAGGAATCACACCAAAACGAGGATTCACCAGAGTTTGGAATGTTCCGACACTTCCATCCGAACGGTTGTTATCACCTGAGGCATACGTATATTGCGCGCCGACTCTCAACTTATCCGCGAATGTATAACCGGTTTGAACTACGTGAAAACGACCGGAGTATTTCACTCTTTCGGTTTTCATATCCGCAAGTGGAGCTCCTTCGATGGTGCCCGGAATATCATAACCCAAATATTGTTTGTGAATTCTTTGTCCGTTATAACCGTTCTGCCAAGCGCTTTCAATCGTCCAGTCCCAAGACTTTCCTTCGGGAAGGTTGTTCTTATTAGTTCTGTTCGTAAGTCTGAAACCGGTCGTATAAAGCATATCGCTTTGTCTTTTGCGGTTTTGTGCAAGAACGTCGTCCGCAGTGGACGCGGGCGTAGTCTGAGGAATCCATTTCTTAACGACGTCTATATTATAAACATCTAAAACGGCTTCGTTCAGTATTTTAAAAGAATTGTAAGTACCGAAAAGAGTCGTGTCCGACTGAGAAGCGGACGGATTTGCGTTACCCGTAGTGGAGTTTACTTTCGGATCGTTCGCGGAAAGAACTCCGTTCACACCACTCTGAGTCCAATACGGTCTCGCCATAAAAAAGTGAGAACTGAAATTCTCGTAATCGAACATAACGCGCGCACCGTCATAGGACAAACCGTTGATCGTCCAGTTGGCGCCGCCGAGCATTCTTTGATCGCCGTAAGCCCAAATCTGTCTACCGACTTGAACCTTCGCGTCCAAAGGAAGTTTTTTGATCATCACAAACGCTTCCCGTATGCTCGTAGTGTTCGGGGCGATCGAGTTGTTCGGTTTACCCGGCGCGTTCGGATCGGAACTTAAAGTTGGAGTGTTGTTAAAAAAACCGGAACGAATATCTCCTACGTTTGCCGGAGATTCTCCACCCCAAACGCGAGTATCTTGAACTGTGATCTTAAAAGTCACGTAAGGACTCGGATCGATCAGAAAGTAAAATGCGGAAGTCTGCATCACTCGATCGGTATAAGCGTGATTCGATTTATCGAAGTTCAGGTTGTTTCTAGATTCGTATCTGGGTCTCAGATAAAACCCCAACTTGATCCAATCGTTTACCCAAAGTTTATTCGAGTATTTGTTAACCGTCTTTGAAAGTTCCGGTTCGATAAACATGTGTCGATTGTATTCAGCGCTGAGTCCGCCTTTTTTCATCGGAGATACATAATCGGCATCGTCCGTTTTTGTTTCGGCGGGTTTAGCGGTAGGCGCTGGATCCGTTGTTGCGGGTTTGATTTCCGCAGTCGGAGTGTTTTGAGCGAAAACGGCTCCAGTCCCTAAGGAAAGGAGAAAGAACAGAGTGAAACCTATTTTTATAGTGTGTTTTTGTTTCGAAGTCATTTGATTTAACCTTCGTTTTTATTTCAGTAAATAAGATCTTACGCTTCGATACGAAAACCCTCTTTCTAAGAGGGCCTTCGTACGAAATTATTGAATGCTAAAGTATGGATCGGTTCTCGACGGTTTTCCATACAAAAATAGGGAGAATCGTCGAGAAAACCGAAATCTTCTCCTTAGGTCAAAGTCACCAAGTAGTAGTAGAGAGGAATTCCCGCTACAATGTTGATCGGGAACACGATAGAAAGAGCAACCGTGAGATAAATACTCGGGTTCGCTTCCGGAATCATGTCCTTCATTGCCGCTGGAACCGCGATGTAAGATGCAGAAGCGCAAAGCACTACGAACATCAGAGCATCACCAACCGGCATTCCGATAATTTTTGTAAGAACCAAACCTAAAGCCGCGTTTACGATCATAAGGCCGATTGCCGCCGCGATTAAGAAGAATCCAACGTGAGCCAATTCTTTAAATCTGCGAGCCGCGGAGATTCCCATATCCAAAAGGAAGAAAGTCAAAATCCCTTTGAAGAGATCATCCGCAAAAGGTTTCTCGGCTTTCCAACCGGAATCACCGGTAACATAACCTACGATCAAAGCTCCAACGAGAAGATAGATAGAAGAACCGAAAAGCGCTTCGTGAAACAAAGCCTTCCAGTTGATCGCTCCGCCACCGTTCATTTTGTTTTTGTTCAAACGATCCAAAATGACCGCAATTACGATCGCCGGGGATTCCATCAAAGCCATACCCGCAACGATAAACCCGCCGTATTCAACGCCGAGGTTGTGCAAGAATGCGCCCGCAGTAACGAAAGTCACCGCACTGATTGAACCGAAAGAACCCGCCAATGCCGCCGCGTTGTGTTTATCTAACTTAATCTTAAGAACGAAATAAGCGTAGATCGGTACCGCAAGCGCCATGATCGAGCAAGCGAGCAGAGTGAAAAAGTGCTCTTGGCTGAAGGCGGTCTTGGAAAGCTCGTGCCCTCCCTTAAAGCCGATGGCAAAAAGGAGATACATTGAGAAGAATTTAGACAATGATTCGGGGATTACCAAATCCGATTTGAAAAAGACCACTCCCATCCCGAGGAAGAAGAACAACACCGGGGGGTTTAGCACATTTTCTAAAACTGCGTGCATGTCCATAGTCAGCTAACTCCATGATTTAAGATTCCGAAACCCGATTTAAGAGTTCAAACTGAGCCGCGGTAATCTCTATTTACAAGGGAAGGAAAAGAAATTGAAACCTACTCTCTACAATCCCCTACTGAAGGAATAGACTTTCCAGGATTATAAAATTGGACAATCACTTTTTGAAAAATCGGAATTCTTAGAAATTTTTAGCAAACCGTATCAATTCTCTCAAGGGACATAAAAAGAATCTTAAAAGTAAGCCTAAGGACATACAACGTATGCCTATCGAATAACGCATTCTTGCTTAAAATGGAATTCAAATCGCCAATTTATGAAAGAATTGCCCGAGATTTATACCGATTCTTCGCAAAAAAGAAAGTCTTTTTCACGTGGGAAGAATTTCCAAAAAACTGTCTAACTTTATAAAATTGGAAAGTAGAAGCGGTTCGCATTTTAAGATATGAAAATTCATGTTTAAAAATGAAGAATTTTCTTTTTTAGAAACGAATTTTAAAAAAGTACTGGTGCAAACTTCATTTTCCGGGAAAAATCCATCCTAAAAATATCGAGGGCGAGATAAGAAAAAAGAAATCGAAGCAGTCCGGTTTTCCGGGGAAAAAAATAAAAACTCAATTTGCTTCAGAAACGGTTTTAAAAACGATGATATCTCCTTCGGTAAATATAGCGAAACAAGGACTCGGAAACGGAATGTATAAGAATCTAACGTCGAATTTTAAAATTTTTACGCTGATTCTCGGTGTTTTTATTTCATTTTCTCCGATTCTCGCTCACCCTGAATCCGTATTGCTGGATCAGGATACTTCCTCCAAAAACATCAGCTCTTTGATAGAGTATCGATACAGAGGTCAGCAGTTCGCGGGTTGTTCGCCGGAACATATAGTAGGTTTGGAAGATCTCGAATGGCATCCGATTTCTAGTAACGTCCTTCGAGTCAAAAGAACTCCTTTCGGAAATTGGCTTCGTTTCAGCGTCCACAACCCGGAACCGATCGTTCAAAGTAGAATTCTCTTATTGGGCTGGCTGAACGTTCCGGATACACAGCTTTGTTTTTTTGATAAGAATGGAAAATTCGTCTCGGCGAGTTCCGGGTATTCCGGTTCGACATCGGATGAGAAAGTTCTCGCGTCCTTACCTCATTTCAGAATGGATCTGGATCCGAACGAAACCCGAATCTATTATCTTTTCGTAGTCTCGAACGAGGACATCAATTACAGAATCCGAATGCTCGGATTGGAAGACTATGAACTTCATAAAAGACTCAGATCCATCATTCCTTATTCGATCATAGGAATCGTTGCGATCGCCGTTTTCTATTCTCTCTTCGGGTATTACCGTTTTAAAAGCCCGATCTTTATTACACTTCCATTGTATATCGTTTCGGTGTTGATCACGTTCTACTTTTTACACGGTCGAAGTTTCGCGGAAATCGCGGGAAACACGAACAACCTGTTCAGACACAGTTATTTTCTATTCCTTGCGATCTCGCACATCTTCCTGTTTTTGTATCTATTTACGATCGATAGGGCCAATCAGAAAAAAGTGTATCGATCCATGTTCTTTTGGATCGCGGGAGCGTTAGGAGCTTTATATTCATTGATTCCGCTTTTACAATCCTGGTACGATCATAGAATTCTTCTCTTAGTTGCGACCGTCGGACTTTCTTCTTATTATTTTATCCGAGTTCATTATCAATTCTTTCGCCCGAATTCTCCGATCGGTTTGCTTTATACCGCGTCCTGGACTGCGTTTCTTCTTTTGGATACCTACAAAACGATATTCCATTTTGATTTTTATCCGTTTAATTCGTTTTCGGTTTTCGGGGTAGTCCTGTTTCTTCCGTTCCATTCTATCTTGGCGAGTTTCGCCTTAAACGAGTTTTTCAACAGAAGAACCGCGCAGGAAACCGAGGACAAAGAATCCGCACAAACCAGAAAGTCTACTACGAGTTCCTTAAACGTAAGCGAGATCGTTCAAAACGTTAAGAATCTTTTGGAAAAGAAAAAGATATACCTGCAGAAATCCTTGAAAGAAGAGAATATCGCCAAAGAACTCGGTTTAAGTCTTCATCAACTTTCCGAAATCATCAACGTAGAATTCGGAAATAATTTTCCTTCTCTGATCAATCAATACAGAATCGAAGAATCCAAAAAATTACTTCTGGATCATCCCGACGAAACCACCGCGGAGATCGGAAGCCGCGCCGGATTCAGTTCCAAATCCACCTTTTATCTCGAATTCAAAAAGTTTACCGGAACCAATCCGAACGCATATCGCAGAAAGAAGATGAAAGGCGAAGCCGCCTTCGGTAAACGAATCTAAATTCTCAAATTGATTTGAATTTATCCGGCTTTGGAAATAAAATATTCTCCAATGTGGAAATTTCCGATTTTTTGACGGTTGTTTCTATCAGATTCGATACAACGATCAATACTGTTACATTAGGAAATTCAAATGCGAACTAAAATCCTTTCCGCGTTGACTCTCGCGATTCTAATATTCTGTTCTAATTTTTCTTGCCGTTTTATTTCATCCTTGTTGATCAAGGAAGAACCGGTTCCTTCCGGAATGATCATCGTTTTCCGAAGCGGTGACGCGGAAATCGTTCGAAGCGGAAAAAAATTAAAACCTTCGGTCGGTTTGATTCTAAAGGAGAACGATCAACTTCAAACCGCTTCGGGATCGATCGACATTCAAACCGGAAACGGCGAAATCATCCGCGTAAAATCCTATACGAAACTCGTTCTAAAAAATATTTCCAACCCGCAGAAAAAGGAAACGAATCTCTATGTGCAAGCGGGAGAATTATTGATTAAAACCAATAAACTCAAAACGAACGAATCGTTTTACATTTCCACTCCGACGACGGTTGCGGGTGTTCGAGGAACTACATTCTCCTTTGAACTTACCAACGGAAAACCTCCCAAAGTTAAAGTTTACGAAGGCGCCGTCGCGATCAGTTTCAAAATTCCTAAGGAAATTCTCGCGGACAAAGAAGCTCAGGATAAGGAACTCTATCAGGAATTCATAACGTTCTTGGAAAAGAACGAAGTCGTTTTAGAAAACGGAGAAGCTTCTTATGTGAAACCGGATCTCGATCACATGATCCAACTCATCTTAACGAGAATGGAACAAAACGAAGAAATCGCCAAGGAATTCGAAACGATTCAAAAGATGGAGAATCATTCTCCCGAAAAATCCGCATTTACCGAATCTCCTCAAGAAACTGCGGAAATCGAAACCCTCGTTCAAGCGGATTCAAATCTTGTCGCGAAGGCTCTAACCGAATCCAATCCGGATCCGAATCAACCGATGATTTCTTCGATTTCTTCCGAGATTCAAAACGACCAAAATTCCAAACTGGATCAAGCCTTGGAAAATATCCAAACTAAAGCGGAAGCGAGCGGACTCAAGGACGAAGCCAAAATCAAGGAATACTACAACGTCCTCGAGATCGTAGTTAAGGAAGACGGCACAAAACTATCCGGCGCGATCGTTACCCAAATCGGCGATCGTTTGATTCTTCATACTCCGAGCGGAGTCGTTCGTATTAATAAAAACGAAATCAACTACGTGGATTATCATACCTTCCAGATCAAAACGAAGGCCAAATAAGAATCTACGGAACGAAATTTGATTTTTGGATCCGATTTTCTTTTTGATCTTTCGAACAATTCTTTCAGTCTGCCAGCAAGACTATGAAAAAGAAAATTCTGCTCTTAGGATCGGGAGAACTCGGTAAGGAATTCGTGATCGCGGCTCAAAGATTGGGGCAACACGTTATCGCCGTCGATTCTTACGATAACGCGCCCGCGATGCAAGTCGCTCACGAAAAAGAAATCATCAACATGTTGGATGGAGATCTTTTGGATCAGGTCGTCGCAAAACACAAACCGGATCTGATCGTTCCCGAAATCGAAGCGATTCGAACCGAACGTTTTTACGAATACGAAAAACAAGGTTATCAAGTTGTTCCTTCCGCAAAGGCCGCGAACTTTACGATGAATCGTAAAGCGATTCGAGACTTGGCCGCAAAGGATTTAAACCTTCTCACCGCAAAATATTTATACGCTTCTTCCGAAGAAGAGCTGAAAAAGGCGATCGATACATTAGGACTTCCTTGTGTTGTAAAACCGCTCATGTCCTCTTCCGGCAAAGGACAATCCGTCATCAAGTCCGAGGGTGATATTTCCAAAGCCTGGGAAGCCTCGCAAACAAAGGGCCGTGCTGGAGCCGCCGAAGTGATCGTCGAAGAATTCGTTCCTTTCGAATCCGAAATCACTCTTTTGACTGTGACTCAGAAAAGCGGTAAAACTCTTTTTTGTCCGCCGATCGGTCATAGACAAGAACGAGGAGATTATCAAGAAAGCTGGCAACCCGCGGAAATTTCCGAATCACAATTGAAAGAAGCTCAGAGAATGGCCGACGCGGTTACAAGAGAACTTACCGGCTCGGGAATCTGGGGAGTGGAATTCTTCTTAACGAAGGATCGTGTTTATTTTTCGGAACTATCCCCAAGACCGCATGATACTGGAATAGTTACGTTAGCCGGAACACAAAATTTCAACGAGTTCGAACTTCATCTTCGTGCGATTTTGGGAATCCCTATCATGGAAATCACTCTGGAAAGAAAAGGAGCAAGCGCCGTCATTCTTTCCAGCACGGACGGTAAAATTCCCGAGGTGAAAGGATTGGATATCGCGTCGGGAATGTCCGAGTCCGACTTTAGAATCTTCGGTAAACCGGTAACGAGACCGTATCGAAGAATGGGAGTCACACTTTCCTATTCTACCAAAGGAGAAGAAATCTCCTCTCTTCGCAAACGAGCAATTCTTCTATCTTCTAAAATCAAAGTCGATTGAAGACTAAGTAGATTCGTCCGTACACATATTTGCATAGTATTGGATCAAATTCGGATCCAATACTTTAGCGTTTCCGTTCTCCAAAGAAATGATTTTTCTTTGTTTTAAAACTTTAAGACCTCGGTTTAAAATTTCATCGGAATCTTGGGTAAGATAATTTCCTTTTTTTGTAAGAATGGTTTCTTTGATCAGATTTTTTAGATCGTTGATCGCCATCTCCGAACCGCTTTCCACAAACAAACGCGCAATCAATTGGTTGGGAAGAATTCTTCTGTATTTTCTCCAACCCTGAGTGATCTCAAATCCGATCGATCCGGTCGGATCCTCTTCGTGTATGTATCTTGAAACCGGAATCGGTTCGCAAAGATCCATATAAACTTCCGTTCTTTTATAGAAGAAATCCTTAAAGCCGGGTTTTTTATCGCTTCCACAGAATTCTTCGTCCTCGGGAACGTTTTCGTAAGACAATGCGATCGGAACCACGATCACTTCCGAACCGGTATGTTTGTAAGCTTCCACCGAAGTGGAAAGAATTCCCGTTTTGATCGGTATGATTCCCCCGGTTCTAGAACGAGTTCCTTCGGGATATACCAAGGTGGGAATTCCGGCTTCCAACATCATCGTCGAGTATTGGGTTAAACATTCCAAATATAGAATATTACGATTTCGTTTCCTATCCACCATGTAAGCGCCGAGAGATTTCAACACGTTCGCCAAACCCGGAGTCGCCATCACTTTTTTATCCGCGGCATATCTCGGAACGGGAAGGCCCAACCATTTTAATCCGAAGGCGACTTCGACCGAATCCAAATGCGATCTATGAGTCGGAGTATAAAGGATATCGTATCTCGACGCGAGCGCTTTTACTTCTTTGACACATCCGCCGATCTTTGGCAATCCGGCGCCGGGTTTAAAACCGCTTAGAACGTATCGAGTAGGCGCGATCAGATGAATCAGCGTATCTCTTAAGAACGGTTTATAGTCGTCAGCAATTTCGGAAACGTAAAAGTCCAAAATTTTAGTGAGATCCTTACTCCCTCGTTCCTGAAATTTTTGCTCGACCTCGTTCCAAAGTTGAATCTCTTTCGGAATTTGAATTAGATCGGTGAGATCGTTCGATTCTTCCGCCTCTTTATAACGTTTTTCTAATGCTTTTACGAGAAGAGTGGATTGTTTTACGATTCGATCCGCCATTCCCGGTTGTCCGTTGATATGACGGAATACGTTCTTACTCAACGCTTCTTGGAATTTTTTACCGGAAGTCATTCCCAAACCGGATCGTTTCGTGGCTGTTTTGGAAATATGACGCACCTCGTCCGAGGTAGATTTGGAAACGAAGCGGATCAACTCGGTCGGAGAAACTCTTCTCGTAAGAATTTGAAACAAAGTATTGTAGAGAGGAATTTCGACCTTCTTCTCCTCCGCCAAAGCGGTGATAGACGCCAAAGCGAATGCGCCTTCCACATGGCTTTCGCTCTGACTCACTTCCTTTTGGATGAATTCGGCGGGATTGAAAAAAAGTTCGATTCTTTCGATCAGGTTCGGTTGATCTTCACCGGATATCAACTTGTGAACGAATCTATGTCCGTAGGCTTTGTTTCGACTGAAACGCGAAGTGCAGGACGCGATTAAATCGGCGAGCCCGTAATCCTGAACCGGTTTGGTCGGAATTTCAAGAGCTTCCAAAAGAGAAATGATTTCCGAATAACCGAGGCTGATCAATTCTCCCTCGAAGTTGCTTCCACATTCCGGAATTCCGGAAGCGATTCCGCAAGCGATCGCGATCGGATTTTTCATAACTCCGAAAATTTCGAGGCCGATTAGATCCTCGTATGTTTTCGTATGATTTCTCGAACCTCCGAACAAGGTTTCGAAAATTTCCACGGATTGAGAACCTGAAGAAGAAAGACAATAAAAACTATGATGACCTCGTTTTAGTTCGCCTAAAAGATTCGGACCGTTCACGGCGGTATATTCTAAATTCTTAAATTGTCCGGAGCTTGAAAGTTTTTGAATGTATTCAGAATATGTAATGCAATTCGTTTTTCTTCTGGTCGGCGCAGACAAAAGACCTTTGGTAAACGTAAAAATGTAATGGGAAGAATTCTTATCCAGGACCTTGCTTAACTCATCCAGAATTCCTTCCATCAATCGGGACGGAACCGCGATGATAAGAATCCAAGAACCGTTCTTTAAAAAATCGAACTCGCTTTTAACTCGAATATTTTCGGGAAGAGTGATCGAATCCTCGAGTATGGTCGTGATTCTTTCCTTTTCGATCTTTGCGGCTCTTTTTCTATCGTCATACCAAAGAGAAACTTCCTTTGCTTCCTGTGAAAGATAAGTGGAAAGAAAGACCCCCATCGGTCCTCCTCCCAAAACGGCAATATTAGCGGAAATTAGTGCGGATGGTTTTGTTTCTTCCATTCTGATTGCTATTGAGAAGCGAAGAATGCCGGAAACAATCAGAAAACACCTTCTTTCGTTTTCTTTTTCCGGGTTGCGCAAGGAACAAATCAAAACAGAGTGGGTTTGTGATTTTATCCGATTCCAAAAAGAAACACGGCAGATTGTTTTTTTTCATATTCTTAATTTGTTTTTTCATCGGTTCGACAAACTGCGCGACTTATCTGCAAAACAGAAAGAATGATTTTAAGGATATTTTCACTGCGGGTGTGGAAACTCCCGGTTATGGAATCGGATTTCGAATCGGTCCTTTGGCCGGAGGTTTTGTTTTTCAAGGCGGTGAAACCGCGCCCGGTAAACGAGATCTAGGAAAAGGTTACGGTCTTCGCGGCGGTTATTTCGGTTCTTATCGATCTCAACAATTGATCTTCGGAATTTTAGGAAGTGATACTTTTTTTCCTTTGGGTGTTGAAACACAAACGTCCGAAACGGAAGAATCTTCCGAAGAAATCGCTCCCGAAGTTGCGGAAGAATTAAAGAACTTACAAGATTCTAAAATACCGGGCGACAAGGTTCCTGAATTTCTAAACGAAAGATACAATATCAAAAGTCAGAAACTTCGTTATCTTTCCTTCTACAATATTCCCGTCGCGGAAAGAAGAAAAAGAAAGAAGGAAGAATTTTACAAAAGATTTCTCGAAGCGCAAAGTTTTGACAGAAGCGATCCTGCGGTTCAAAACGCATTACAGGCTTTGAATAAAAAGAAAGACGGTTATCCGAAAAGTTTTCTTTATCAGATCGAAATTTACTTGGGACTTTATGCCGGAATTAGACTTGGATTCAATCCCGCGGAGCTTCTCGACTTTTTAGTCGGAATCGCGGGATTGGATTTATTGGAAGACGATACTTCGGATTAAAATCTCTTCTTAGAGTTTATATTCCATTTTTTTAATCACACCCTTCTTATCGATCGTAAGTTTGATGAACTTCGTATCATCGGTGATCGCCGCAGGTTTTTCAGCCAAAGTCTTATAAGAATTCTTTTGATAATCCGTGGAAACCAAATACCATTCCAGAACCGCGCCGTCTTGTGTGTTGAGTTCTACGGAGGGAGTTCCTAATACCGCTTCCGCTTTGATTCTTTTATCTCCTTCCTTAACCATTCCCACTTCGAAAGTTCTAATATCGGAATTGGGTTGAAACTCTTGTCTTGGAGGTTGTTTTTTCTCCTCGGATTTGCAAAAGGAAAGAACGGACATACAAGTTAAAATCAAAAGCGCTGAAAAAATCTTTTTCATCGTATCCTTCTCTAAGTTTGGATTTTGAACCACAAGTATCGATTTTATTTTCGCTCTGTCGAGATTAAAAATCGAAACGGAATTTAAAAAATTCTTCTTTATCCTTCCCGAAGAACCACGATGGCCGCATGAACGAGAAAGAAAGTTCCGTTAAAACCGTTTTAGTGACCGGAGGAAGCGGTTCCTTAGGTCTCATGCTCGTTCCGGAATTACTCAAAGATCACCGAGTCATTTGTATCGGAAGGAAACTTTCTTCTTTTCCGGATACGGTTCGTTTTCATTCGAATTTCGTTTTTTATGAAGTCGATCTGGAAAACGATTCCGAATTTTCCATCGATGAGAATCCGGATTTTATCGTTCATCTTGCGGGTAAGGTAAGCGGAGAAGCTTCGACCTTGGAAGAATATAGAAAAGGAAACGAACTTTCTACGAGTAAGATTCTCAAGTTCGCGTCCAAGAATAAAAAAATCGGAATCCTATTTTCAAGTTCCTCATCCGTTTACGGATTTTCGGATCAACCCGTGACCGAATCTTCTTTGTTAAACGGAAATACGTTTTATGCGATTTCAAAAATAGAATGCGAAACCTTAATTCAAAAATCGAAGAATCAGTTCGTAATTTTGAGGATCGCTTCGGTTTACGGACCTACGAATAAAAGCTTTCTAAATAAACTCCTTACTTTGTTTCGATACGGCATTCTTCTTTATTCCGGAAATCCGAATTTCAAAAAATCCATGGTTCATTCTTCCGATGTGATCGCGGCGATTTTACTCGTATTGAATAAATGGAATAAAGCTTCCGGTAAAATTTTCAACGTTTCCTATCCGCAGGCTCTGTCTTCCGAAGAGGTTAAAATTCTTTTTTCAAAATTGATGCCCGGAAAATTCTTTCTGACTTTGAAACTTAGAGGACTGATTCTATTTTTATTCAACGTCGCCAACGCGCTCCTAACGAAGATAACGAAAAAGAAAATCAATTTGGAATACATCCAAGAATCCTCGATCGTCGTTTCCGATCGGATTCAAAAGGAATTGGGATTTCGGTTTAATAAAAATTTTGAGGAAGGAATTTCTGAAATTCTGAAATTCTGAAATTCTGAAATCCAAAGAAAGAGTTTAAACTTCCGCCTTTTCTGAAAGAAGCGAAAGCAGACGATCCAAATCGTTTTTGAGATCATTCAGACTTTTTTTATCCACATCGAAGTTTTCCAAAAGACGGGTCGGAACGCAAACGGCTTTCTCTTTTAACTTTTTGCCTTTGTTGGAAAGAAAGATTTGAACCGATCGTTCGTCTTCTTCGGAACGTTTTCGAACAACAAGCTCCGAGTCTTCCAGACGTTTTAACAACGGAGTCAAGGTTCCCGAATCTAAATATAATTTTTTTCCGATTTCCTTTACACTACATCCGTCCTCTTGCCAAAGCACGAGAAGAACGAGATATTGCGGATACGTAAGTCCTAACTCGTCCAGGATCGGACGATAAAGAGCCGTTACAGCTCTTGAACACGCGTAGAGCGGAAAACAAATTTGATTTTCAAGATACAGGTCTTTAGCGGTTGTCATGATGAGATCCGTCCCACTTTCATGGGACGGTTTCGATTTTTATTTTTTTAATAAATCTTGAATTTCTTTTTCGATCTTTTCGGGAGTTGTCATCGGAGAAAAACGTTTGATGACTTTTCCTTGTTTATCCACCAAGAATTTCGTAAAGTTCCACTTGATCGAGTTTCCGAAAAATCCCGAAGCCTCGTTTTTCAAAAAGCGAAACACCGGATGAGCGTTGTCTCCGTTCACGTCGATCTTTTTGAAAATCGGAAATTCAACTCCATAGTTTCTTTGGCAGAAAGCCTTGATCGTTTCATCGGAGCCCGGTTCCTGATGTTTGAACTGATCGCACGGAAACCCGAGAACCTCGAGTCCGTTCGTTTTGTATTTACTGTAGAGTGTTTGAAGACCCGCATACTGAGGAGTAAAAGCGCATTCGCTCGCGGTGTTCACGATTAAGAGAACCTTACCTTTATAATCTTCCAATTTTTGATCTTTGCCGCTGTTCAGCGTTGCGGTGAGGTCGTACAATGTTTGGCTCATTTCAATCTCCATTTAGATTGTGCACAATTTAATTTTACAAAATATATAATTTTCCCTTTCGTCAAGAAAATTTTTACCGGTTTACGAAAATTCGAAAACAAATACATTTTTAACCGAGCCCGAATCAAAACGTTCTAAGGTGTTGATTTTTTTCGAGAAAGGATAGAATCCATCCATGGCCGCCAAGAATAAAATTCTCATTCCTCTTCCTTCCGTTGACTTCGATCCTTCCGAAGCCGCAATTCCTTGGAAAACTCTCAAAGAGAACGGTTTCGAAGTTTTTTTTGCGACTCCCAACGGCAAACCCGGCGTTGCGGATTTTAGAATGGTAACTGGAAAAGGACTCGGAATTTGGAAACCGCTTTTGATCGCTCATAAAAAAGCGAGAGCCGCTTATGATGAAATGATTTCGGATCCTCAGTTTCAAAATCCGATTTCCTATAAGGATTTAAAACCCGAGAATTATGAAGGATTGATTCTTCCCGGCGGTCACGCACCCGGAATGAAAGAATACTTGGAATCGAAAGAACTTCAGAACTTTGTTGGGTCGTTCTTTGCGACCGGCAAACCGGTTGGCGCGATTTGTCACGGAGTCGTTTTGGCCGCGCGTAGTAAATTGCCGGGAACGGATCGTTCGATTCTTTACGGAAAAAAAACGACCGCACTTTTGAAATCGCAAGAGATGGCGGCTTGGAATTTAACGAGATTGTGGTTGGGAAATTATTATCGAACCTATCCGCAATCAGTCGAGGAAGAAGTTAAGTCCTCACTGAAAGACCCGAACGATTTTCACTTCGGACCGAAACCGATCTTCCGAGACAATCATAAGAAATTAAAAAGAGGCCATTCGCTCACCGATGGAAATTACGTTTCTTCCAGATGGCCCGGCGACGCGCACTCGTTCGTAATTTCCTTTATGAAATTGTTTTAATTCGATACAAATTTAAGTATGTCGTCTAAGTAATCTAGGATAAAGAATGCAGGATCATAACTTACTCATAACTCTTATCGTATTTCTGTCCGCGGCCGTAATTTCGGTTCCGCTTTTTAAAAGAATCGGGCTCGGTTCGGTGGTCGGCTATTTGATCGGAGGAACGATCATAGGACCGTGGGGAATCGGCTTGATAACCGACGTGGATAGTATTCTTCATTTGTCGGAGTTCGGAGTCGTTTTACTTTTATTTTTGATCGGTCTTGAATTGAAACCTCAAAGGCTTTGGATTCTGAGAAGACCCGTCTTCGGTTTAGGCGGACTACAAGTCGTTTTAACATCCCTCGTATTCTTTGTCGCATTATCGTTCTTGGGTTTGGAAAAATCGCAGGCCATCGTAATCAGTATTAGCATTTCATTATCTTCCACCGCGTTTGCCCTTCAGGTTTTGGGAGAAAAAAACGAACTCAACACCGCTCACGGAAGAAGCGCGTTCGCGATCCTATTGTTTCAGGATCTTGCGGTAATTCCGATTATGGCGATGCTTCCATTCTTAGCGGAATCCGCCGCGGATCCCGGTTCGCAGGGAGGAATGAAACAAATCCTTTTCGCGGTAGGAACGATTCTCGCGGTAATTTTAGCGGGAAGATTTTTGGCTCGCCCTTTGTTCAGACTCGTCGCTTCCACGGGGAATCATGAAATTTTCACCGCTCTTTCTCTGCTGATCGTAATCGGCGTTTCCCTATTGATGGATCAAGTCGGTTTGTCCATGGCGCTCGGTTCTTTTTTGGGTGGAGTGATCCTCGCCGATTCGGAATACAGACACGAGTTGGAATCCAATCTCGAACCGTTCAAGGGTCTTCTATTAGGTTTATTCTTTTTAGCAGTTGGAATGTCGATCAATCTCGGGGAAGTTTTGAAAGATCCGATTCTCGTTTTGGTTTTCGCATTAACGTTGATGTTCGTAAAAGCGAGTATCCTCTATCTTTTGGGAAGAATTTCCAAACACAACGAAGAAGCTTCGCTCAATCTTTCCGTAACGATTTCTCAGGGCGGAGAATTCGCATTCGTAATCTTAGGAGTGGGAGTTTCACTTTCCATTCTTCCCCGAGAAAGGGCGGACTTAGTCATCGCAGTGGTCACGCTTTCCATGGGTTTAACTCCGATTTTAGGAATCGCAAAAGATAAGATCGCGGATCTGATTTTCAAAAAAGAAGAAGAACAGGAAGACGACGAGATTGAAGAACAAAACCGCGTAATCGTCGCCGGTTTCGGAAGATTCGGACAAATCATTGCGAGGATGCTTTTCGTACATAGAATTGGGTTCACCGCATTGGAACACAATCCGGATCAAGTAAACTTGGCGAGAAAATTCGGTTATAAGATCTACTACGGAGACGCGAGTAAGTTGAGTCTTTTAAGATCCGCGGGTGCAGAACATGCAGATTTATTTATATTAGCGGTTCAAGATATAGAAGTTTCCATCAAAGTCGCGGAACTCATTAAAAAACACTTTCCGAATCTCACGATCATCGCGAGGGCTCGAAATCGGGAACACGTTTTTAAACTGATGGAACTCGGTGTGAAGATTATTCGAAGAGATACTTTTGCTTCGGCTTTGGAACTTGCGGGGGAAACTCTGAGCAGGCTCGGATTTATGGATTCGGAAGTGGAACAGAAGGTTAAAAAATTCAGAGCGCACGACGAATTAACCCTGAAAGGGCAGTTTCAAATTCGAAACGACGAGAAAGAGTTCATTCAGTTTTCCAAGAATGCAATGCGGCAACTTGAGGCCGCCTTCGAAGCTGACCGAGAAGAAAAAGAAGGGAAGGCCGCGAGCTAACGGCCTTAACTTTTTATAAAGTGTTACAATTCACTCTATTTGATAGAAAAAGCGTCAGATCGAATACAAGTTACTCAATAAATTATTACGGAATTCATTTCCTAAACGGGTTCCGATCAAAAATATAACGGGGCAACTCGTTTTTCTCTGTCTTTTAGACCCAGTCCAGCGGATATGTTCATTATAGGAAACTTTTCCGTCTTGGACTTCCCATAGAGTTTAGGGCGGAGAAATCCAATTCTCTTCACTATTCTCTCCGGAGTGGCTCTTCACCGAGCCGCTCCGATTTTTTGAAATCCTTTTCATAGTTCAAAAGATTATAACGATTTAAGAATCTCTTCTCGCTTTCTTTTATACTCTTCTTCAGAAATTAGTTTCTTATCGAACAGATTCTTCAGTTCCAACAATCGCTTCTCCGAGTCCTGAATCGCATTTTCTTTTTGCGGAGTTTTCACCTCGGTGTTCTGCGGTGCCGTCGATCCGGTCTTGACGACTATATGAAACTTTTTAGATTCGCCTTGCGTATCGTTATAATAAGACAATGTTCCGATTGCAGAGTCGGGAATAAAAACTTCCAGCGAAGGTTTAAGATTCGATTCGGATAAAGAATAATTCGACCAATCTTGAAACGCGTACGGCGTTTGAAAGTCGATGAATTGATTCAATTCGAAAAAGATAAAATGAATCGAATCGATCGTAGGGTATAATAAAAAGACCGTTCTTCGAATTCTTCTTCCCGGATTGATCGTATCTTCTTTTTTCAAAATCCAAAGTTGATAGACATGCGAAGAAGAACGTTCAAAATTTCGAAAGGATCGCTCCGCAATCTCCTGACTCAGTTCTTTGGAAAAAATTCGAAACGCGGAATCGTTTACGAGAGAATCGTTTCGATTTCCCATCTGATACAACGCGTCCGCGATCAGAGTTTTGAAATTATTTCTTTCTTGGTTTTGAGGATAAGAAGCGTTTCGATCCAACCAAACGGGTAAGTCCGGTACGTTTTCAAAAGAATAAAACGCAATCGAATCGGATGAATAATTTAATTCTTTTCGGATTCCGGCAAAACAGGAAACCACAACTAAGGAGAGAATAAAAAGTCTAAATCGATTCATGGCAGAACATCGAAAGAATTTCCTCGTAAAGACGATCCTTCAAGTAAGAATTATTCTTTCTTTCCGGAATCCTTCTTTTTAAGAATGTTCCCGATTTTACCGAGATCTTCCGGTTTGATTTTTGTGCCGGCGGCTTTTTTATTCTCTTCTTGAATGTCCTTATAAACTTCGGCTCTATGAACGGAAACGTTTCTCGGCGCCTTAACTCCGATCTTTACCTGATCACCTTTGATATCGACGATTACGATTTCGATATCGTCGCCGATCATGATCGATTCGTTCGTTCGCCTTGCTAAGACCAGCACTTAACCAGTCTCCACTGCGGCCGACTCGAGAATTTTTTCCCGGACGGAATGAGATTCGTTTCTTGAGATGAATTGTTTTCCTAAAAGCGTATCCTTATTGATAAGAATCGGTCCCTGCATGTTGGCCGTCATTAAAGCCGGATCTTCACCGGGAATCGTAACGATCACCAACGTTAGACTTTCTTTGATCTCGGCGATCCCGATCCCTTGTAATTCCTGCTCGGGAATCAACGGTTTATATTCCTTCTTAAAGAGAGAAGGAGGGATCACAACAAAGGCTAGATCCACTTCTTCGACGGATTGAAGCCATTTGAAAACGGATTCTTCCTCTTCTTCGATGAGAGCGAATTTTTTGTAATCCTCGAATCCTAGCAACCCTTCCGGAAAGGACAGAATTTGTTTTTCCGAAATTTGCATTTTTCCAAAAGGTTTTGTATGAATCTCGATTCCCATTTTAAATTTTTACCTTCGACATTTACATTGCGAACGTTTTATATTTTTGTTTATCTCAGAAAATCCATCAACGTCGGTTTAATGATTTTCGATCCGACGTTCAACGCGTATTGATGGACGGTTTCCAACCATTTCATGTTCATGATGGTCTCTGGAAAATCGATTCCTTCGTTTTTAGAAAGAAGCTCCGTCATGTACGACTTATCGAAGTCCACTCTCTGCGCGTGTTCTTCCATACGATTCATTCTCGAACCAACGATGGCTCGGTAACGAAGAATATTCTCCATTGCCAAATCTAGATCCTGAAGATCTCGTCCGGAAATTCTTTCCTGATCTTTTTGAATGAGGTCGTTTCTAAACTGGATCATCACGTCGAAAACGGAAAGTCCCGTTACGGTCGCAGACTTGGAATAGTTGTTAGGCGGTTCGGATGTCGCCGAATCCACAAGGCCGATATCTCTTAAGATCGTGCCACCTTCCACGTCCTCCATCCAAATCTGATGCGGAGCCGTGGAACTCAAACTGATGTTATCCTGCGCGAGTTTATTGGCCTTCACTTCCAACGGAGAATTGTTGATCTTATCGATGATATCGTCGATCGTATCTCCCGCCGAAACGTGGATCTCAACTCCGTCGATCTTAAACTTTTGATCGGAAGAAGCGATGTAACCCGAGTTATCCACCTTGCTCGTGATACTCATGTTCGTTCCCCAGAAAACTTTATTTCCGGGAATCGTTACGGGAATATATTCTCCCTTTTCGATTTCACGAAGTTGTTCTCCGATATCACCCCGGTATTCCACGCCAATGTATTGATTCTTCAGTTCAATTCCTTGCAAACCTTTGATCTTAGATTCGATCGGTTCGAAAGGAGGTCTTTCGATAACGTATCCACCGAACAAAGGACGTCCGGTTGCATCTCTTGTGTTTGCGATGTCGACTAATGCTCTTAAGATTTCGTCGATTTCTTTTCCGATCGCGACTTCAAGTTCGAAACCCTTATCACCTTGATAGATACCGTTGGACGCTTGAACTGCGAGAACCCTCGCTCTTTGAAACAAAGAACCGATACGATCCAATTCTCCGTCGATTTGTTGAAGACGGGAATTACCGTCGTCGATGTTTCTTTGAAACGTATCCAGTTCGTTCAATCTCGAACGAAAGAACATCTGATTGGTCGCGCGACCCGGCTCGTCCGACGGAAGACGGATTCTTTGTCCCGTTGAAAGCTGGTTCTGCGTCTCGTCCATATTGAGCTGATGTCTGTTTAAATTATGAATCAGACTGTTGTTCTGCATCATGTTCGTAATGCGCATCATAAACTTTTCTCCTTACCCGTCCTTGTTATCCGGGATTAAGCGCCCAATCGATTGATGATCGTATCGAGAATTTCGTTCATCGTGTTGATCATCTTTGCGGACGCATTGTAAGAATGTTGAAACTGAACCATGTTGGCCATCTCTTCATCCAAGTTGACTCCCATGACCGATTGTCTCATGTTTTCGAGTTCGCTCATCAGATCGTTTTGAATTCCGAATTCCTGTTTTGCTTCCCTCGCTTCGGTTCCCAACTTGGAAATCAAAGTATTGTAAAAGTCATCCGTAGTTTTGGAGTAATCCACCATCACGGGACTGTTTCTCAAAGCGGAAGCGACCATCAAAGCGTTACGTCCGTCCTTATGACCGCCCGGCGAATTGTAATCTCCGGTTCCACCAACGTCTTTACCTCTTGCCGCCGCGATGTTTGCAACGTTATTCGCGATTGAATCTGCGACTCTAAAATGCGAAGAAGGATGAAAGTGCGGTGTAAGAGTGATATCCTCCGAACGCGCCTGAAGTTTGTTGATCTCGCCGAGACGTTTATAGTCGTAAGCTCCCGAAGGACCGGACGCCATCAGAATTCCAGTCATACCTACGAGAAGATCGCCTGAGTCTTCGATATGTCTGAGAATGAAATTCTTATTCGGATGATCGTCCGCAACGGTAGCCTTCAACGCGAGTTGATTATCGTGGTTCATATAAGCCACGACACCGGAACGAGACGCGTTGATTTTTTTGATGATTCCGTTCAAGGTATCATTGGTAGAGTAAGGAATCAAAACGGGAGCTTCTTTCGAATCGGATTGATTGAATGTAAGCGTTCCGTTGATTCCGATCGGACGATCCGGATCAATCGTGTTTTTGCCGGTAACCCTGAAGATTGCGGTTACGTCGTTTTGTCCGTCTCCGTTGGAATCATATTCGCCGAACGTGTTGATCGATAAGGAACGAATATTAAAGAAAGATTGATTGGTATTTCCGTTGATCCCGAATCCGTCTTTGTGAATTTCGTTGACCGCATCCATAACGTTGATAGATAAAGAATCCACTTGATCGATTTTTTCACGGATGATTTTATCACGAACTTCGATCAGACCTTGCAATCTTCCCTTTCTCAAAAGAACAGGATCACCGGTTGCGGACCAATAAAGATCCAGAAGTCCGTCCTTGGATGGATTCCCGAGAATGTCGATCTTGTTCGCTTTGTTTCCTTGAACGAGAATCTGCTGACCGATAAAAACCATCAGTTCGTCCTCGTCGGAACGACCGATCGTAACATCGACTAAGGAAGACAGTTCCTGTAAAAGTGCGTCTCTCTTATCGTAAAGATCGTTCGGTCTATCGCCAAGAGCTTCGGACTTACCGATTCTTTCGTTCAAAGTACGGATATTTTCCGCGATCGTATTCATGTGATACGCTTTGGTTTCGATTTCACGATTGGCTTGATCTCTGAGTTGGGTAAGTTTGCGATAAACGTCTTCGGTTCTACTTCCGAGTCCGTTCGCTTTTTCGAGAACAACGGAACGATGTGCGTTGTCTTCGGGATAATTCGCCAGATCTTCCCAAGAAGACCAAAACTTATCCATCAAAGTGCGAAGAGTCGTTCCATTCGGTTCATTAAAAACCGTTTCCAATTGATAAAGATATTCGTTACGAGCCGCCCAGTAGTCTTTGTTTCCCGAGGTTTCTATAATTCTATCGTCGATGAAGTTGTCTCGAATTCTTTCGATAGATGCGATTTCAACCCCTTGTCCAATTTGACCCGGGAGATTGGCGCGATTGAGAGAAGGATCATACAAAGGATCCATCGCGGTCATAGTGACTCTCTGTCTCGCATAATGCTTGTTATCCGCATTGGAAATATTATGACCTGTCGTTTGAAGCGCTTGTTGGTGCGCGGTTAAACCCCGCTTTCCGATTTCAAGTCCTGAAAATGTGGATCCCATGGCTTCCTCCTATTTCGAAATATTCGATCTGCTTACGCCGAAGCGTTCAGCATCAAAGCCTGTCTTTTGGCTTGTTTGCGTTCCGGATTTTTTCCCGATCCGTACGTGCTAACGTCGGATTCCATCGCTTTTTCTTTCATGACGTCGATCGTTCTGGAAAGAATTTCCTGACGAGTCAGAATCAGTTTTTCGTTGGATTTGATTTTTTCTTTTAAACGATGAAGAACCGCTTTGAGGGAGGATCCGAATTCTTTTAAACGGAAATTGGATTCTCTATCGAGTTGATTTAAAAAATCGGATAAGGTCGGCGCTCCGTTCTCCGGGAGAGCGAAATTTTTAGAACGATATACTTCTTCGATCGATTTCATGCGAACTCTTTCGATCTCAGCGGCCATAACGAGCAACTCGTATGTCTTTTTAGTAATCGTTTCGAGAGACTTTCCGTCGGCTTGAACGACAGCCGCCGATTTTTGAGTCTCCAATTCCAGGACGTTAGAATAAAGATTGATCTCGTCCTGAAAAAGTTTCGTAAGTTGCTCCAACCATTCCTCTTGTTTCATTTGTTTTATCCGATCCCTGCTATCAAGAATCGGTAAAATCGGAAATTTGCTTAGGTAATTTTCGAAGAAAAAGACGAATCTCCAGGCGGTCGTTCATAAGACATAAGCAAGTTCGGGAATTCGAGCGGGAAAAGACCCAAAAAATGAGTCAGATTTAGTTAAGTTCTTTTGTTGTTCTGGCGGAGAATCGAAGGTTCACAATTTATTTCCAAACGTTTTTAAATTGTACTCCCGCACCTTTCAAAAAAACATAGCAGGAACCGATGCATAAATATCTGAGAATTTTTTACGTTATACTTTTTTTAATTCCGTTCCTAAGCTTTCATTCCGTTTTTTCCAAAGACAAGACGCAAAACAAAGCCAAGGACGTAAAACTGGCATCCACACTTCCGCTTGATTCCAAAAAGGAAAAAGAAGTTAAGGAAAAACCGAAAAAGGATCCTAAAAAAGAAACTCCTGCGCAGTTTGAAATCATCAAAAAGAAAGAAGCCCTGTTTTCTTTTTCGATTCAGACCAGAAAATTTTCACAGGGAGAACTTCTTTTTCTCAAATTGATTCCCGAAAAAACTACTCTTTCCAAATTGGATAGAATCAAAATTCTTTGGGAAAAAAAAGAAGTCCCTTATACGATGAAAGATTCGGTATTTTACGCTTGGATTCCCGTCTCTCCCGAGTTTGATAAGAAAAGTGGAATATTAGAAATTCAAGATAAAAACCTATTCCGTAAAAACGATTATAAGGAATACGAAATTCCCATTCACAAAACCGCTTTCTCTGTCACAAAAGTTTCCACGTTGACCATGGATAAAAAATACACATCCGAGGAGCTTCCTCAAGAAACTCTCGATTTTATCGCGGATTGTTCCAAGGCCAAGGCGGAAGCGTTTCATTCGAAGACGGACTTACAAATCTCTTCCGATTTTGTATACCCGATTCAAGAAGTTCATTTTACGAGTCCTTTTTACAAAAGAAGAATCTACAACAAAACGAAAGGGAAACCGCACGGCGGTGTGGATTTCAAAGGCGGGGTCGGAACTCCGATCTACGCAATCAACGACGGAACCGTAATCCTCTCCAGAGCGATGTACTACGAAGGAAATTTTACGGTTATCGATCACGGCTTGGAAGTTTATTCACTCTATATGCACCAATCGGAATTGAACGTAAAAGTAGGCGATAAGGTAAAAAAGGGAGATCCGATCGGCAAAGTAGGTTCTACGGGAATGTCGACCGGACCACATCTTCATTTGGGTTTACGCGTTCAAGGAACTATGGTAAACCCTCTCTCCGTAATTTCTCAGAAATTGTTCGATTAGAAAAACTGCATATTCCGATTCGAGGGATCAAAGTTGAATCGTAAGGGAAACACGGACGTTCTGATCCAAAAGAATTTTTTCCCGTTTGCGAATCTCCACTTTCAATGGTAGAACATATTTCGGAGAATCTTTTTCAGGAAAGATCGATGTATTCCAACTCGTTTCACCGATTTGAGCTAAAACGGGAATCATTCCCCAAGATCCTTTCGATTGTTCCGCAAACAGTTTTATCTTTTTGGAAACGTTCAACGGCAAGGTTAAAAAATGCCAACCGCCTTTACCCGGATAAATCCAAACCTTTGCTTTAAATTCAATTTTAAAAGAATTCGGATTCATTCTTTCTTTATGCTCGATTCTAAGTTTTTATGCGCGTTGATAAGCTTAGAATTTTTGAATATTCTATTCTCTCTTGAAACTTTGTAGAAGTTTTTCCACGGCTTCTTCGTGCGTTCTTCCCTTAACCAAACTTTCGGAAATATGAAACAAAAACGAATCGGGAAGTTTATCTCCGGAGGAAATGAAAAAACCGGTCTTAGCATATCTCGGTCTTAGATTGTCGTAATAGGTCCAAAAAACCCCGTCCATTCTCTTTTCGAAATTCTCTTCTCCGAGTTCGTGAACCTCAACCATCTCACCTTGATTGATCGCAAGATCCAAATACTTTCCGAACTCGGGTTTGATCTTATCGATTTCCAAAAAGGGTTCTGGGAAATAAAATATTCTAACCGAAGGATAACGATTCGGATCGGTTTCACTCGAGGAGATAATTCCCGCGATCTGTCCGGTTCCGGTTTGATCCTTCAAGGTTAAATTTTTCGGATTGTGAAAGTAAAAATCTTCGGGCAAGGTGAGTTGGATTTGAATATCCGCATTCTTCAAAACTCTCGATTCGGAATCGTAACTCCAGTTGGTGAGTTCTTTTTGTTCCCATGTCGGTTTAAAAAGAATGTAAGATGTCAATATTTCGGCTTGTTGAAGCGCCTTGAAACTTAAAAGCCCCCCGGTTAAAACCATCAACCCGAGTAACGCGATTCTATAGAAGACGCTGCTTTCGAGAAATCGCAAGACAAGTCCGATCGCACAATAAACGGAGATAAAAATAATGCCGGAACGATTGGAATAAAAATCGGTAAAAATGAGCAGAGATAAACACGATGCAAAGACGATCGCTTCCACGATCGGGTTTAAGAAAACTCGAACTGCGTCATACGTACTTGTCGAATCGGGACCGATCTTGTATCTTTTAACGGATTCTTCCTTAAGAAGTTTTCCGAACGCAAACGAGATCAAAAAGAAAAAGCCGCTCGCGACGAGATAAGCTCCCGAAACCAAAAGCAGTATAAAAAATATCGGGAGATGATTTTCATGAAGAATGAGAAATGAAATTCCGATGATCGAGTAAATCAGATAGAGCTTTCTCAAAAAGGAAAGTTCTTGCAGTTTCACAAGGAAAGATTGGAGTTTCTTCCAGCCAGGAATTTTTTGGAGCCATTTCATGAGTCAGATTACCGGTTTTTTTTCAGATCTGAAAACGAGTTTTGACAGCCTATCCCAGTCCATCCAATCATTTCTTGATACGATCGGGGTAATTACATCTTTTTTAAAGATTCTTTTTTCCATCGTACCTTTGGACCTCTTTTTGGTTCTGATCTTTTCTTTGCTTATCGTTTATCTTTTTAATACGATTTCCCCGAGCACGAGTCGATCGAATTACACTCTTGCCGTTTTGATCGTTTCGACTTTGAGGGCATTCTTTCATAATGCGGTTTCACAAACTTGGAATCTCGGTCCTATTTTATTGACGGCCTCGTATCTTTTGATTCCCGCATATTCGATATTCTTGATTCGTTGGTGTTTTTCCTTTTTGAAAACGATGTATCAAAGAAGAAACGCGCTCAATCCCAAAGATTTTGAAAGCGGTTTGAACAAGGTTCAAAAATCTTTTCACGATTTAATGGCAAAATCGTACGGAGAATTGGCATCTTCAGATTCGAAAAAACTCTTAGATCGAAGTCTATTGAAGGAACAAGTAGAGGAATTGGAAAGAAGCTTACAGGGTTTAAAAACTCTCATCGATTCTAAAAAAGAATGAAGTCACCCGTTTTCGGAAATTAAAAAGACAATCGAAATTTTAACGAAGCGGTTTGTCGGAAGAATCAATTCTCCTCAAAAAATCGGCTTGTAAACCGAAGTCGAATCGATCATTCGACCGGTTTGAATAAATCTTTTACTGCGTCTTTCGCTTTCGATTGATTGAAGTCTTCCCGATCGATCAGGATCAAATCCAGACCTTCTTTTTCAAGACGATTGAGAATTTTTGCAATCTCAGCCGTAGATTTGGAATTGGTCGCCAAGTAACGAAACTTCGTTTTGCATTCGGGACAATCTTTGTCTTTCGTATAATTCAAACCAAGATGTTTACAGTTACCGCAAGTTCCGTACAAATCGTCGATCAACATCAGTTGAGAAGATATTTCGGAGACGCTTAACTTTGTCCAAACTCGAATGTATTTTTTATCGTCCGTTTGCATTTACCATTTGGATATTTTGAAATTTCTCTTAGTCAAGACAAAACTTAACGGCTTGATCGATAATATCGCAGGCTTCGTTCATTTCTTCGACACGAATTACAAGAGGAGGCGCGAATCGAATCGTATGATGGTGTGTGGTTTTCGCAAGAACGCCTAAGTTTAGAAGTTTTTTACAAACATCCTTTGCGACGGACTTTCCGTTTTTTTCCTTAAATTGAATCGCATTCAATAAACCTTTTCCTCGAACATCCTGTATGTCTTCGTATTTCGATTTTAGATGATTCATTCTTTTTCGAAAGATCTCTCCCATTTCGTTCGAGTTCTCGGTCATCTTTTCTTCCACTAACACCTGCAATGCGCTTTTGGCTACGGCGCAGGCCAAAGGATTTCCTCCGTACGTAGAGCCGTGTTCTCCGGGACGAATCGTTAACATAATTTCGCTACTGGATAAAACTGCAGACACGGGAAGGATTCCTCCCGAAAGAGCTTTTCCTAAAACGAGGATATCGGGCTTAACGGATTCATAATCGCCCGCGAGAAGTTTTCCGGTTCTTCCAAGACCGGTTTGCACTTCGTCGAGAATCAAAAGCACGTTCGCTTCCGAACAAAGTCTTTTACATTCCGCGAGATAACCTTCGCTCGGAACGATCACTCCCGCTTCTCCTTGAATCGGCTCGACCATAAAGCCGGCGACATTCTTATCTTGCAGAGAATTTTTCAACGCCTCAAGATCGTTAAACGGAATGATTTCGAATCCGGGAACAAAGGGACCGAATTCTCTTTTACTCAAAGGATCCGTGGATGCGGAAATCGCTCCGATACTTCTTCCCCAAAAATTGCCGGATGCAAAAACGATCTTGGCTTGGTTTTCCGGAATTCCTTTAACCTTGTATCCCCACTTTCTACAAAGTTTAACCGCGGTCTCTGCGGCCTCCACGCCGGTATTCATGGGAAGAATTCTCTGATAACCGAGTAACTTTGTGATGTATTCCTCGTATTCTCCAAGTTGAGAATTATAAAACGCTCTTGAAGTTAACGTCAACTTCCGTGATTGTTCGATCAAGGTCTGTATAAGTTTCGGATGACAATGCCCTTGATTGACCGCGGAATACGCCGATAAAAAATCGAAGTAACGTTTTCCTTCCACATCGTATAAATAAATTCTTTCGCCTTTGTCTAAAACGACTGGCAAGGGTTCGTAATTCGAAGCTCCGAACGTATTTTCCAATTGAATGTAATATGACGAATCTTTAACGAGCGACATACTTCCTATTGAAGAACAAGTTTCGATCGACACAAGGAAATTTTTTTACTCCAATCAAAACCGGATTTTTTTCTTATGAAAATTCGATCTCAGTTCTTTTACCTTGACTTTTGGTTTTTCAGATTCAAAGTTTTCGGAAGTTTTAAGACAACTCAGGACCGAACAATGAAAACATTATCGATGAGAACTTATCTGATTCTTTGCATTACATTTATTACAATTGGCAACTGTCTTTACACGAATGTAAAAACTCCGGGTTGGTTCTACTCGCAAAGTTACACGGACGTTCGAGGAATGGAACCGGTTGGAAAACTCAGCGGCCAAGCTTGCGGGGAAGGTTGGCTTTGGCTGGTTTATACGGGTGACGAAAGTTACGAAGCCGCGGTGCAAAACGCGATTCAAGACAAGGCCGATCTTCTTTTCGACGTTCAGACCGATTATTACGTTAAATCGATATTCTTTAACCTTTACTTTTATAAATGCACGAGGGTGACCGGAATCGGAGTGAAACTACCTCATCGATTGATGAAAAAAGACTGAGAATATTATGAATTCATGGATTCGGTTCTCCGTCTTAGCATTTTTAAGCGCGGTTCTATTTTTGAATTGCGCCTTGCCGATCGGTAATCGTAGAACTCTTGTTAAACGAAACCCGATGCCGTATCCGACGGACGCGATTTTATCTCCTGAAAATCGGGTTTCCATCGCAGGAACTTATTTCAGAGATCCTTCGATTCATTACGGGAATGCGTCCACACGTTTGCGTTTATTCGGATTCGACGGTTTTATACATTCGACCTCCTCGCTTCCGCACAAGGACATGTTCCACGGTTCTTTGGACGATTGGGATTGGTCCAATCATAGAATCATACGTTTTGAAGGAGAAAGTCAAGGGTGCCAAAGGGGAGTAACGTTGATTCTTCCCTTAAGACAGGGAGACAAAGAATCCTTGGTTCCCGTGTCCTTCGTTTTCGGAAAGACGAGTTTTTATGACGAACTGAAACTGGAAATGGAAAAGAATAAGATCAAAGCTCTTTTCGATTCGAGATTGGACATTGAACAAACCGCGTTCTTATTTTGGTTGGTTCAGAAAAGATGCATTCGATTCAAAAGTTATGCTATTCAGGAATTTTGAATAAATTTCACTCGAGTTATGACGGGAAAACAAAAAACGATTCTCATCCTTTCTTCCTTATCCGGGTTTCTCGGAGTTGCCTTGGGCGCGTTCGGAGCGCACGCTTTGAAAACGATTATCACCCCGGATTTACTCGCCGTATTTGAAACCGGAAATCGTTATCACTTGATTCACAGCATTCTTCCTTTGATTTTGGCCATCACAGGTTTCGTAAATCGAAGCAAGGCGGCGTGGATTTCTTCGATTTTATTCCTTGCAGGAATTCTAATATTCTCCGGTTCTTTATACGTTTTGGCGATCACCGGAATTAGAATTTTAGGAGCGATTACTCCGATCGGCGGCGTTTCCTTTTTAGTTGCCTGGGCCTTATTAGGTTTTTCCGCGATCGGGTCAAAGAACGACTAACGCTGTGTTCCGAAGTAGAATTTTCCTTTTTTCTCGATCAACTTTCTGGTAATTAAACCCTCGGCGATGATCAACAAACCCTGAACCGCGGATTCTTTTTTGGAAGTTTCCGTGTCCTTTTGTTCCGCCATAAGTTGATGAACGTATTCTCTTCTTTTTCCTTCCAGAACTCCGAGCATGGAGCCGCAAACTTTACTATCACCGATCAAAAAAGCCAAGGCTAAGGTTTGCGGAGGAGTTTCGTTGCAAAGATAATAAAGCGCTAAGTTGTCGAAGTATGAAATTTCCTCGAAAGATTTTACTGTAAGTTCTTCTTTTTCATCCATGATTGATCGATTCCAATTCGATAAGTTTTTTTTCGAGGTATTGAACCAAGTGGGAAGAATCCGGATCGGAACCCGTAGCGGTCCGAATCAAATTCTCCGCAGAATAGAATTTTCCCTTCCAATGGACATTTTTTCTAAGCCAATTCAGAAGAGAAGAAAAGTCCTTTCTATCCTTTACTTCGGATTGAAAATTCGGATTTTCTTTGGAGAAAGATTGAAAGAGTTGAGCCGAATAAATATTTCCTAACGTATAAGTCGGAAAGTAACCAAAAGCACCGCCGCTCCAATGAACATCCTGCAACACCCCTTCTCGATCGGAAGGAACTTTTATGCCGAACATTTCCTTCATCTTTGTATTCCAGATTTCGGGAAGTTCCGAAACGCCGATTTTGCCGTTGATCAAATCTCTTTCGATTTCAAATCGAAGAATGATATGAAGATTATAAGTGATTTGATCCGCCTCCACTCGAATCAAGGACGGAGAGGATTGGTTGATATACGCGAAAAGTTTGGAAAAGCTAAGTTCGGATTCTTTTATATTCAGAGTTTCTAATAAGCTTGGGTAATACATTTCCCAGAATTCTCTGGATCTGCCGACTTGATTCTCCCAAAGCCTGCTTTGTGACTCGTGAACGCCTAAAGAAACGGAATCGTGTAAAGGCGAAGGACCGCCTTCAATTTCGGAAATTCCCGCTTCATAAAGAGAATGTCCTGTTTCATGCAAAATACTGAATATAGACGAAAGCGGATCTTTCAAATCGTACCGCGTGGTAATTCTCTTATCCTTACTTCCGAGCGAGGTCGAAAAAGGATGTTCGCTTGCATCCAAACGGGAAAGCTTTTGAGACAATCCTAAAATACCGGGAAGAGCCTCTCCCAGTTTATTTTGAAGAAAGATTGGAATTTCCCGCGGAAACGGATTTGTTACGTTCTTCCCTCTTGCAACCAAAGGTTTTAAAGAATTCTTCAAATTGAAAAATAACTTTTCCAAATTTTTTGCTCGTTCGCCGGGTTCATAACCTTCGAGCAACGCGTCATATGCTTCAGTTTGATAACCGTAGCACTCGGTTTGTTTTTTACAGAGTTCTACGATCTTGGTAAGAATCGGAGCAAAGTCCGAAAAACGATTCTCCTTTCTCGCTTTTGCCCAAACCGCGTGCGCCTTACTTGTGGTAACGGAAAATTCTTCCACAAGTTCTTGAGAAAGACGACGGGAACGATCCAAGTCTAGAAACAATCTTTCAAACTCGACTTTTCTTTCGGCTTGTCCGGGAAGATTTTTTTGTTCGTTCTCTTCTCTCGCTTTCTGAGCAAGCTTATAAAAACTTTCTCCGGCGTATTTGGAATGAATCAAACCTGATAGAAGTCCGATCTGCGAACCTCGTTCCGACCTTCCTTCTTCGGGCAAAGTGATTTCGGAATCCCAATGAAGAACGCTGAGAATATTTCTTAGCGTAGATATCTCTTGATAAGCGACTCTGTATTCCGCGAATGATTTTAGTTCGTTCCGAATTGAATCGGAAAAAAGGTTCTCATACTCTTTCATCTCATTGGATAGTAAAAAATCTTCTTTTAGATTGACAAGTACCCTAACCCTAAAAAAATGATTTTTGCACGATTCGCGGGCATGGTGTAATGGCTAGCACTGTAGCCTTCCAAGCTTCCAGTGAGGGTTCGAGTCCCTCTGCCCGCATAATCTCTCTTTCCCCTTCACCACCGATTTCTTAAGTTCGCTTTTCACTCGACAATTTCGAAATAATCAATAAATTATAGCCTACTTTTCGGAGGCTTTATGAATCGAATTCGTCTTTTGCTCTTCGTTCTTTTATGTGCTTTGGTTCCGTTCGGAATCTATTCTCAAACGGAATCCGTCAACGTGAGTGCGGCTTCTTGGCCAAAGGATCTTACCTCCTTCGAGTCCTTTCGAAACGAACAATCCGTAACTCCTCAAGGGGCATTGATCTCTTTGATTGCGGCTTTGGATCTATATTCAAAAAACAAGGAAGAGGGGATCAAGGCTTTGATTCTTGTGGTCGATTCTTCCCATTTAACTCAGGACGCGAACGGTTATAAAGGTTTCTCATTAAATCGGAATTTGATCGATCTCGTAAAAAGACAAATCGAACAACATTCTTATCTAATCGGATCGTATCTCCCGGGTTCGTCGGCTTCCAACGGATATGTTCCTAACAACCCGCCTTATAGCTTTACGATTACAGCCAATCGTTTCAGCGGAACGGAAGAATCGGGTCAAAGAAAATTATTCGTTCCGTCCTCGGGCGCGGATACTCCGAGACCGGTCACTTTGAAAAAGAATGCCAAAGGAGTTTGGAAAGCGCAAGAATTTTCAAGTCTTCTAGTCGGTATTAAAAAACCGGCGACGAAAAATCCCGCCGATGATTTGTAAGTTTCGTGTGAAAATTTCGAAAAGGCGAAATGGGAATATTTGAGAGACAAATCGACGCTCCATCTCGTTTCTCGAATATTCTAAAATTTGAATGAAGTTGATTGAACTTAAGTAAAATTAGGCGGGACAAGAAATCGGTTCCGTTTCTGGAACCGATTCGAGATGTTCCGAAAATCCGATTCTATCTTTGAATCGAATTTTCCGATCTATTGTTTTGAATCTCATTTAAGAAAACGATGTTTGTGCTTTCGTTTTCCAAAATGCTGTCGGCCAAAGTCTCCAACAACTTTCCGATCTTCTTGCTTCGGGAAGGATCCGGCTTACGGGAGATTCTTTCCGGTTTGGTTTCCGGGTTATCTTCGTTCGCTCGGGAATACACGGGAATCCTCCAAAAGGGTGTAAGGGAAAGAATGGCTTCTAATTTTAGGCTCTGTCAAGCTCAATCCTTCTCTTCGATTTCAATTCCGGCGTGTTTTTCGAGAGTCTTGATTCTCTTAGACCATTTCTGGAAGTTCACGAGATGACGAATATTGACTCTTACTTTTTGATATTCGGGGAATGTAAGACCATAATCCCAACCTACGAAAATATCTTTTTTCTTGGGAGAATTTCTTAAGGAAGAACCTCCCGCAACAATGGTTCCGGCCGGTACATGCAAATGATCGGAAACCGCACAAGCGCCACCGATGATTACGTTATCTTCTACGATCGTGCTTCCTGCCACACCGCTCTGTCCCGCGATAATAATATTCTTTCCTAATATACAATTATGAGCGACGTGAACCATATTATCGAATTTGCATCCATCGCCTATGATCGTATCTTCCAATCCGCCGCGATCGACCGCACACAAGGATCCGATTTCAACGTCGTCTCCAATTCTTACGGTTCCAACGTGAGGAATTTTATGATGAATTCCGTTCACGGTAACGAATTTATATCCGTCTCCACCGATCGAACAATTGCCGGAGCAGATGAATCTTTTACCGATGATCACTCCGTGTTGAATGGACGAATTCGGTCCGATATGAGAATCCTCTCCGATCGTTACATCTCTAGAAATCTTTACTCCGTCTTCCAGATATGTGTTCGCACCGATCACCGAATTTTCTCCGATGACAACGTATTCTCCAACGGTAACCCCCGCTCCCAACTTAGCGCTCGGATGAATGATCGCCGAGGAAGAAATTTTTCCGGAAGGGACATAAGGAGGGTATACACAATTTAGAATTTCGACAAGGCTCAACTCAGGATTTGAAACAACGAGACAAGGAAGAGTTATTTCTTTTGCAAACTCTTCGGTGGTCAAGATTACGCTCGAAAGAGTATTCTTAACTTCGGATAACATTTTCTTGGTGGAAAGAAAGCTGATGGAATTCTTCGCTCCCGGGGTAATCGGGGTTACCTTTTCAATCAAGATCGTATCAGGAGCGGCTGAATTTGTGATCTTCGATCCGCTGACTTTTTTCGCGAGATCGGATAGTTTAATTTGGGGCATGTTTCCCTCGTTTTAATTGGTTGATACACGGAGAAACGAACGACTTAAAGCGTCACGCAAAAAAACAGCATAGGTTTCGGTGATCCATTTCGATTTATAAGAATTAGGACTTTGGCGGAAATAGAATCGAAATATCCCGTTTGACGAAATGGTCTCACTTAAAACTATGTAGGAAATTTGGAAAATTCTTCATTTTTAGGAATCGCACGCGCTCATGAAACCGATTAGAGAACCTCAGATCAACTTATTCAAAAAATCGACTCCATACAAAGCTAAAGTAATCAGCAACGTTCTATTGACTCCCGAAGCGGGAACCGGTAAAAGACCGAAAAAAGAAGGAGAGTCTCTCGTTCATAGAATCACTCTTGCAATCGATCATGCCGCTTATCCTTACGTTATCGGACAAAGCGGCGGGGTAATTCCTCCCGGTGAAGATCCTGAAAAGAAAGCGAAAGGTTTGGCGGACGCGGGTTACACCGTAAGACTTTATTCCATCGCTTCCCCGAGTTATTCTTTCGGAATGAAAGAGGACAATATCGAATTCATCATCAAAAGAGATAACGTATATGATGAAAACGGAAACATTCAATTCAAAGGTGTTTGTTCAAACTATATATGCGATCTTAAAGCCGGAGACGAAGTCGTAATGACTGGACCTTCCGGAAAAAAATTCCTTCTTCCAGTTGCAGACTTCGGCGGAGATATCATGTTCCTCGCAACCGGAACCGGAATCGCTCCCTTTATCGGGATGAGTGAAGAACTTTTAGAACACAAACTCATCAACTTCACCGGAAACATCACGCTTGTTTACGGAGCTCCTTACTCCGACGAACTTGTGATGATGGATTATCTCCGCGGTCTGGAAGCTAAGTATAAAAACTTTAAACTCGTTACCGCAATCTCCAGAGAAGAGAAAAATCCTTTCGACGGCGGAAGAATGTATATCTCTCACAGAGTGAAAGAACAAGCGGACGCAGTGAAAAAGATTTTGAACGGCGGTGGACGTTTTTATATCTGCGGTGGTCCGAAAGGAATGGAAAAAGGTGTTATCGAAGAAATCCAAAAAATCGCGGGCGACACAGGAACCTACGAAGATTTCAAACACCACCTCGAAGGAGCGCATCAGCTGTTCGTAGAAACATACTGATCGTATTCTAAATTCTTAAAATTAGAAGCCGAAAGAGATCACTTTTCTTTCGGCTTTTTTATTTTAGAACCCCGATCAGAATCAAAAAACGAATCGATGAAATTCGTGTTCACTGTTTATATTGGTATAATAAAACTCAACGGGAGAATCAAGAATGGGTGTTATCCGCGACGTGGACAAAGGCCGAGGCGAAGTGATTCGAGTGGAAGTGTCCGAATACAAAGGTATCAAATATCTGAATCTCCGGGTTTGGTACACCGATAAAGACGGCGAAAAAAAACCGACTCAAAAAGGAATCGCGATCCCTCCCGAACTTTACGATCAAATTAGGGAAGCCGTCATCGAAGCGGAAAGCGAAGTCAAAGAATAATTCTTCCCGCTTTCAACGACGTGACTCAGATACTTCTTTCTTGAATTACGTCGTTGATGATAACGCGAGCGGCTTCTTCGGTTTCCGCGACGCGTATATGACTCTCCAATCTGGTGATGGAAAAAACTTTCTTCACCGAATCTCTCAGATCCGAAACGACCAATTCTCCACCTCTTCTTTTTAACCAACCCGAGATCTGAATCAAAGTTCCGATCGCCGACGAATCGATGTAAGACGAAGCTTTTAAATTGATGATGATAAAACGAAAACCTTCGTGCATCTTTTCCTGAACGTTCCCTTTCAGTTCGGGACATTTGTATAAATCGATATCCCCCGCGGACTTATACGCGAAAATTTGATCGTGGTATTCTATGTCCTCCGAGATCGGATCGATATTTCTGTACTGAATGTCCGAGGCTCCGGCCATAAGATGTTTTCCGGCGGTTTTGGAATTCTCCTTAATCTTGGATTCAAGTGCCTCCAAACGGGATTTTAAAGAACTCATGACCTCGGGCGCCAAGTCGATCTGGTGATCCACCTCTTTGATAAGCGAATTTAGAACTTTGGAAGCGTCCTCCAAAGATCCGTCCTTGATCAAAGAACTCGCCTTTTTCAACGTTTTGCCGGAACGAGCCACGATCGTTTCCACGATCACGTCAGCGTCCTCTTTCATCGAATCCGATTTCCAATCCGGGTTTAGATCAAATTGAACGTTCTCCAATTTCATTTTGTCCGAAAGATTATAATAAGAACCGGTGATCTTAATGCCCGAATCTTGATTCGAATTGTGTATTACATTTTCAGGATGTGTTTTGATTCTTAAAACTATGTTTCTAATATCGTCCGCTCTCATATCCCCGCACTGAAGCACCACAGCGCGGATTCTGCTCGGTTGATCCGGGTCCATTTCGGTATAAAAAGGAATGTCGCTTATCAATTCTAAGAATTCCACATCCTTTCCGAAAACGATTTTGGTTTCGATCGATTGAGCGTATAAGGAACCGATGTCTCCGAACTCTCGAAAGAATATATCCCCCGTTCCTTCCGGGTTTTCTATATAATAAAAATTTCCACCGCCTGCGTCCGCGATGTCCTTCAAAAGAATTTCGTTAAAGTCGTCGCCGAATCCGATGACCGTAGTCGATATTCCTTTTTTGTAATGATCGGATGCGATCTGAATGAGATCGATCGGATCCGTAATTCCTTGCGTAGGATTTCCGTCCGTTAAAAGAATCGCTCTTTTATAAACGGAAGGATCCGAGAATAATTCCAAACCTCGAAGTGTATGAAGCCAACCGCCCGAAAGATTGGTGGATGTTCCCGGAAGAATCGTATGAATCCGATTGACGATGGAAGTTTTTTCCACAAGTTGAACGATCGGTTGAATCACATGAATGTCTTCCGCGTAAGCGACTACGGAAAGAAAATCTCTTCGAGTCAACCAATTGACCAAGGAAGAAGCCGATTGAATCACAGCTTCCAACTTTTCTCCTTTCATCGACCAACTTCTATCGATCGCCAAACCCAAAACAATCGGTCTTCGATCCGGATTAGTCGCACCCGTGGGAGAATTAAGACGTATTAAGACGGAATTATTTCTGTTTTCCGAGACTTCGTTATGTAAAAACTTAGCAGAGAGAATCATTGCGTTGAAAAAACCATTTACCGAAGGTCCGATCAAGAAGAATTTGTAGAGTACGTCGATGTGAGAATCTCTAAATGATAAGAATCTACCTCGAAAAAAAAGAATTCTTTCCATGAATGACTCATCTTCCAAAGAAAATTCGAATCCTAAAACCGACGATATTCTCCTTTCCGATTTTTTAAAAAGAATGGAGGATTTAGTCTTACACGACGGAGAAGAAATTCCCAGCTTCACGAGAATCTATCATCGTAACGAATTGATCAGCGAAACATTCAACGAAGTGGAAAAGAATTCGGATTCTTCCTTTCACAGCGAAATACTTTGCATTCGAGACGCTAAAGAAAAACTAAAAACCCGTTATCTGTCCGATTGTACTCTTATTACATCTTTGGAACCATGTTTGATGTGCGCGGGAACCATTCTTCTTTCCAGAATTCCGAAGGTAGTTTATCTTTTATCCGCAAAACAAGGAGAAGGAATTTCTTCTCTCAGCATCGAAACGATCTATTCTCGAAATTTTTTCCCGGAACTCGTCTGCATACCCGCCGAAATTTCCAAAGAAGCGTTCAAATCGTTTTTCAAGGCCAGAAGAAAGAAATTCAATTGACGTACAACCTCTTGGCAGAATTCCTGAAAGCTACAGGAGAAGTGTCAGAGTGGTCTATTGTGCATGCTTGGAAAGCATGTGTGCCAAAAGCACCCCGGGTTCGAATCCCGGCTTCTCCGACTCCGTTTTATGGCAGGAACTCACGAAGTCCTTTCTCGGAAGTATCGCCCGCAAAGATTTCGGGACGTAATTCACCAAGACCTTGCTATAGGCGCTCTTCAGAACGCTCTTAAATCCGGAAAAATCGGTCACGCATATATCTTCTTCGGCCCTCGCGGCGTCGGTAAAACTACCATCGCGAGAATTCTCGCCAAACGTTTAAACTGTCAAAATCCAATCGATAACGAACCCTGCAACGAATGCAATTCTTGCACTGAAATCACAAAAGGAATTTCCAGCGACGTTCTAGAAATCGACGCGGCGAGCAATCGTGGTATCGAAAACATCCGCGAACTCAGAGACAACGTTAAGTTCGCGCCGATGGGCGGAAAATATAAGGTTTATATAATAGACGAGGTCCATATGTTAACGGACCAATCCTTCAACGCCCTCTTAAAAACCTTGGAAGAACCTCCGTCGCATATCGTGTTTGTGTTGGCGACGACCGAGTTTCATAAAATTCCCGAAACGATTCTTTCCAGATGTCAGGATTTTATTTTTAAAAAAGTTCCTTTGTCCGTTCTTCAGGATTATTCCGAAAAACTTTGCAAGATCGAAAACGTTCAATACGATCAGGAAGGTCTTTTCTGGGTTGCAAAGAAAGGAGACGGCTCCGTACGAGATATGCTTTCCTTTATGGAACAAGCGATCGTGTTTACCGATTCCAAGTTGATGGGCGCCGGAATCAGAAAGATGATCGGTTATCATGGAATCGAATTCTTGACTTCGTTTATCAAAAGTCTCGTTGATCCGGACAATCATTCAAAGGCTTTGGAAATTCTCGAATCCCTTTACCAAGAAGGTCAGGACATCTATAAATTTTTATGGGATTCGATCGAGTTTACTCATACTCTCAACTTGATCCGTGATTCTCTTGCCGATCCTGAATCGGTGAATTTTCCGAAAGAAGATCTCGTCAAAATGAAATCGGATTTCGAGAATATAGATTCTTCCAAACTGAATTTTCTTTCCGGAAAACTTTTCGAGATCTATGAAAGAATCAAAACGATTCGTTTGAGAAATTCTTTCGAGATCAAGGTCTTCACCGAAATCCAAATCAAAAAACTCGTGGAAGAACTTACGTATCCGAGTTTGGCCGGTCTTGTGGACCGAATCAATCATTTGATTCTAATGGTTCAAGGTTCCAAGAATGTGGCGCCCGAATCCGTTTCCACTCAAGCTTCCGTTTTAAAAAAAGAGGTGCAGACGCAAGACGTTCAAACCGATTCTTCTAAAAAAAAAGATGACCCGTTTTCTAAAATTTTAGAAGCTCAATTCGAGTCTAATCAACAGGATTCCAATTTTGAAAAGGATTCGGCGGAAACAAAACCCGTAGCAACTTCCGAACCGATTCCACAGAAGTTCGATACGAGCACTGAAATTAAAAAAAAGTTCCTCGGCACCGAAGTCGATGGCAACAAGTTTCCGAGACTGGATTCTTAACATTATGTTTGATAAGATAAAAAACTTTTCCGAACTTCTTTCCAATATGGGAGCCTTCCGCGAAAAAATGGAAGAGGTCAAAAAGCGCGTCGCCGCAATTCGTGTGATGGGCGATGCGGGAGCGGGAATGGTTACTGTGACCTCGACCGGAGAGGGACTGATCACGAACGTATTCATCAACAAACAACTCTTCGACGCGGACGATCATAAAATGCTCGAAGACCTCGTTATGGCGGCGACAAACGACGCGCTTAAGAAAGCAAGAGAAGCGACCGCTTACGAATTCCAGTCCGCTTCCGGCGGTTTGGATCTTTCCGAAATTTCCAAAATGTTCGGCGGAAATCTTGGCTAATCATCTTCTCGACGAAATGGTAGAAGCGCTGTCTTCTCTTCCTGGAATCGGAAGAAAGAGTGCGTTCAGAATCAGCTTTCATCTTTTGAGATTGGAACAAGGCCTTTTCAATCAGTTCGTTCATCAGCTTTCGGATACGAAAAGTAGAATCAAATTTTGCAAACGATGCGGTTCTTATGCGGAAACGGAAATCTGCGATATCTGCACTTCCGAAAAAAGAGATACTCATACGTTTTGCGTCGTTGAACAACCCGAGGACATTTTCTTTATAGAAAACACGAGAGAATTCAACGGCAAATATCACGTGTTAAACGGTGTGATTTCTCCTTTGGAAGGAGTCGGCCCGAGAGATCTTAGAATCAAAGAACTTTTGGAAAGAATCGAACCCGAACAAGTTAAAGAAGTTTTGATCGCGACAAACCCGACCTTGGAAGGGGATGCAACCGCCGATTATTTAGCCAATCAACTCAAACCGCTTTCCGTAAGCGTTACCAGAATCGCCTACGGTATTACCGTCGGTGGATCCATCGAGTTGTCGGATCAATACACTTTGGGAAGAGCGATTCGTTCCCGTCTTCAGCTTTAAATCGATTCTTAAAATCTATGTTCCGCGGTTACGAAAAATTCTCTGAGAATTTTTCCCTGTGTCGTATCCAAGTAAGCCTTTAGTCCGTCGCCCGCTACAAAGTAACCGGATCTCATCAGAATCTGCATATCTCGAAACGCGTTCCAACGCAAATTGATATTGATCTCGTGTCCGAAGAACGTGCTCGTTTTGTATCCGTTGTCGAAGTTGAAGTAACGATTGTTTTCGATGTAAGGCGACTTTGTTCCGTACAATCGGTAATAACCCAATGTCAAGAGTAGGGGACCGTAAACGACGAAGTCTCCGTTGATTCCGTATTCATACAAGCCACTCGAATCCTTTCCGGAAAAAAGCGCGTAACCCCCGGTAAAGTCGTTTGCGATGTTAGATATGGAATATCCGGGCATCAAGGTTTTGTAACCGCCGCCTCTTAAATTTGCTTTGGTTCCGTCCTTATCATATCCGGGTCTTCCCGTACTCCCCACTCCCACTAAGTTAAACGTTAAATTCTCGCTATAACGATATGAAAACTGAAGGTCCGCCATTCCACCGGATATAGTGTGTTTGCTGAATCGATTGTAGAGAACGTTTCCCACAGCATCCCGATACGGATCCAGAGAATGAACGGTTCCGTGATTGTAAATCCCGTGGACCACAAAGCCGAAGTTCGAGAGATTGATCTCGTTCATAAACCCGTGCCAAAACAACTGACCGACTTCGCTGTCCAAAGCGATCACGTTTCCTTTCGCGTTAGTCGTCTTGTCAATTGAAGAGATCGTATCGTCCAAAAAATAAGAATAGAGTTCGTGTTTGACGTTATTGAAAAAACTGGTTTTGATTTCGTAAAAGTAAATGTTCGTTCCTACGTAATTTTTATCCGCGTAGGTATTCTTATCCAAATCGAGTTGAGCGTTTTGTCTTGCAACGAACCAACCGGCTTCGATAGTCGTGTTCCACAAACGGAAATCTTTGTTGAGAGTAACTCCGGTTCCCGGCGTAAAAACAACTCGTCCTCTCGCGGATGAAAAAAGTTGCTGACCGACTCTTAAACTGAACGCGTCTTCCGGAAGTTTAAAGTTCAAATATAAAAACGTGGTTTGAATGTTCACGGGAGAAGTGAACCCCGCTTCTCCGCCTTGTCCCGGACCGGTCGTCGAATTCTGACCGAATCCTTTTCCACCGAATGTTATATCCCCGACTTGAACACCCCAAAGCGCCTCGAAATATTTCGAAGTGTTGAAGTTCATGTTAACGGTCATCCTCGTATCAAAATACGAAATGTCTTCCTTCTGAGGAGATAAGGTCGTGGGATTTCCTTTTAATCTTTCCGCGAGTTCGTTATCGGCGGCGGCTTGGTTCTGTTGTTGCTGATCCGCTTTGAAAGCGTTCTTATCGTAAGGAGTTGCCGCGGTTTGACGGGAAGTATAAATATCTCTTCCGAGATTGAACCCCCGCACCCTGTAGTTTCCTTGAAAATCGAGTTTCGTTTTTTCTTCGATCTCTTGGGAAAAAAGTAAGGAAGGAAATAGAATCAACGCAAAGTAATATAAGCGATAAGCCTTTTTCAAAAGGTCAATGGACACGGATCATTTTACCCAGTTGTTCTGATTAAAATATCGGCTTCTCAACTCATCCAAAACACCGGTTCGTTTCAATTCCTTGATAAAGAAGTTCAAATTATCCGCAAAAATCAGATCGTTTTGAGGAAGTGCGGCGCTGATATTCTCCTCTTGAACCGTCCCCAAAAGCGGTAAATAATTGGCTCGTAGAGAAGGATTTTTTTGGAGCAGGGTAAGAATGAAAAAACTGTCCGCAACGAAACAAGTCACGTTGTTGCTGACGAGATTGTCGACCGCAATCGAATCCGAAAGATAACTGTAGATCGGAAGTTTTGCGAATTTTTTCTGAAGGTAAATATGATTCGTCGTGTTCGATCTTACGGAAAAACTCACCAACCCGCTGAGAGTTGTGAGATCGGAAAGACTCATAAATCTTCTGGAAGTAACGATGTTTCCTTCGGGTTCGGGAGGAAGAATCTTTTTACTCACAAGACCGGCCGGAGTTGTAACAAGATACGGATCGGAAAAGGTGACTTGTTTTCCGCGGTTCAAGTCCGTAGACATTCCAGCTAACGCGAGATCGATTTTGCCGGCGCGGATATCCTCCGAAAATTGACGGAACGTTTTGAGAGGAACCAACTTCAACGAAACACCCAAGTAATCCGCGTATAATTTCGCGAGTTCCGCATCGATCCCCGGATAACCGTCCTTCGGATTCTCTATGTAAAAAGGTTCGTATTGTTTATTGACCCCGACTACTAATTCTTTTTTGGAAAGAATTTTTTCCAAACGAGAGCCCGAGTATTCGGATTGAGAAAACAAAGCGAACGGAAAAACGAGAATCAAAAGAGGACAAAGGATTCTTTTCTCGAACATGAAACAAAAGATGAATCGATCCTCGTTTTTTTCCAGAGCATTTTAAACCGAAAAGGTAAATTCTAAGGGTTCAAAATCTGAAACTCGGTTCTTCGGTTTTTATAATCCGTATCCGGATTTTTTTGAGGAACGATCGGTTCCGAACTTCCCTTGCCGTCGGTCGCGATTCTTCCGGAATCGATTCCTTTTTTGATCAGATATTCCTTCACGGAATTTGCGCGATTGCGACTTAGAATTAAATTATCCTGAGTATCACCGTTGAGATCCGTATGACCTATGATCTTAATTCTCACGTTTTGATTTTCTTTCAGGTAAGAATGTAGATTCTCCAGAATCGAAAAAGAATTTTCAAGGATCTCATACGAACCCAACGCAAAATGAATGCTATCGAGTGAAATCGATTTTCCTTTTTCCAATTCCTGAAACGGATTTACGACGTTGGAATAAATATCGTAATCCCTTCCGGTTCTTCGGCAAAAGTAAAACGTTCTTCCGTCTCCGGCTTCCAGATAAAATGCTTCATCACCGGCGGTATTGATCTCGGGACCTAAGTTGATCGGTTCTGAAAAATCTCCGTTCTCCTGCATGGTCGATTTATACAAATCATAACCGCCAAAACCTCCGGGGCGATTGGATGAAAAATAAATCGTTTTTCCGTCTTTGCCGATCGTCGCCGCAATTTCCGAATAAGCGCTGTTAATCGGATCAGGCAAACTTGTCGCTTTTTCCCAAGTTTTGTTTTTGTAAATCGATACGAAGATATCCGCCTCGGCTACTTGTCCGAAAGGGTAACGAGTAAAATAAAGACGGTTGTTAAACAGAAACGGATTTTCTTCTATTTCTTCCGTGTTGACGGTTCTTGGAAGAACGGCGGGCTCCGCCCAAGAAGAATTTACTTTTTTAGAAAAGTATAAATCTCGCGAAACTCCGATCTTCCCGTTCGATAATTGAAATTCTATAGCGCCGTCCCGATTGGATGAAAAAAGAATTCCTTCCTCCTTGTTTAGGATAAAAGGACTTTGATCGTCGAAGTTGGAATTTAAGATTTCGATTTCCGAACCTCGAGTCCATTCCTCACCCACACGAGTCGATTTGTAAAGATCGGTGTAATTGGAATTCTCCCGTTTCGAATAGAAGTAAAGAATGTTTCCGTCGTCCGTAAGACTGATTCCGAATTCGTTAAGATTCGTATTGATAGAACCTCTCAGTTTTTCGGGTTTTGAAATTTTGGAATTTTGTGTTTTGTTCAAAGCCGACGAATCTTGCGGAGCAACCGAAACCGGCAAAAGAAAGATTAAGAATATTGAATATATCAAACGAAAAAAAGAACGCATAAACCACTCCGAAAATTCTAAAAGAATCCCTAAGTAGATTATCCGTTCTTTTCGGAAAAACCTAAGCGCAAAAGTATGGAAAACGGAAAATTAGATCCGTTTTTTATAGGTATTGTTTCAGAGCTTCCGGAATACGAACGGTTCCGTCTGCGTTCTGAAAATTTTCGAGAATCGCGGCGTACGTTCTTCCAAGCGCGAGTCCGGAACCGTTGATCGTGTGAACCAGCTGATTCTTTCCGTCTTTGGTTTTGTATCTGATCTTTCCTCTTCTCGCTTGGAAGTCGCGGAAGTTCGATACGGAAGAAATTTCCATATATCGATTCAAACCGGGCATCCAAACTTCTATGTCATAGGTTATAGAAGAATTCGCGGAAATGTCCCCAGTGCAAAGAATGATGACTCGATACGGAAGTTCCAATTTCTTAAGAATATTCTCCGCATGAGAAAGCATCTTTTTATGTTCTTCTTCGGATTCTTCCGGTCTGCAGAATTTTACGAGTTCCACTTTTTGAAACTGATGCACTCGAACCAATCCACGCGTATCCTTACCGTAGGATCCGGCTTCTCTTCTGAAACATGATGTGTGCGCCGTAACCGAAATCGGCAATTGATCTTCGGGAATGATTTCATCGCGGTATAAATTCGTAAGTGGAACTTCGGCTGTAGGAATCAGATTGAGCTCATCCTTTTCGATTCTATAGAATTCGTCTTTGAACTTCGGATATTGTCCAGTTGCGGTCATGGATTCGTCGTTTACCATGGCGGGAACCCAAACCTCGGTATAACCGTGTTCTTGCGTATGAACATTGAGCATAAAATTCATCAACGCTCTTTCCAACCTCGCGCCGTCTTTCCAATACGTATACGATCTTGCGCCGGAAAGTTTTACGCCTTTCTCGAAGTTGATCCAATTCAACGCTTCTCCGATTTCAAAATGCGGTTTCGGAGCAAAGGAAAAAGAAGGAATTTTTCCCACTTCGTATTGAACCACGTTGTCGTGTTCGGATTTTCCTTCCGGAACCTTCGGGTCGAGAATATTAGGAAGCCCTAAATTGATATCGAGCAGAGCCGTTTCTTCCAGCTCCATCTTTGTTTCGATTTCTTTGATCTTTTCGCCGACGAGTTTTACGGAAGCGGAAATTTCGGTGATGTCTCCACCGGATTGTTTGATCTTACCGACTTCCTTGCTGACTCTGTTTCTTTCTTCTCTTAAAACGTCCGCTTCCTTTTGAAACTCGCGTTTTCTTTGAATGATCGATTTCAATTCGTCAATGATTCCGATTTCTTTAAACCCTCGAAGTTCTAAAACTTTTTTGAGGTCTTCGGTGTTTTCCGTGATATAACGAAGATCAAGCATTGTGATGGTACGCCTTACGATTCATAAATTTAATACTGTTTTCAAAAAGAATACGTTCCACCTCGGCATTCGATTCTTGTCTGAGGGAGAACATCTTATCTAAGATAAATTTCATATAAGAAGGTTCGTTTCTTTTTCCGCGAAACGGAGGTGGCGCTAGAAACGGAGCGTCGGTTTCGATCAACATACTTTCCAACGGAAGTTTTTGAGCGGCCTCTTGAATTTCAGTCGCATTCTTAAACGCGACAATCCCCGAAAAAGAAATATAATATCCAATGTCGACTAACGCTTTTGCGGTCGGATAGTCGTATGTAAAACAATGGATCACTCCGAACGCGCGGTCGCGGAAATTCTTAAGAATGGAAATCGTATCTTCTTTTGCGTCCCGAGAATGAATGACAACGGGCAACTGCGTCTTAGCCGAACATTCCAAGAAGGCTTCGAGAATTTCTTCCTGCTGTTTTTTCGTATCGGCGGTGTGATAGTAGTCGAGACCGATCTCTCCGATCGCGGAAAGTTTAGAATCGCCTAAGTTTGCATAAACGAGTTTTAAGATTTCTTCCTTATTGGGAAACTCATGCGTTTCGGTCGGGTGGCAACCGATCGAATATCGAATCTCTAACGAATCATTCGAATATTCGTTCGCTATGGATTGCGCCCTTAAAGAACTCTCAAGATCGATTCCGATTTGGACGATCTTCTTTACGCCAGACGCCATTGCATTTTTTAAAGAATCTGCAATTTCCAAACCTTGGGACTGTATTATATCAAGGTGACAATGTGTATCGGCGATAGAAACCATAGAAATCCGGTTTTAGTGAGTCACTTTTTGTGAATTCGATTGACTGAAAAGAGATTTTTTAAGATCTCTTCAGACAGGTGAAAGCGTTCGGCTAAAAACCAAGTTTCGGGACATAAACCGTGGATATTAAAGCAACTTCCGCACTGATCTACTATAGACTCCGCTATAAGTACCAAGAGTACAAGCTCAAACTGGATCTAAAACTTTCCGAACTCAATAAGAAAGGAAGAGAAAGACTCACTGTGATGGTAATTCCCCACTCGGAACAAAAAACCATCAACTTTCACATCTCTTATAGAGCGATTTCCATCTTTATCGGAACGATTTTCATTCTTCTTATCATCAGTTCTATCAACGTTTTAAGCCATAGCGGTTCCGTTCACCAACTCACAGAACTCAATCTTTCCAACAAAGACTTTATCCGCCAATCGGCGAAGATGAAAGAAGAAATCAATTCTCTTCATGAATACGTGGAATACTATTACGGAAGATTGGCGAGACTTTATGTAAGACTCGGCGGTGATCCGGCAAAAGTTTCCAAAGGAATCGGCGGAGCGGAACAACTTTCCACTCAACCTCCATCCATTATCGAACCGAAAGCCGTGAATCCTCAAACCAACGATCTTCCCGAAGGCGCGGCCGTTTTCAGATTGAAGGAAGACGTTCACAACTTAAGAATCAGTAACGAACTCACTCAAGACATCATCTCCATTCTTAAAAAAAGAAAGAACATCCTAAAACAAACCCCGTCCATCTGGCCGGTAAAAGGATATGTTCTTTATCCATACGGTGCGTATTTCAATCCGATCTCCGGAAGAAGAGAATACAACAGCGGTGTTGATATAGGATCTTTCGCGGGTTCCGAAGTTCTTGCTACCGCGCCGGGAACCGTTTACGAAATCGGTTTTACAAGAAACACGGGTTACTTCGTAAAAGTTTCCCACAAATACGGATGGAAGACGATCTATTCGAACATGGATCGATTGAAAGTGAAACAAGGTCAGCAAGTTTCCAAGACGGAAGTGATCGGTTTCGTCGGTAAGACCGAAGCTTCTCCGAATTATATGCTCCACTATGAAATTCACGTTGGAACAAGAGCGATCAATCCGTTTGCTTTCCTCAACCAGATTCAGGACTGAATGGCGACCACAGAAGAACACTTAATCGTAAATAGCATCATCGGCGAAGGCGCCGAGTTTAGCGGAGAATTCAAACTCTCCGGTCTCTTAAGAATTGACGGAATTTTTCGCGGCTCCATAAAAACCGAAGGAAAAGTCCTAATCGGCAAATCGGGAATCGTCGATACGGATATCAGAGCCCGAATTGTCGTCGCTGGTGGTGAAATCAACGGGAATATTTACGCGAGCGAACGAGTCACTCTATTGGCTTCCTGCAGAATGAAAGGGGATATCGTATCTCCGAGAATCGTAATGGAAGAAGGAGTACAATTCGAAGGCAATTGTAAGATCAACCCAGTTGCACATTGAAAGTACTCATACCACCTTATCAACCTCCTCGAAAAGAAACCGAAACCAAAAATACTTCCAAGAGTAAGAAGAATAGCGCTTCTTCCTTAAACGGAGGAAGTTCTCTCAATTCGACGGAAGCGGTTGAAAACGTTTCTTCTTCCTTTCTCGATATCCTGGAAGAAATCGTTCCGTCCGGTTCCGAAACGACAAAAGATCTAAACGCGCTTTGGAGAGATCTTCCCGAAATCGAAAAAAGATTTTTGGATCTACCTTCCATCGGAAATTTAGAAGCCTATCAAAAACATATCCAAGCGATTACGAAAGCGGTCATCGACCAAAACATGAGAGTGGAAACTCTCGCAAGAAGAATGAAGGGTGAAGCTAAAAAGATCTATCACGTCGTGAAAATCATCGACGAAAAAATTCAGATCTTGGCGGAACTCATCATGAACGAAGGCAATTCGGCTTTTAAACTTCTAAAGTCGTTAACGGATATTCGCGGTTTACTCTTGGATATTCAAGAATAGAAATTTTATACAGTCCGGTGTTTTTTCGTTTTCTCATTACGGAAACGGATCTTTCACTTTCAAATCCAACTGATTCATCAATTGAAATAGTTTTCCGGGGGTTTTAAAAGAATCCTTCAGGTGTTTCACGTTCAGTCGTTTTTTCTGAGACAAAATTAGAAGAACGTTATATTCGTATTCTTTCGTAGCCTTTATAAAAGAGTCCACGCCGAATTCCTCCAAAATCAGCGAGGTTTTACGTTCTAAATTCTCGATTATTCTTCCGTAGACGTCTTCCAAAGATCGAAACCAATTCTCCACATTGGAAATAAATTCGGCGACTTCCGGTTGTTTAGAATTTCGTATTTTCGAAATTTCTCTTTGAATTTTTTCAAACTCGAACGTTCTCCAGGGCTTCGCTCGAACGACTTCGACCTGCCATTTTTCCATCTCCGATTTCCAGTAATTTCGATCGGCCTTCACCGAATAGATCCGAAAGTCGGGAAGAGTTACCGCAGTTAAGAATCCTCCGAAACAAGCTCCGGTATCAAGTCCATAGATTTTATCGCCGTAAATTCGAGCGACATCGCCAACGACACGATGACCGAAGAGGACCGGCTTTTGAACTTGGTACAGACTCGTCCAATCTTCCGATCCGATTTTATTCGTAAGATATTTTTCCCCGGAAGTGCTTCCCATCAAAACTTCCTTTTTCTGATCCTTCAATGGAACATCCGGTTCGATCGCGGCGTGAACTATAATCGCCGATTCGGTTTCGTAGTAATGAGGAAGATTCCGTACCCATTCTAAAAATTCTTTGTAACGAGTTCCGAACTGAACTTTAACGATCTCTTGAGAATAAGAAAGGACCTGATTGTGATGTTTGTTTTCGTGATTGCCCATAACCACGATATGTTTTGGATTCTCTTTAAAGAACTGATATACTTTTACGGAATCGGGTCCGCGATCTACGATATCCCCAACGGATATGATCCGATCCGTTTCCTCCGAATAGTTGAGCGCCTTTAAAAGCGACATCAACTCATCGTAACAACCGTGAATATCTCCGATTACAATGTCTCTCATAACTATCTCGTTTCAACAACGGAGCTATGATCGATTTGATTGGAATTCTAAAGTGGAAAACTAAAGACCCAAAGCGTTTAGGATTTTTTCCATCGCCTCAAGATTCGGATAAGCGATCGTCATCTTTCCTTTGCCGGAACTTTGATTATGACCGATTTCAATTTTCATAGAATATTTTCTGCGGAATTTATTTTCCAACTCTACGATGTTCACGTCTTTGCGAGGTTTTTTCTTTTCCGGCGTGGAAGAACGTTCTTCGGTAAGATTGGAAACCAAGTCTTCTACCTGTCTTGCAGTCAGACCTTTCTCGGCGATTTGATACGCGAGTTGTTCTATCTTTTTCCGATCGGCTAAAGAAAGAAGAGGTCTTGCGTGACCTTCGGAAATTCTTCCGTTTTTAATCAGATCTTGAACCGAATCCGGAAGCTGAAGAAGACGAATCAAATTTGAAATCGTGGAACGATTCTTACCCACTCGTGTGGAGATATCGGTGATTTTTAAATTCAATTTTTCGGAAAGAGTTTTATATGCGAGCGCTTCTTCGATCGGATTCAAATCCTCTCGTTGAATGTTTTCGATGATCGCCATTTCCATCGATTGATTTTCGGAAACGTTCTTAACAACCGCAGGAATTTTTACAAAACCGGCAAGTTTACAAGCGCGGTAACGACGTTCACCTGCAATGATTTCATAACCCGAGTCCAACTGTTTAACCACGATCGGCTGGATAACTCCGTGAGCCTTGATCGTTTCCGAAAGTTCTCTCAGAGATTCTTCCGAAAAAGTTTTTCTTGGTTGGCCCGGATTGGGGCGAATTTCGCTGATCTTGATTTCACGGAGCGCGCCGTCCGAAGAAGATTCGATCGGCGTTTTGTTTTCGTTGACCGGAATTAAATTTCCAAGACCTCTACCGAGGGCTTTGGGTTTGATTGCCATTCTTAATTCTTCCCTGCAACTTCCAGAGCAAGACTTCTATAACTCTGAGCGCCAACTCCTTCCGGATCATAACTCATGATCGTTTGTCCGAAAGAAGGAGCTTCGCTTAATTTTACGTTTCTTGGAATGATGGTCGTATAAACTTTATCTTTGAAATAAGACTTAACATCTTCGGCGACTTGATTCGCAAGATTGGTTCTCTTATCGAACATCGTCAGAAGAACTCCTTCCAGTTCCAAGGAAGGATTGAGTTGGTTTTGCACGAGGGAAATGATCTTCATCAATTGGGTGAGACCTTCCAACGCGAAGTATTCCGTTTGAAGAGTGATCATCACACTGTCGGCGGCACAAAGAGCGTTGATCGTTAAAATTCCCAAAGAAGGAGGACAATCGATAAGAATGTAATCATATTCTGTCCGAAGTTCCGCGGTTGCGTTTTTCAGTCTATATTCTCTTTGATCTTCCGCAAGAAGATCCGCCTCGGCGCCGCTCAAGTTGATATTGGAAGGAATGATATGAAGATTATTTACGTTTGTTCTTTGAATACATTCGTTTGCGGAAGATTCACCTAACAGTAACTCATACGAAGTTTTTCCGAGTGTATTGATTTCGATTCCAAGACCGGAGCCGGAGTTACCCTGCGGATCCATATCGATGATCAAAACCTTTTTTCCGATCGAAGCAAGGTTGGCCGCGAGATTGATGGAGGTTGTCGTTTTTCCGACACCGCCCTTTTGATTGCTAATCGATACGATCTTTCCCATTTCCGCCCTTAGTCTCCTTGCTGATATCCTTCCAAGCTCTTGGATAACCATGCCTCGGGCTAGAAACCTTTTTCAAGAATTTAATATGTCGCATGCCTAAAAATTCAAGAGAAGGTAAATCTTCTGAAAATTCTAAACTGAAACCGGAATAAGAAAGAACCTTATCTTCCAGTTTTGTATCTATATCATGTTTTCCTAAAAATGGGACATAAGTCCCTCCGACTTTTATCAAATTACAAACTGCTTCGGCGCTATACGGATAAGGAATAAATCCTCGCGATACGACATAATTCAGAGACAATTTTGACTCCTCAGTTCGAATGAATTGAAATTTCAGATCTGAAATTCGATGGATGCGAACGAATTCTTCCGTATGAGAAAGTTTTCTTTTTTGAGAATCGATTAATACGACAACGGGATGATCTTTCAAACACCGAAAGAAAAAGCCCGGAATTCCCGGCCCAGTCCCTGCATCTCCGAGTTGAATTCCCTTCCAAGAATCGACTTTTTTGGTGATACGATACACGTGATAGATCGATTCCAAAACGTGACGGTCTAAAATTTCTTCCGAATCTCTTTTCGAAAAAAATCCACCGGCTTCGTTTTTTTCCCTGAGGAACAATGCGAACTTGCATACGAGTTCCCAATCAAAGAAATAAATTATTTCGTCGGCTTCTTTCGGAAATCTTTCTCTCAATCTCTCGGTAATCGATTCGATGGAGAATTGTTCGGGATCTTGCATGTTGCTAGGTTAGAATTTTGTTCCATTTTGTCTTCACAGTTTCGAGTTCTTGTCTTCAGTTCCTTTAGATTTCCGGAAGTTGTGGGAACTCTTACACGAGTTTACCATTCGATAAGACTTCGAGAGCATTCACCGAACTCGAAGCGACGTAATCTGAAGGATCTCATACAAATTTATTACCATACGATAAAACTTCGAAATGTAGGAACTCCCACCGAACTTAGAAAACCAACTTGAGTTTCCTGCACGCGCATCTGCAACGCGACGGTGGAAAAATTTAAAGAGAAGTTTAAGAAAGGAATTTTAGAAAAGATTCAAAAACTGAAAAGGAACTCATATCGCGATCGAAAAAGTTCAGAGTGAAAATTCTCACCCTGAACTTTGAAAACAAATCAGTCCGAGGCGTTGTTAAACTCGATCACTGCCTTATGAAGAATTTCAATCCCCATCTTTAAGTGTTCGATCGTGGTGCTTTCATTCTTCCCATGAATTCCATCGATCTCTTCCGAACTCATCAACGCAGGAATCAAACCGTAACACTTAAAGCCCGCGACTCTTAAGTAAGAAGAATCGGTCGTGCCCGGCGATAAGAATGGAGTGATCACCGCACCCGGCACTACTTGTTGAACGACTCCCGATAGAATCTTAAAGTATTTTGAATCGACCGGAGAAGTTGTTCCGGGTTCAAGATGCCTTGCGGTAACTTTAACTCGAAACTTCTCGCCGAGCTTTTTTACTTTTTCATAAATTTCATTCTCGTTGTATCCGGGAAGAATTCTTATATCAACACTTCCATTCGCTTTCGAAGTGATGACGTTGATACCCGCATAGTGAGTATCAACTCCCGTAATACTTACCGAATTGCTTGTCATCGCTCGGAGATGTTTGTTGGATCGAATCACCCCGTTTAAGATCGTTCCGAGTAAAGGATTGCGGGAACGTTTCAACACAAATGAATTCGGGAAAGGACTTACTTCTCCCATCTGATAAAAGAAGGAAGCTGTTTCATCTTTTATGATAACTACTTCGTTCATCTTTTTGAGTTCGGTTATAAAGTCGATGAGGTTGAGAGCGGCGTATTGAATCGGAGGTGTACTTCCATGACCGGAAATATCTTCGGATTCCAAGTCCAACCATACGGCTCCTTTTTCGGCGTGCTGAATGTTGAAGATCTTACTTCCCTTAACGACCACGTCCTTTGTTCCGACACCACCTTCGTTGTGAACAAATTCATATCCGTTGAAAATATCTCTGTGTTTTGCAATTAAGAATCTCATTCCAAACTCGGAACGACTTTCTTCATCGGAGACTGCGAGATACATAAGATTCTTTTTGAGTTTCATTCCGGAATCATGAATCAGAATGAATGCATAGAGTTGCATGATGCCGAGTCCTTTCACATCGACCGCACCGCGTCCATAGATACGATCTCCTTTTCTTACACCGGAGAATGGAGGTTCGATCCACTCGCTTGCATCCGCTTCAACAACATCGATGTGATTGGTGAGAATCAAACCACCTTGCGATTCTTCTCCTTTGATCTCGGCCATGATACTTGCTCGTTCCGGTTTTCCGGGAACATCAAAGATCACAGTTTTGATTCCGCGTTTGTCGAAAAGACTCTTCAAAAATAAGGCCGCTTGCTTTTCATTCCCGCGAACGGTTTTGATTCTTAGATAAGTTTGTAAATCCTTGGACGCTTCTTCAGCGAGTTTCCCATAGTCTCGCTCTTCAAACTTGGATTTCGGCGATAAGGATTGAATCCCTTTTTCTGTTATAAAAATCGTATATAGTAAAAACAAAGCAAAGGCTCCTAAAAAGCCTAACGCGATCTTCTTCCAATTCATTTGTAATTCTCCTCGGTGCGGAAGAAAATAACGCGTCCCTCTTTCCTTTCAAGGCATTTACATCGATGATTTTGTTTGTTTTTCGTCCGTGTTTTTGATTTGCCGTTAACCTTTTGGATCGTTTTCCGATGATTGTAGGGTAGAGGTTATACTATGTTTCGAGTTTTCTTTCTCTTCTTACTCTTTCCCGGTCTTATCTTCGGAGTTACTCCCGGCAAATGGTCTCATATCGATAAGTATGTTTTCGGAAACAACACCAACGGCCCCGTAAAAGAGATAGTTAAGAATGCAAGCGGTGAAGTTGTTTATTCCGCCGCTTATGAATATGATTCTTCCGGCAAGCTCATCAAAGAAACTTATCTAAACGCGGATGGAAATGCGGACGGCTCTACCGTATTCCAATACAAAGAAGGGAAGGTAGTTCGCGAAGAACTCTTCGATAAGGACAATGTTCTTCTCGAAACAAAAACCTTTCGATACAATCCGAAGGGCCAAATCGATCTCGTAGAAGTTTTTAATAAAGAGAATAAACTTCTTCTAAAGTCTAACATCAATTCTTGGGATAAGGAATTCGTAAAATCGGGACAAACCAATTGGCCGGATTCAAAAGAAATAGAAACTTTTACTCTAATTCAAGATGATAAAAATCCGAGAGTTCTGATTCAAAATATCTATAACGAAGAAAAGAAACAGATCGCTTCCACTAAGTTCGAGTATGATGAGAAGGGTAAGTTACTGACTCGTATCAATGTTCAAGGCGAACAAGAGAGAAAGAATCAACTCAACTACGGTGCGAACAATCAGCTCCAGAGTTTTACGTTTCACGTGAAACAGAACAATAAGTGGGAGCTTCAAAAAACCCACGAACTGATCTACAAATGATTTTTTCTTGGAAAGGATAGGCTGAGCGATCGACGGGAACCTCTAACCCTTACCGAAGTCTTTATATCGATATTACTCTGCAGAAGATCTTAAGAAGTAATCGTTAAAGACCGTAAGGCTTTTAGAGACTCCCGATTGAACTTCAATGCTGACTGATTACAAAAACATTTTCAAAATTCTTCTGCTCCAAATCCTTTTTATCTATAAAGAAATGAAGAACGCTCTCTACCTTTCCTTTCAAGTCGCCGATCTCATTCGTATTCACTTGAAGAAGTGAAATTCGATCTTCTTTAGAATAATCCGCACCCGATACAAAGACCGCTCCTCCAATACGGGAAATTTTCATCGTCGTAAAGTAGTCTTTGTTGTTTCTATCGACATCATTCATTTCCTGAAATGAGATTGGGTATGTCGAGAACGGGTATTCGATATCCATATACTTCGTATCGATATTTTGCGGGACTGCTGAACTCAAAGATTGTTCTTCGTCCACGAAAATGACTCTTCCATACTCGGTTGTATCATCGAGTTGACAGAAAAATAATAATAGTCCCGTCGGGGAGATTTCATTTTCAAAATCTTTCAGATTGATCTGGCATAAAAATGGGATGTCTTCTTCCGAATCGTTCTGCGGATAAAAAGTTCCAGAGGGAAGGTTAGGGTGACCGCCGAACTTAGATTTTCCTAAATCAACTTCTGACGGGGAGGAAACTATAATTTTTATGGGCTTCATTGGAAAGGTTCCTTATGTTTTATGATCAACAACAGAAATCTTAACTCAACATTACTGAACTAAGACATCTCTTCTTGATTGGCAGATGTAGCATTTGATTCTTTAAAAGAGCGAGTAAAAATATTCTACCGGATATACGGAAATATAAATGGGCTTTCCACATGTAGGATCAGTAACAATAAATCCGAAATGCAAGCGGTGAATATAAGCATTTTTGCTTCAGAGATTTTACTTCGATCAATACGATCAGAGAGAAGCGGTATAAAAAGAAGGGGCTTTATAAAAGAAAAAGCCCGGAAGTTCCGGGCTTCTAAAAAACGTTTCATGTGAAACGCGAACGGGAAATCGGATTCTCTTGTCGGAGTTCCGACTTGCGACTCCGACCGCGCAATCACGACTTCGAGTAACTTGCAGAAAAAATCTCAAACCCGAGTAGTCGTTCCAACAATTCTTTCCGCGAGAGAACAAACAAAGATCAAGAGGCTTCCGCTTCTTGTTTTCTTTTTCCTTTGATATGATAAAGCAAAAGATCGATGTCACTCGGATCCACTCCGGAAATTTGTCCGGCCTTCTCCAAGGTCATCGGCTTGTGGTTCTTTAACTTTTGAATCGCTTCTTTTTTCAATCCTGCGATCGATTCGTAATTAATATCTTCAGGAATTGCAAGATCGAGATACCTGTTCTTCCACTGAATCATTTCGAGTTCTCTTTTGATGTAACCTTCATACTTGATTTCCATCTCGAGAATATTCTTTTCAGACTCGGACCAAGAACTTACTTCGGGAATCATAAACTCGACGTCTTCGATCTTAATCTCAGGACGTTTCAAAAAAGAATCCAACTTCATACCGAACTTGTAGTTCTCAATTCCCTTCTGATCCAAAAGATTCTGAAATTCATCCGAAGGTTTCAACGGAATCTGATAGATTCTTTCTCGAACAGAATTCACTCTTTCATATTTATCTTTCATTCGATCGTAACTTTCTTGATCCACAAGACCAAGATCATAACCATACTTTGTCAGTCGCTGATCCGCGTTGTCTTGTCTGAGAAGAAGTCTATGCTCGGCTCGTGAAGTAAACATTCTATACGGATCTTCAACACCTTTGTGAACCAAGTCGTCGATTAGAACTCCGATATAAGACTCGCTTCTCTTGAACAAAAGAGGATCTAAATTTTTTAAAGAATGTAGAACACTATAAGCCGCGACAAGACCTTGAGCCGCCGCTTCTTCATAGCCGGTAGTGCCGTTGATTTGTCCCGCGTGATAAAGTCCTTTTATCTTTTTCGTTTCCAATGTCGGCTTCAACTCGGTCGGATCTACGTAATCATACTCTATTGCGTAACCGGGACGAACGATCTCCGCATTCTCAAGACCTTTCAAAGATCTTACCAATCTCCACTGAACTTCTTCCGGAAGACTTGTTGAAACTCCGTTGAGATAGATCTCTGAAGTTTCATAACCTTCGGGCTCAAGAAAAACCTGATGTCTTTCACGATCCGCAAAACGTACAACCTTATCTTCAATCGAAGGACAATATCTAGGACCCGTACTTTGAATCTGTCCCGAATACATAGGAGACAAACTTAAATTTTCATGAATGAGCCTATGAGTTTCGGCGTTTGTGTAAGTGATATAACAAGGAATTTGTCTTCGAGTAATCTTCTCCGTTGAAAAAGAAAACGGGGAAGGGTTCGGATCGCCGTCTTGAATTGCAAGGACACTTAAGTCGACGGAGTTCTTATGAATGCGAGGCGGAGTTCCCGTCTTCAATCTTCCCAATTTAAGATTGTATTTCGCTAAGGACTTGGAAAGACCTTTGACCGTCGGTTCGCACATTCTTCCGTTTTCATTTTGATACGTTCCTATATGAACGAGAGAAGATAAGAATGTTCCTGTAGTTAAGATAACATGATTCGTATAAATTTCAAAACCACGCCCGGTCTTTACTCCGATCACTTGATCGTTTTCGATAAGCAACTCTTCTACGGTGTCTTGTCGAATTGAAAGATTCTTCTCAGCTTCCAGAGTATGTTTTACTTTGAGTTGATATTCTTTCTTCTCGGCTTGCGCGCGCGGCGCCCAAACGCTCGGACCTTTAGAAGTGTTGAGCATCTTGAATTGAATTCCGGTGTTATCGATAACCTTGCCCATGATACCACCGAGCGCATCGACTTCTCTTACCATATGTCCCTTAGCGATACCACCGATCGCAGGGTTGCAAGACATCTGACCGATCGTGTCCAAGTTCATCGTGATCAAAAGAGTTTTCGCTCCACCTTTTGAAGCGATGTAAGCGGCTTCCGAACCCGCATGACCTGCGCCGACTACGACACAATCAAAACGATTCGGGAAAAAAGATTGGTTCTTGGATTCGATCATCGAGATTAAACTTCCTGAAAATTAATTACTAAATTTAGAACGAGATGTTTTGCAAGGTTCGGCGCTTCGATCGCAAGATGAATCGACAGCAGACCCGATATATTGATTCATGGAATTATATCACTTATCAGGTTCCCGTTCCATGGCTGAATCCATCAAGAAACTATCCTATTTCGAAGGAAAAATCCTTCCAGAATCCGAAGCAAAGATCAGCATCCAAACACACGCGCTTCAATATGGAACCACAGTCTTCGGCGGACTTCGCGGTTACTACGATAAAGACACCGATAACATCTACCTCTTCCGTATCTTAGACCATTATCAAAGACTCATTAACTCGACTCGCATCATGCAGTTGAAACTCGATAAGACAAAAGAAGAATTGAGAGACATAACCCTCGACTTGATTCGTCAGTGTGGTTATAAAGAAAACATTTATCTTCGTCCTTTTGTTTATACATCTGCGCTTCAACTTTCACCTCGCTTTCACGACGTTCCTACCGAACTCGCAATTTACATTCTTCAATTGAACGACTACTTGGATACGAAGCGCGGACTGAAGACGATGGTTTCCAGCTGGAGAAGATTCGACGACGCAGTCATCCCGACCTTGTCCAAAGTTTCAGGCGGTTACGTGAATTCGGCTCTTGCAAAATCGGAAGCGGTTCAAAACGGATTCGATGAAGCGATCTTCTTGGACTCAAGAGGATTTGTAAGCGAAGGTTCGGCGGAGAATATTTTCTTAGTCCGAGACGGAAAGATCATCACACCCGGAATCAATTCTTCTTTGTTGGAAGGAATTACAAGAAGAAGCGTTCTTCAAATCGCAAGAGACAACGGAATCGAAGTGATCGAAAGAGATATCTCCAGAAGCGAACTCTATATCTCCGATGAAGTTTTCTTTTCGGGAACCGGAGTTCAGATCGCATGGGTTTCCGAGATCGATCATAGAAAAGTCGGCAACGCAGAGATGGGGCCGATCACCAAAAAGATTCAAAGTCTCTTTTTCAACTTAGTGATCAACAAAGACGAAAAATACAGACACTGGTTGACTCCGGTTTATTGAGAAAGAAGGAACTACTTCGTGTTTCAACTCGATGATATCTTAGGACAAGAAGTTGCTCTTACTTTTTTAAAAAGATATGTGTCGAAGCCGGAGACGATTCCTCCTCTCCTAATCTTTCACGGACCGGACGGAACCGGAAAAGAATCCGCCTCGGAACGTTTTATTAAGAATGTATTGTGTTTCGAAGGAAACTCCTGTGGAGTCTGCGCATCTTGCAAAGCATTCATGCACAACTCGCATCCCGATTACATTCGGTTTCCAGAAGAAAGCGGTAAGATCATTCCTATCGGAAGCGAAGACAATCCCGAAGAATTTTCGATTCGATGGTTGATCCGTTCCCGTTTAAACTATCGTCCTCATCTTTCACGATTTCGTTTTATCGTTTTTCCGGACGCTTCTCTCATCGGTAACGAAGCGGAGACCGCATTGTTAAAATCCTTGGAAGAAGCTCCGCCGTTTTCAAGGTTTATCTTTATCGTAAACAATATAGATAAACTTAAAGAGACCATCGTAAGTAGAGCGATCTGTGTTCCGTTCCAATTTCTAAATCAGAACGATCTGAAAAAAATCAACGCGACACTCGGAGTTTCCACTCTTCCGTTTCAGGGAGGAAGTCTTACGTCATCGGAATGTCCTCAAGAAGTAACGGATCTTGTTCAGGAAAAAATCAAGGATAGACTCGAAACACAACTCGATCTTTTAAAACTCGAGTCTTGGATTCTTTCTTACAAAGACGAACATCCTGAGTGGAAAGAGAATTTTTCTTACAAAGAATTCTTGGAGCTAGTAAGTCTTGTTTTGATCTACGAATATACGAGAACCGGTTACGAAAATAATCTCCAAAAGATAGAAGCAATCTTTCAGTTCAAGGCCGAACTCCATAAAAGAATCATCGGAATCGATACTATCGCTCTTTCCAGATTGTTTTTTCGTCTTTCTCTTTGATCTATATTCTATTTTTAGAATGTAACTACCGTCAAAAATACGTTAACATGCGTTAGTCGAAATAGAGAATCGTTCGAGTTTCCCCTTTGTGACATAATTAATTATCCCAAACATAAACTTCTCCTTTTTTTGGCCAAGAATTCGGATTCCGGAATTTTCATTTGAGTACAAGAGTTATTCTAAAAATACTGTATTCTCGTTCATAGGTCGTCGGAACTCCGAAGACGAAGTCGAAAATCGTATCATTCAACCGAATCGGAAAAGTTTTTCGATTCGAACCCGTAAAAGCCCCTTCGTGCGAGGGATTTTTGTTTTATTATTTTTGGAGGAAGCGTTGAACCTAGTTTGGAATAAAATTTTGGAGGAAGTGTCTAAAAAAATATCTCCTCAATACTATGAACGGTTCATCGATACTCTGAAATTAGAGGCGCTTAACTCCGAAAAATGTATTATCATCGCGCCGTCCGCCACAATCAAAACGCACGTTGAAAGAAAATATCAAAGCATCATTGAAAACGCTATCTTAGAAGCTTGTGGCGATAAGATTCCCGTCGAAATTTTAATCGAATCGAAGGCCGCTTCTCCGCTTCAATCCATTCTTGAAAAGTCATTCGATCAAAAAGATTTCCAATTCAACCCGGATTACACGTTCGAAACTTTCATCGTAGGTGATTGCAATCGTCTTGCTTACACGGCCGCGAAGGAATGTGTACGTAAACCCGCCGAAATCAATCCTCTGTATTTGTTCGGAAGTGTGGGAGTTGGAAAGACGCATTTGCTTCATGCGATCGGTTCCGAGCTTCTTAAGAAGGATCCTTGGAAAACGGTTTGTTATGTTGACATCTCTTCGTTTATGAACGAGTTTCGTTTCGCACTTCAATCCAGAGAACTCATCGAAAGTTTTAAGATGAAGTATCAATCCTACAACTGTCTTCTTGTAGACGATATCCAACTTCTTTCCACGAACGCGGAGAAAACGCAGGATGAATTCTTCTCTTTATTCAATTTTCTTTTCGAAAGAAAAAGACAAATCGTAATCGCATCGGACCGCCCGAGTTCCGAACTTGCGATTCATGAAAGATTAAAATCCAGATTCGTAACAGGGGTCCAAGCGGACATTCAATACCCGGATCGAGAGATTCGAAAGGGAATCGTAAATCATCATTCTAAGATCATGGATCTAGGTTTGAGCGAAGACATTCTCGACTTTTTAGCGGACCAAATTGAAGAAGATACAAGACTTCTTCTCGGCGCATTGAACGATATTTATCTTTATAAAAAATCCTATTCTTTGCTTTTCCTAAATCTGGAAAAGGTTAAGGAAATCGTAAAGAATCGTCTTTATCGTAAAAAGAATGTAGAGTTCTCTCACGATCGAATCATAGAATCGGTTGCAAAGGAATTCAATTTAAACGCCGCCGAGATTATGGGAAAGAGCAGAAAAAAAGAACTCATCGTTCCACGTCATATTTGTTTTTATCTATTACACAACGTTTTCAAAGTCAATAAATCCCAAGTGGGAAGACTTTTTCAAACTCAACACACAACCGTGATTCATGGAGTTCGTAAAGCCGAGGAACTTCTTTCCAATAATAAGGAAATGCGTTTCTTAATCGAGCGGATCGGCTCCAAATATAAACTTCAATAAGATCGAATTTTTTCTACAGTTAAGATTCAGTTTTATTTACTGTAAATAAACTGTTTATAAAGCATCAAAGAACCGTTTAAAAAAATCAATAAACCTGTAAATAAGACATAATGCAAAATTACTGTCGCTTCAAGATCAAAAATTGACTCAGAATTATGTCGGAAAAGAAAATTCTCTTTTCAAAAAAAATGAGACATATTTCCGTATTCTATAGGAATAGAAATTTATGTACATATTTACAGGTACTACTCCTACTACTGTACAATAATAAGAAACCTATTTAATTAAGAAAGAATCTAGGAGAGACAAGTTGAAAATCAAAGTCAATACATCGGAATTCTTAAAAGCAATTCATGCAGTGGAAGGTGTAATCTCCGCAAGAGAAATCAAATCCGTATTATCAAATCTTAAAATAGAAGCCGAAGGAAAGGAAGTTTTTCTTTCCGCAACCGATCTTGAAATTTCGATCAAAACTTCCGTGCCCGCAGAAGTCATTCAACCCGGAAGTATTTCGTTACCCGCAAAACAACTTTCCAGTTTTTTCAAAACGATTCACTTCGAAGAAACGACTTTGTCTTTGGAAGAATCCGACGGAGAATCTTCCATAGCTTACATTACGGACGCTTCCGGTAAGAACGATTACAAATCCAAGATCAGTGGAATGGATGCGGAAGAAATCAAAACGATTTCGAAAGTGAATTCTTCCCAAGTGTCTTCGTTTCCGAGCACTTTGATAAACGACATGATTCGTAAAACTTCTTACGCAATCGCTCACGAAGATCAAAGATTTATCTTCAACGGTCTTTATATGATTCCGGACGGAACTAAATTGATCTTTGTTGGAACGGATGGAAGAAGACTTTGTAAAATCGAAAGAACTCTTCCTTCTCCTTTGCAGTTTAAAGATTCCATCATCGTTCCCGCAAAAGCGATTCGCGAAATTTCTAAAATGATCGCAACCTCGGAAACCGGTAACATCGGTTTGATCGACAGTCAGATTTATGCATCCGCAAATAACATAGAATTGTTATGTAAATTGATCGAAGGAAATTTTCCGAATTACGAGCAGGTGATTCCTAAGAGCACAAAATTCTCCACAAGTATTTCCAAGGAAGAATTTCAAGTTTCCCTCAGACAGGTTTTAACTGCGGCGGAAGAACCATCCAGACAAGTAAGACTTACGTTCAGCAAAAACAATCTCAACTTGTTCGCGCAAACGTTGGGAGCTTCGGAAGCGAGTATCAACAAACCGATCGAATATTCAGGAGACGAGGTTACGATCGCGTTCAAAGGCGAATATCTCATGGATATTTTCAGATCCATCGACGACAACGAAGTTAAGATAGAATTTTCGGATTCAAGTTCTCCGGTAATTTTTAAGGATCCTTCCGATCCGGAATTTATTTCCGTAATTATGCCGATGAAGCTCTGATGTTCTTAAAACAACTTACACTTCAAAACTTTAGAAGCCACGAAGAACTGAGCCTGGATTTTGATTCCAGGCTTATTTTTTTTGTAGGGGATAACGGAGAAGGTAAAACCAATCTTCTCGAAGCGATTTGTATGTTGTCTTGGTTGAAAAGTTTTCGGGAATCCGAAGATTCAAATCTGATTCGATGGGGTTCCGCGAATTATTTCCTTAGAGGAAGAATCAAAGAAAACCAAAAAGAATCCGTCTTGGAAATCGGATTCACCGCAAAACCAACCGTTAAAAGAAAATTAAAGTTCAATCAGGAAGAAGTAAAAAAAAGAACCGATCTGATCGGAAAGTTTATCACGGTTCTTTTGACTCCGATGGATTTGAAGATCATCGAAGGCGGCCCGGCGGAAAGAAGAAAGTTCGTGGACGCTTTTATCTCGTCTTTTGATCCGAACTATCTCGATTATTTATTAGAATATAATAAAATTTTAAAACACAGAAACGCGCTTTTGAAATCCGGAAATGCGGATTCTTCCCATCTTTCCATTTGGGATAAAAGACTGATCGAAAAGGGAGTTTCGATTCTAAACAAAAGAAAAGAAATCATTCTGGAGCTGAATTCTTTTTACCAAATCAATTTGGACAAACTTAGCGGCGGTCGAGACGGTCTCGAATTGATCTACAAACCCAACGTTTCCGATGAAAACGAATTCATCGAAAAACTCGCACGCAATTTAGGAAGAGATCTAAGGCTTGGTTATACTTCCGTTGGAATTCATAGAGACGATCTGTTTATCGGGGCGGAAGAACGGGATATTACCGAATTCGGTTCTCAGGGTCAAAAAAGAAGTACGGTGATCGCCTTGAAAGCCGCGACTTTCAATTATTATAAAAATGTTTTGAATACGACCCCAGTTTTGTTGATCGACGACGTAATCCGCGAATTGGATGTAAAACGAAGAGAATACTTCGTGGACCTTGTTATCAATGCAGGACAGGCGTTCTTTACAACGACCGACTTAGAAGGAATTCAGGATTATGTCGGTAAGCTCGAGGATCAAAAACAGATCTTCTTAATCCAACAGGGAACAGTCCAATCAGTAGTATGAAAGACGATTTGATTTCATCCAAAAAAATCGAAACCGCAGAGTTCCGTTCCGTTTTAAATCAAATGGGAATCACGGAAGAAACTCTGCAGGAAAAAATTTCGGTTCATACTTTGAGAAATCGTTGGAAAGAAATTGTAGGACCGGTGTTCGCCACACATTCCGAAGTGAATTCGATTCAATTTGGTAAGTTGAGAATCATCGTTTCCCATAATGCATACAAACAAGAGTTACTTTTTTTACAGAACAGAATCATCCGAGAGTCGGCTCGATTCTTGGGAAAAGGAACCGTTCGTTCTATAGAAATTTCCATCGGTAAACTAACCGCTTCCTATTCTCCCTCATCGCCCGAGACCAAGGAAAAAAAAGGCTTAGAAGGCAAAGAAGATTTAATCGCTATTCTTGAAAAAGAAACGGATCCCGAAGTTAAAAAACGTTACATAGAGATTCTTCAATATCTTTGATCAGTCGATGAATTTCCTTGCCTCCCTATGGTTTTCAGGAAAACTATTCCTGAGGTCCGAAAAAAATGAGCCAAGAAGAAGCAAGCTACAGCGCCGGTCAGATCAAGATTTTAGAGGGTCTGGAAGCTGTTAGAAAACGCCCGGGGATGTATATCGGAACCCAGGATGAAACCGGACTTCACAAAATGGTCTACGAGGTCGTGGACAATTCCGTCGACGAAGCGATGGCCGGCCATTGCAACGAAATCAGAATCAGCATTCTTCCGGATAACATCATTGAAGTAAGGGACAACGGCCGCGGGATTCCGGTCGACATTCACCCAGACAAAAAAATTTCCACAATCGAAGTCGTTATGACGATTCTCCACGCGGGTGGTAAGTTTGAAAACGACGCTTATAAGGTTTCGGGCGGTCTTCACGGGGTAGGGGTTTCCGTAGTAAACGCTCTTTCCCAATACCTCGAAGTGGAAGTTCATCAAAAAGGAAAATATTATACTCAGAAATACGAGAAAGGTGTTCCCGTTTCTCAAGTGGAACAGAAGGGAGAATCTTCGGAAAGAGGAACCATCGTTCGTTTTAAACCGGACGCTACGATTTTTACGACCGTTGATTTTCAATTCGACGTTCTTTCCGCTCGCTTTAGAGAATTAGCATTTTTGAATAAAGGTCTCGTCCTCATCGTGGAAGACCGCAGACGCGGCTCCGAAGGGGAGAATCTACTTAGAAACGAATTTCAGTTTTCAGGCGGGATCGTTTCTTTCGTGGAGCACATCAACGAGAACAAACATCCAATGCACAAGGTGATTCACTTTGAGCGAAACAAAGACGATGTTTTGGCCGAAATCTCGATTCAATATTCCGAAACTTATACCGAAAACATATTCTGTTTTACGAATAACATCAACAACAACCTCGGTGGAACTCACTTAGAAGGATTTCGCGCGGCGCTTACAAGAACATTAAACGACTTTCTAAAAAAAGATACGGTTCTTGCGAAGAAACATCCAACCGGTCTTTCCGGTGAAGACGTCAAGGAAGGTTTGACCGCGGTCATCTCCATTAAAATTCCACAACCTCAGTTCAATTCTCAGACAAAAGAGAAATTGGTAAACGCCGAGATCAAAGGAATTATGCAAACCTTAACTTCCGAAGGTTTGAATTTGTTCTTCGAAGAAAATCCGAACATCACCAAAAAGATATTAGAAAAATGTATTCTTTCCGCGAAGGCGAGAGAAGCGGCTCGTAAAGCGAGAGATCTTACGAGAAGAAAAACCGTTCTCGAAGGTGGTGGACTTCCGGGTAAACTCGCCGACTGTTCCGAAAAAGATCCCGCTCTTTCCGAACTTTATCTGGTCGAGGGTGATTCCGCGGGCGGTTCCGCAAAACAAGGAAGAGATAGAAATACTCAGGCCATTCTTCCTTTGAAAGGAAAAATTCTGAACGTGGAAAAGGCGAGATTGGATAAGATTCTTTCCAGCGAAGAAATTCGTGTTTTGGTTTCCGCGCTTGGAACCGGAATCGGCGAGGACGAATTCAATATCGATAAGATTCGATATCATAAAATTATGATTATGACGGATGCGGATATCGACGGTTCTCACATTCGCACGCTGCTTCTTACATTCTTTTTTCGTTATATGCGTCCCGTAATCGAAAAAGGTTTTCTCTACGTTGCGCAACCTCCTTTGTATTTGATCAAACACGGAAAAAATTCCACGTACGTTTATTCGGATAAGGAAAAGGAAGAATTACTGAAAAACGTAGGAACGGAAAAAGTTGTGATTCAACGTTACAAAGGTCTCGGTGAAATGAACCCGGAACAACTTTGGGAAACTACGATGGATCCTTCCAATAGAGTCGTTCTAAAAGTTAAGTTGGACGACTTTGTAGAAGCCGAAGAAACATTTAACGTTCTTATGGGCGATGAAGTTCAACCGAGAAAACAATTCATAGAAGTGAACGCGGCTAAGGTAGCCAACCTGGATCTTTGATCCGAAGGGAATTCAGAAATGAGTCAAGAGATGGAAAACGAAACAAAAGTCCTGAGTTATAATATCGCCGGAAAACCCGATATCGCGGACGCGCTTAAGAATGGCGTTCGAGTGATTCCCGTAGAAATCGAAGATCAAATGAAGGAAGCGTATTTGGGTTACGCGATGTCCGTGATTGTCGGCCGTGCGCTTCCCGATGTCAGAGACGGATTGAAGCCGGTTCACAGAAGAATTCTCCACGCGATGAATGAACGTGCTTGGAGAAGCGATCGCCCTTACGTTAAGTGCGCGAAGATCGTGGGGGAAGTGATCGGTAACTATCACCCGCACGGTGACGCTTCCGTATACGAGGCTCTCGTAAGAATGGTTCAGGACTTTTCCTTACGCGTTCCGTTGATAGACGGACAAGGAAACTTCGGTTCCATCGACGGTGATAACCCGGCGGCGTATCGATATACCGAAGCGCGATTGGAAAAGGTCGCGGAAGAATTGTTACGCGACATCGAAAAAGAAACCGTAAGTTTTTCGCCTAACTACGATGATACGAAACAACAGCCGGACGTTCTCCCCGCAAATTTTCCGAACTTACTCGTAAACGGTTCTTCCGGGATTGCGGTCGGGATGGCAACGAACATTCCTCCGCATAACTTAAAGGAAACGATCGACGCGGTGATCGCGGTTATTAAAAATCCTGAGATTACAATTCCCGAACTTTTAAAAATCGTTCCCGGACCCGACTTTCCGACTTCGGGAATAATCATCGGTGGAGAAGGTTTAATTTCCGCCTATACGACCGGGAAAGGATCGATTCGTATCCGTTCCAAGGTTGATATCGAAGAAAAGAAAAACGGACGAGAAGTGATCGTAGTCACTGAAATTCCGTATCAGGTGAACAAAAAGGTTCTTCTCGAAAAGATCGGAGATCTTGTTAACGAAAAACAAATCGAAGGAATTTCCGAAATTTTGGATCTTTCGGATCGAAAAGGGATCCGCGTTGAAATTCATATTAAAAAAGACGCAAACGCTCAAGTCATTCTCAATCAGCTTTATAAAATGACTCAGCTTCAGGTGAGTTACGGAATCACGATGCTCGCGATTCTCGATAACAAACCGAAGATTTTTAATATTAAAGAAATATTGACCGCGTACTCGGCTCATAGAAGAGAAGTAATCGTAAGAAGAACTCAGTTCGACCTTGATAAGGCCGAAAAACGCGCTCATATCTTGGAAGGATTGAAAATCGCCTTAGAGAATATCGAAGATGTGATCAAGGTTATTCGCGCTTCTAAAAATCCGCCGGAAGCGAAACAACAATTGATGGTTCGATTCAGTCTTTCCGAGGTTCAATCGGATGCGATTCTCGAAATGAGATTGCAAAGACTTACCTCTCTCGAAGTTCAAAAAATCATCGATGAATTGGAAGAAGTAAGAGCGCTGATCGTAGACTTGAAAGACATTCTTTCAAAACCTTCTCGAGTGAACGAAATCGTTTGTACCGAACTTCAGGAAGTGGGCGATAAATACGGAACGAAAAGAAAAACCGAAATCTCCATCGAAAGTATAGAAAGTTCTTCATTTAATGCGGAAGATCTGATCGCGGACGAGGAAATCGTAATTCAAATCACATTTGATCAATTTATCAAACGTCTACCGATCGATACTTTCAAAAGACAAAAACGGGGCGGGAAAGGAATTCAAGGTCTTTCTCAAAAACGCGACGACGTAATCAAGATCATGAAAGCCGCGATGACTCACGATAGTATTATGTTCTTTTCTAATATAGGAAAAGTTTACGTGATGAAAGCGTATGAGTTGCCGATCGCTTCCAAAGAAGCTCGCGGAAAATCTCTCAAAGCGATTATCAATCTGAGAGAAGACGAATATATATCGTCCGTTTTTGCCTTCCGAGAAGAGGATATGGATAAGGATCTTCTTTTAGTGACAAGAAGAGGATTTATCAAACGGATTCAATTGAAGGAATTCGGAAACGTGAAAAAATCCGGAATCATCGCGATCGGCCTAAGAGAAGGCGACGACCTCATTAAGGTGGAAGCGATCAACGACAAGGATGAAGTAATTATCTTCTCCAGAAAAGGATTGGCGCTTCGTATCGAAGGAAATATAATCCGAGCTCAAGGAAGAACCGCAAGCGGTGTGACCGGAATGAGACTCGCCGAAGACGATGCAATCGTCGGCTTAAGTAAATTCAAAGAAGGCGAAGATATCTTCGTTGTCTCCGAAGAAGGTTATGGAAAACGACTCGGCTTTGAAGAGTTTGCCGCAAAAGGTAGAGGTGGAAAGGGAATGGCCTATCTCAAAGTAACCGAGAAGAACGGCTTTTCCGTAGGAACCGGTTCGGTCGGAAACGAAGACGAGATCATCCTGATCACTCAACAAGGAATGACAATTCGTATTAACGCATTCGATATTTCTAAATTAGGAAGAACTGCAGTCGGAGTTCGTATCGTCGATCTAAAAGACAACGATAAGGTTCAGGACTTTACGGTTCTCGGCGAGAACTGATCCATGATTCAAATCGGAAACGTTACGATCCCGGGGAGAATTTCACTTTCTCCCATGGCGGGCATTTCCGATTCTCCGACTCGTAGAATTTGCAGAAAATTCGGAGCGGCCTTTTCTTACACCGAGTTTGTGAACACGGACGAACTTGTTCATCGCGCACCCAAGGCTTTGAAGATGTTTCGGTTTCATCCGGAGGAACGTCCGATTACGTTTCAGATTTTCGGTAACCGTTTAGAGATCATCGCAGAAGCCGCTGAAATCATTCAGGAATTAAAACCCGACATCATCGATTTGAACATGGGTTGTTCCACTCGTAAGGTTTCATTACGAGGAGCCGGAGCTGGACTTCTTCGTAGACCCGTGTTAGCCGGGAAGATTATTTCAGAAATAAAAAATCGGGTTCAAGTTCCGGTAACCGCGAAGATTCGCATCGGCTGGGATTCCACATCGCTCAATTATCTCGAAGTATCAAAAATTTTGGAAGACTCGGGTGTGGACGCGCTTACCGTACACGGTCGTACTAAGGAAATGGCCTATACCGGTTTAGCGGATTGGAATGTGATCGGAGAAATTAAAGCAAAGAGAAGGATTCCGATTTTTGGAAACGGGGACATCAAAAGTTTTCAAGAAGCAAATTCTAAAATTCAAGAATACGGTTTGGACGGTGTTCTCATCGGCAGAAACGCAATCGGAAATCCTTGGATTTTCTCGGAAATCAAAAAGGAAGAATTATCCTGGTTCGAAATTTCCGCCGTGATCTTAGAACATCTTCGCTGGATGATCGAGGACTTCGGGGAAGAATTCGGTCTTGTACTTTTTAGAAAACATCTCGTGAAGTACCTGGCCGGTCTTGAATTCGATCAGGCTTGGAGATCCGAATTACTCGAAATCAGGGAATGGAATCGATTTGAAGATACCCTGTTATCCGATAAAAAATGGAATGTTTTAGCCCTCCTGTAATACCGCTTCATTAATTCTTGACTAAATCTTCTGTGAGCTTAAAAACTTCGAGAAACGAACGGAGAAGCCACAGTATGAAAAGTATAAAGTTATTCTTAATTCTTTCCTTTGCTCTTCTGATTATGATCGGATGTAAAAAGGAAGAAAAAAAGCCGGAAGCTCAAATCTTAGGAACTAGATTCGCGAACTTCGACCAGTGGATTTACAAGGTCCCGGGTTCCGATAAAAAAGAAGATCAAGTCAGTCTTGTATATGGAATGGAAGATGTAACTGGTCTGGAAACCGTTGATACGGAAGTGACCACGAAAAAAGGAACGTCCACAGTTACCTATATTAAGGTTAAAACCGTAGAAAACAAAGAAGGTTATGCGCCTGTAAAAAACTTCTCTGAGAACGTCTATTTCGTACTGAATGCTTCGGACGATGCGTTCGTAAAACCTACCATCACCGCCAACACAAAGGGTAAGTTAAAGAGAGGAATGTATTGTTTAGAGCAGGAAGTGATCGGAGAATTCTCCAAAGTCACTTGTTACGATTCTATTTTGACGGAAGATAAGTTGAATAACTATTACGACGTTTGGATCAAGACTGTTTCCGTTTCTTTGAGCAAAGACGCTCTTCTTGGTGAAACCGTAAAACTTCTGAAAAAATCCAGTCAGGAACTTGCGAGATACAATTCCGTATCCGATGAAGAAAAAAATAAGATCCTTCAAGTCGCAACGGAATCTTTAAAGAAGGCGGCGGCAAAACAAGATGAATTTACCGCAGACGTAAACGCTCTTGCTACAAAATTCGGGATCGTCCTTCAGTAAGATTCTCACCCAATTGAATCCATGCCTTTAAAAATAAAAACCCCGCTAATGACAGCGGGGTTTGTAAAACAGAAAGCTTTATTTAATTTAAAGCTTATTGTTTGTTGGAAACTTCTTGAGCTTTCGCTACGAGAGCATCCTTTCCACCAGGAAATTTAGCGTAAATAACACACTGACATTCTTCCCAGTTGTCTTTAGAAACATCTTTCGGATCGGAACCGGAACCGGTTGCTTTACATTCGTAAACCCCAACTCCTTTTACAACACCTTGAGATTGAGAAACGATTACGGACGCAGTTGCTTCACCGTCGGATACTCCGGAAGCCGCTTCTACAGTCTCACCAACCATTTTCTTCACAACATCAGACGCGCCTTGAAGTCTAGAAGCTTCACGGCAGGTAGATTGCATCATAGCCTGGCTTTTTTTAGCTACAGCCTTTGCAGAAGCTCTGGAAGAGAATTTAATATAATACCAGTCTTTTGGATTAGTATCTCTTGGTGTTTTTCCGTCGTTTCTTTGTTCAGGTGCGCCACCCCATCCTTCGAAAGTCCATCCACCGTCACCAACAGTAGTTGCGTCTTTTTGTCCTGTGTCAGTGCTCGAGCAAGCCGCAAAAATCATTGTTGCTACAGATAGAGCGATAAGTCTATTGATCATTATTTTCTCCTTGATCTACTAAATGAAAAAAACTAATACTTTACTGAGTTTATGCAACTCATTTTTTAATGAGTTGCTTTGAATCCTAGATTTCCTCATATTAAAAGTAAAACCGATTTGCGTCGCACTAGGTTGTTCATGTTAAGAAATTTATTTTTTTTCTTCTGTTTGGTGGCTCAGCCAGTATTCTCCACGAGTATAATTTTCCTCCCGGGTAAAGTGGAAGGAAATCTACCCGCAACTTTGGAAAGAATCGATGACAGATCGCAAGAAATTTCCAAATTTGGGGCTTTTTACGCGAACTTGCTGTTAAGAGCGAAAGTAGATACTACGGAGAGAATTAAAGATAAAGAAATCTTTTATAAATTCAAAAGTTCCCGCTATGGAAAAGAAGACTTCGCAAGAATTTGCTCCGAGATATCTGCAGATTTTTTAGTACGCGACGAAATTGGTTTTCAAAACAATATTTCTTTAGATCGAGCGGTTTATAATTGTACGCAAAGGCAATTGGATGAACTGCATCTTTCTGAAAAATCCGATCTTTTCTTTTTGATGCGTTCTATGACGGAACGTTCGTTTCCTTGGATTCCTTCTAAACGAAAACAAAACACCACTGCAGTATCAAAAAAGACCGTAAAAGAGCTGATCTTTGTAATCGATCTGTCTCCTTCTTTTCAAAGAGAAAGGGAAGAATGGGTTCAATTCGTTAAAAATGCGTCTTGGGATTCTATGACCGGGATTCGAATCGTAACTTTTTCCGAAGGAAAGATTTCGGTTCTTCCCAAAGCAGGTTCCTTAGCGGAACTCAGAACTCAAATCGGAAGTTTAAAATCCTTTGGTAAATCCAGCTTGGATGATTTATCCGAAGCGTTGATCAGTACAAAAAGAACGCTGATGCAATCGGGAACTCGTTCTCAAAGTATTCAAGACATAATCATTCTTACGAACGCAAAGGGAAAAATTCCGAATCCAACTTTGTCCTCAGCGATTCAGGATCTTCAATCCTCCGGTTACAGAGTTCAATTGTTTACGGCTCCGTATTTTTCCTTGGCGCAAACTCAGTTTTATAAGGGAATTCTCCCCAAAGGAAATCTTTCGGAAATTACTTATTTCAGAAGAGTCAGCACGGCCAAGGATACGAAGACTTTGTTGTTCCGCGGCAGACAGATTTATTTTACGTATTCGGAAGTTTCACCGAGTCAAACTCCTGCGGAGACATCCCTCAATAAGGTTTCTTATTCAGGAAAATATGCCGAATCCGAATCGATCAATCCTCTCAATTTCACCGAAATATATTCGGAACTGACGGGAGATAAGATTCTTACTTCGGAATCTTTGCAGGATAATCTTTCTTTTTTGCTTTCCCAAATTCTTTTTAAGGATGAATTTAAGGCGGAAGGCGGAACGGAAGTTTTGGTAAAATCCGGTGAAAAAGCGTTTTGGGTTTCCTTACCGATCGGAGTAAAAACTCCGCAGGTTGACGAACAGATCGCGTATCAAACGACTTATGTTCCATCGGGAGGTTCCGTGGATGGAGTTTCGAACGTGGCAAGTCTTACCGAATCGTATAAGGTTTCACCTTCCCAAATTTTGGAATGTACTCCGATTCAAGTAAGAAATTATTTTCAAAATACGAATAAAAGTTCCTTTGATTGTATCGTCCGAGGCAAAGTTCTCCAGGTCAAAGGATTATAATCTTCGCAAAGGGATTCCCATTTGAGTGCCGAAGAACATATTTTCATCAGCAATGCTTCGAATTCGATTAAGATCTTAAATCGATTGAAGTCTTTGTCTCAAAACAATCTGCCTGTTTTTGTTACGGGCGGACCCGGCACGGGAAAAACATTCGTTTCCAATCTCATCGCAAGTTTATCCGGCGGTAATCCTCGTGTTTTCATATTGGATTCGGAGCATATCGAAAACGAAAGAACGTTGGAGTCCATTCTTTCCAAAGGTGAGAATACATACTTCGTCTTTAAGGATTTTTCGAATTTCCCAAAAGAGATTCAGGCCTATCTGCTAAAAAAAATCAGAGAAAATCAAAACGAATCGAATACCGCGTCCCGTTTCATTTTTCTTTCCGGTAAAGAATGGAAACAAAAGCTGGAAGCAGGTCAAATTTTAGAATCGCTTTACTTCGAAATCTCCAACTTCCGTTTGGATCTTCCCGATCTTCGGGAAAGAAAGGAAGACATTCCTCTTTTGATTAAACACTTTTTGGAAACGCTCTCAGAAAAACACAAACGCAAAGAAATCCGATTGAGCGAAAAACTATATCAACTTTTGCTAAATTATGATTTTCCCGGAAACGTAAGACAACTGAAGAATCTTTTGGAAAGTATGGTTTCTTTGTTTGCGGTCCGAATGCTCGACATAAAACATTTACCCCCGCAGATGTTCGAAACGTCCTATGTTTATTCGGAGTTTATAGAAGTGAAAACCGGAATTCCTTTAAAGGATTACGAAAGAGAAATCATCAAAAAGAACCTGATCTTAGTAAACGGAAATCGCGAGAAAGCCGCGAAGATTCTCGGGATCTCCGAAAGAACGATCTACAGAAAGATTATAGAATTCGGTCTTTCCGGCGAAGCTGAAGGAAAAAATCCTCCATCCGGCGATTGAAATAAAATTCCGCCTCTTCCTTTTCCGAACCGGCTTTGATTCGGATGTTCATCTCTATTATAAAATCGTAAAGTTCTCCAATGATTTTATCGGAAAAAAAAGTGGATTCCTTTCTGAGACGATTGCGGACAAAATTCTTTCTTGCGGGGCTATAGGATTGGATGTCGAGGTATTCGTATAATTCTTCGTCGGAAATGGTCGCTTCGTATTTTCTCGAAATGATTTTATATTTGCGAAGTTGATCGATTCTTTCCTTGAGAATGCTGAAGAATAAAAGGAGGGAATCTCTGCCGCTTTGAAATTTTCTGAATTCCTTAAAAAACCGGATTCGATCCGATTCCATAAAAAAATCCACCAAACCGGAAGAGTTGAATTCTCCGCTGAATAAGAGAACGTCTTCCACGTCTTGTTTGCTGAAGGATTTTTTGACGAGATAAAGTTTGAGTTTGGAAAGTGATTGAAGATAAGCGCCCATCGAAGGAGGAATTTTATGAAGAAACTCGTCCATAGCGTCTTCGTCCAATTGAACTCCGATTTCTTTACATGCTTGTAAAAGACCGCCCCGTGTTTCGTTCGGATAGAAGTTTTTGGTTTTTATAAGATTCGCTTTTCCGCCGAATATCTGCAGAACCTTACTCGGAACTTCCCAATGATTGTAATGAACGAGAAGTTGAATCGAATCCGGAAAATTTGAAAATTGTTTTTGTAAGGATTCGTTGTTCTTGCCTTTTCCGCTCGAGATCGGTTTGAAAAATTCAAGACCCGATTTGATGATGAACAACTTTCGATTCGAGAACATATCCAAGTTGAACGCTTCGGATTGAAATCGCTCGAAGTCGCCCGGTTCCGAAACGAAGATCACGATTTCGAACGGTTCTCCCGTTTTCCGAATCGCTTCCTTGTATTTTTCCGCCACGATTTCGAATTCGTACGATTCTTTAGCCGCAACAAAAACGATCTGCGGTAATTCTTTCGCAAAGTCGGAAAGGAATTCTATGGAATTTTTATATTCTTTGGTTTTAGCGGCCATATTGCTTCGATCGAAAAGGGATTGAACCGGTTAAAAAATCGGAAGAATCGTTTAAGCTAAAGATTCGATTCTCCGAAGATTAGAATATGAATATCAGTTCCGGAGTCCAGAGGATTTCTTACCCGAACGAGGCTTTGACGTATGTAAGTCCGGCTCGTATGGGCGGAAAAGTGCAGGCCGTGGAACCGATTCGTCGCGAAGATTTTAACCCCGATCGTAGCATGGGCGGGAAAAGTCTTTCCACTCCTCCTAAAGAATCGACGCCGAGCGCACGCGGAAGCCTGATCGATTTCTACGCGTGATTTCCTTTTAAATATTTTTTCCAAAGTCCGTGGTATTGAAAAAACATTCTCAGGGGAAACCCGAGAATATTCGTATAGGAACCGTCATACGATAACACCGGACCTTCCGCGTCTTGAACTCCGTAACTTCCCGCCTTGTCGAAGGGAGAATATTTTTCGATGTATTGCCGGATTTGATCGCGATTCCATTCTTGAAATTTAACTCGGGAAGAATCAAACGCGAACTGTTCGAGCCCTTGATCGTAAATTCCCAATCCTGAATAAACGATATGCGTTTGGCCGGACAATCTTCTCAACATCTCTACTGCTTCCGGAAAGTTTTCGGGCTTCTGGAGAATGGTGTTTTCATGAACCACGATCGTATCACAGGAAATCAGAAATTCTTCCTTGGATCTTGTGCCTAACTTGGCCAATGTGATTCTTTTTAAATATTCAAGCGGGCTCTCACCAGGAAGAGAACTTTCGTCCACATCCTCGGGTTCGACTCTGAAATCCAGATCTAGGGATTCTAAGACGTGTTTTCTTCGAGGAGATCTGGATCTGAGCACGATCATAGATCCACAGTTTGAGAAAAGCCTTGCTTTGCATCCGTTTTCTTGCCGATATTGGTAGGGATGAAAGAGAATCAGAGAACCTTACGAAACAAAATCGAATTCGGAATCTATTTCCTTTTTCTGATCGGAAACGTTTCGATTTTTTCCCAAACGGTTCCAAACGAATCCAAGGATCCGAAAGAAAAACAAAAGATTCAATCCGATAGAGAATTGATCGAGACCGGAAAGTTGGAATCGATTCGTAAAAAAGCGTATCTCGGTTTGAAAGGAATTCGAATTTCGCTTTTGAACTTCGGTAAAAAACAGGATCTCGATAAACTCGCAAACGATTACGGACAAGCCGAAACTCTTTATCTCAAAGCGGAATACGGAAACGCTACGACCGCGTTTGAAAACATTTTCAAATCGATCGTTCCTTTGGAAGAAACGATTCGTAAGGATTATGAGAATAAGGCGGTTCAGCTCGGTCAGGAATTGGCGCCGCAAATCGTATCGATCCGACTGGACGAAAAAAATAAAAATCGCTCTATTCTTCCCGTATTAGAAAAGTATTATACTCGTTTCGGCGAAACTTCCAAAACCGCGACCAGAGATTTGGAAAAAGGGGAAAGAACTTCCGCGCTTTATTATCAAAGACAATCCTTGCTCGCGTTGTATCAGGCGAAGATATTATTGGGGAAGAGCGAAGATTCTTCGCTTACCCTTTCGGATAAAATTTCGAAAAATAAAATCTTGGATTCCGATTATCTCAAACCGGAAGAATTGATCTATTGGGACGATACCGAAGGAAGATTGAATTCCGAAGCGGAAGAGGAAAGAAAAAAAGACCGAACAAAAACCTTAAAGTCTTACGAATGGAGACTGGGAATTTCCTCCGGGAAATTGCAGAAAGAAAACGGACAGAAAAGTCAGGAACCGACTTCCAATCCATCTAATTCTACAGCTCCGAATAAAACAAAACCGTAATATTGAATAACCCTATGATTCTTTTTCGTAACAACAAATTCTGGATTTGGTTTTTGATTCTATTCGCTTTTTCTTCTTGTAGGAGAGGAAGTTTTGATCGAGTTAAAGAATCCAGTTTTCAATATCTCTGCAAAGAATATCTTCTATTCTGCGATAAGATCGTCACTAAAATCGATATGTTCGATTGTGATCCGTTGCACAACACTTATGAAAGCGACGGCGCTCATTATATCAATCGTGAAGTTCTCGTAGACGATCTAATCGTGGAAAAAGAGGAAAAACGATCCGAAATCTTCGATCCATACTCGGAAAAAAAACCTAAAAAAGAAAAAACAAAGGACACTAGTTCGGACTTCGGAAAAAACATTCGAATCGATTCCCGCAAACTGATTCGAACCTTCGATACGGAACGCGGAAAAAAACCGGCAATCGGCGACGACGGAGAATCCATCGAAGAGATCCGTCCTTGTTATCCGGTGAAACCACAATACAATCAGGAGTAATACATTGAGCGATTTATTTAACGTAAAGGGTAAAACGGTTTTGGTTACGGGTTCCACACGTGGAATCGGAAGACATTTTGCGGAAGGTTTTAAGAATGCAGGTGCGATCGTTTACGGAACCGGTTCTTCCGAAGAATCGATTAAAAAATTCGAAGGCTCGGGAATCAAAGGTTTTGCCGCGGATATTCGTCAACCCGATGTGATGACTCCTATCATAGAATCCATCGTGAAAGAACACGGAAAGTTAGACGTGCTTGTGAACAATGCGGGAATTGCGTCGAACAAACCTGCGGCATTCTTAAAAGAAGATGAGATCGAATCCATCATTCAAACGAACTTTACCGGAGTATTCCGTGCTTGTGCGGCTTACTATAAAATTCACAAAAAGAAAGGCGGGAATATTATCAATATTGCATCTATTCTCGGGATGAGAGGAACCAAATTCGCATCCGTTTATTCCGGAACCAAGGGAGCGGTGATCAACATGACGCGTGCGCTCGCAGTCGAATGGATCGGCTCCGGTTATAGAGTGAACGCGATTTGTCCCGGATTTATCGACACCGATATGACCGAAATGATCAAAGAAAAAGCGGACGTCATGGAGCAAATGTTGAATGCGATTCCGATGGGACGATTGGGAAAACCGGACGATCTAGTCGGCGCGGCGATTTACTTTGCGAGCGACGCTTCCACCTATGTCACCGGTCAAACGATCGTAGTCGACGGAGGAATCACCGCGGGACTCTAAAAAGAGTCTAATCTATAATGATTCTTTCCTTACACCCGATTAACCCGGAGAAAAGAAAACTCCAACAGATTTCCGAGAATTTGTTGGAGGGGAAAGTTTATATATTTCCAACCGATACGGTTTACGCTTTGGTAGCCGATTCTCAATCGAAACTGGGCGTGGAAAAGTTATACGAACTGAAGAATATTCCGAAAAACCAACCCCTCTCCTTGATTTGCCCAAGCATCTCGGTCGCTTCCAATTACATCGAATTTCTTCCGAACGACGCGTTCCGGTTGATGAAAAAAATAACACCCGGCCCATTTACTTTCATTACACGCGCGAACAAACACCTTCCTCGTGTTTCTTTTTCCAATCAAAAGGAAAAACAAATCGGAATCCGAATTCCCGACGCCGTTTACTTACAAGAACTGATGAAGATTCATCCGAACCCTTTGACGTCTACCTCCGTTTTTGCCAACGACGAGTTTATCATCGAAGTTGAATCCTTGGAGGAAATCTACGGAAAACGCGTGGAAGGAATTGTGGACGGTGGAATCGTCGAAGTCGAACTCTCCACGATTCTGGACGTGACAGGAGACGAGATGACCGTCGTCAGAGAAGGCAAAGGCGCAGAACTTTTGTAATCGTTCCGCCGCGAACAAGGCGATCTTTTGTCTCTTATCGATTCTGTGAAAAAAATTCTTTCGGAAATATTTTTCCAAAAAATACAAAAATCAAAAAAGTATAGAAAGCCGGAAGAGTTTCGTCTGTTTTTAATAAGACATCCGATAATAAGGATGAAACGATTTTGGTGGGCGCATTTTCATGAACCGATTTTTTTATATTCTTTGCGCTCTTCCGTTTTTCTTTCACTGCTCCGTTAAACCGCTGGAGAATGCCTGCGATATAAGTAGCTCTCTTTTTTTTAAAACTTTCCTTCTAAATGCGGTCGTTTCCGGGAACGCAAGTATCTGCGGTGCGGCGATCTTTTTACCACAACCGAAAATTTTAAATCTGGGTTCGAAAGCAATTTTAAACACCGGATTCTTAATCGGAGAAATGGATGCAAGCACAAGCGGCGTGCAGGTTTCTTTGGATGGAGGTCCGTTTGTAGACGCGCAGATTTCCGGAACACAATGGAAGTTTCAACTTCCAGCCGCCGGAGTTCCGTCCACAATTCCTTCTACGGGAGTTTGGAAAGATTGGAGTTTACATACGATTTCGGTTCGTTCTACTTCGGGTTCTAATCGATCGTTACCTGTCTCCATTTCCGTTCAAAAAGGAAATAACAAAGATATCGACGGCGACGGTTATCCCGACGCTTTGATCGGTTCGCAGGTCGTAAACAAAGTTCGGGCTTATCTTTCTCTTGGAAAAAATCGAGGTTTAAGTTCCGTAGTTACGACCATCAACGGTGTGAGCGGCCTCGGATATTCCGTTGTGCTCGGCGATTTTGACGGTGACGGATATGCGGATGGAGCCGCCGCGGGTTCGGCCTCCAACTTTGCATTGTATCTTTCTAAAGGCGCGTCCGCTCCCGGTCTTTCAACGACAAGCATAAGTCCGACGACGGTAGGAAATGGAATTCTCAATTTAACGGTAGGCGATATCAACGGAGATGGTTTTTCCGATTTGATGGTAGGATCGCCGTATAACGGGGGGAATGTCGGAAACGTTTATACGTTTTTGTCGAACGGAATCATCGGACAAGGAGTTACTTTTCAACAACAGTTGAACAATCCGGCGGTCGCGGGAAGCACACAATTTTACGGTTACGCAGTGGCGCTCGGCGATGTAAACGGAGACGGTAAATCCGATGCGATGATCGCCGCAGTAGGTTCGGTTCAAATCGGAGCTTCGTTCGTATATCTTTCTCAAGGAAATACTTTCACAACCTATTCTCAAACGTTTCCCGGTTCGGTGACCAATCAATGGTATGCAAATTCTATCTTTGCAACGGATATGAATCGAGACGGTCTTTCCGATATGATCGTAGGTGCGTATCAAGAACCTGCCGGTGCGGCGGGAAGAATTTATGTTTATAGTTCCAACGCGGGAATTCTTTCCAACGTGATCAACAGTCCAGTGCTCGGAACCGCGGCTTCCTCGATGGGAACCTCTGCCGGAACGGGTGATATCAACGGCGACGGGTTTTTGGATATCTTTGGCGGCGGTTATACTTACACAGGCGCGCAACCTTCCCAAGGTTCCGTAACGACTTTTTTATCTTTGAGCAGTACGGGAATCAGTCCGACTTCTCTGAATTTTTTAACGAATCCCGTGAACATGGGTGAAATGGGAATGGCGATAGGATCTGCGGATATTGACGGAGACGGTTTCTGCGACGCGTTGCTCGGCGCACCGAGCAGCGTAGGAGGAACGAACATCGGAAAAGTGTATTTATATTTTTCCGACGGCTCCGCAGGATATACAAGCGTTCCTCAAACGATGACCGATCCGGACGCTACGGGAACGTTCGGAAGTTCGGTAGACTTATAACTATTTAATCTGCTTCTTCCATTCTTCTTCTTTAAAGCCGACAAAACCGAAACCGTCTCCGAGAACGAAAGGACGTTTTACAAGATTTCCGTTTTTGGAAAGTAGTTCCAATTGTTCGTCGAGAGACATGGAAGCGAGTTTATCCTTGAGACCCATTTCTTTGTAATCGCCGCCGGAAGTGTTGAAGAGTTTTTTCGATTCGTTTCCGACGTATTTGAGCATCGTTTTGAGTTCGGTTTTTTTCGGAGGAGTTTCACGGATCGGAAGAACTTCCAGGTCCACTTTTTTTCCGGAAAGGAATTTGAGCGCGTTCCTACATGTGGAACAGTTTTTGTATTCGTAAACTTTTAGTTTCAAGATGATTCTCCCATTCCGAAACTCTTCGATTCCCTCGAACGGTCAAGTTTTCTGAAAATTCCTTTATGAAAGGGAGAATCTGCCCTTTTTCGTTCTACAAAATTCTTCCTTTTGTTTAAAAATCTTTTCGTTGAAATGCCTCATTTTAACCGATAGGATTCTTACAGGTAGTCTCGGGCGTGCTGAATAAAAAAACAAACCTAACCGGAAGACAGAAGGCCGCGATTTTTTTGATCGCAGTCGGAAGCGAAGTTTCTTCCGAAATTTTCAAGCATCTCCGGGAAGACGAGATCGAACAGATCACGTTCGAAATCGCGCGTCTTGACAAGATCACACCTGAGGACAAAGAAAAAGTCCTAGTCGAATTCAACGAGCTGATGATGGCTCAGGAATTCATCTCGAACGGTGGTATCGACTTTGCACGGGGTCTTTTGGAAAAGGCCCTCGGAAATCAGAAGGCGATCGACATCATCAATCGACTTACTTCTTCTTTGCAAGTAAGACCGTTCGACTTTATTCGAAGAACGGACCCGCAACACTTATTAAACTTTATCCAGAACGAACACCCTCAAACGATCGCTTTGATTCTTTCCTATTTGGATCCTCAGAAGGCTTCGAACATTCTTTCCAACTTACCGCATACGATTCAGGCGGAAGTAGCGAAACGAATCGCAACGATGGACAGGGTCAGTCCGGACGTACTCCGAGAAGTGGAACGGGTTCTTGAAAGAAAACTCTCCACTTTGGCGTCAGAAGATTATACTTCCGCCGGTGGTATCGATTCCGTGGTTGAGATTTTGAACTTGGTCGACCGGGGAACGGAAAAGACGATCATCGAAGCCTTGGAAGAAGAGGATCCCGAACTTGCGGAAGAGATTAAAAAGCGAATGTTCGTCTTCGAAGATATCGTTCTTTTGGACGACCGTGCGATTCAAAAAGTTATGCGTGAAGTGGATAACTCCGATCTCGCGAAAGCGCTCAAGTCCGTGGATACGGAAGTTCAGGAAAAAATCTTTAAAAACATGTCGAAACGTGCGGCCAATCTTCTCCGAGAGGATATGGATTTTATGGGTCCGATCCGTATTAAGGACGTGGAAGACGCTCAGCAAAAAATCGTTAACATCATTCGTAAACTTGAAGATGCCGGTGAGATCGTCGTTGCCCGTGCCGGTGAAGACGAACTCGTTATGTGATCTAAATTTCCACTTTTGGAAAGAAATTTCTTTCGTTTTGAATCCTTTTCATTGGAATCTGGTTGCATGATTCGTGTCTTGAAACATATCACAATTTCCTTTATCCTTTTCTCCCTCTTGTCTTGCGGATATGATTCGAATCTGGAGATTTTGGATCTTACGAACGCCGATTGGCAAGCGACCCTTGGCAATCACGTAAAAACTAAATTAGAAAAATCGAATTCATCCTCTTCGTCACAGAACAAAAAGAAAAACAAGGAAAAAGAATCGAACGAACCCGAAAATTGGAAAACGATTTCCAATTTCCCGGTCGGCTTCAATGCACTCTTCGAAATACCCGAACAATCGGGTTATCACGACGTAACCGTTAAGGCCGATTTTTCCGTTTTCTCGGATTCTGCGTTCTTACGATTGCCGACCGCGCTTTATCTTCCCGACATCGGTGAAAATTGGGAACTTTACTTGAACGGAACTTTGATCCGTAACGAAAGATTTCCGCAAAATCTCGAAAGCACGGATTTAACTCCGGCGATTCGGAGATCCTTAAAGTCGGTAACGCTACCGATTCCTTCCGGTGTTTTGAAGGAAGGGAAGAATACGATCTTTCTCTACATAATCGGAGAAGCGAATCTAACGCCGTATGTTCAAAACGATCATTTCGGATTCTACCACGCGAGCGGTTATCGAATTTCTTCGTTTCAACAGATCTACGAATCCACATCCGAATACTTCGAAGTTTTTCTGTACGGGATATACTTTATATTCGGAATTTATCATATACTTTTCTACGTAACCCGAAGACAGGATTTGTATTATCTGTATTTCGGACTTTTTTCGTTCGTATCTTCGGTGTATTTCTTTTTCTCTTCGAATTTGATCTTTCAGAAATTCGTGAATCCAAATTCCGAAATCGATAGTTCGATCTTTTTTAGAGTGGAATATTCGTCTTTAATGTTGATTCTTCCTTCTTTTTTCTTTTTCTTGAAGGAATATTTTTATCCGAAGGAAAAACTGAAAATCATTCCGGCCATTTTTGTGACCTTTCTGGTAGGTTTGTTTTTCGTAGTTATGGTTTCGCCGTTCTCCTGGACTCACTTAGCCTTGAAGCTCTGCCAGGTTACGATGATTTTCTTTTTGTTTTATATACTGTTTTTTTCGATTCAAACAGTGAGAAAAAGAAAACCGGACGCGCGCAAGATGTTGGCGGGAATCGCGGGTTGTATCGTCTTTGCGGTTTGGGATTTGCTCGATTCGATCTTTAAGATCATCGGTCTTCATTATCCTTTTTTCAAGATCGCCTATTCGTTGTTTATCGTGACGATCATCAGCATTCTAGTGTCCAGATACATTCAACTCTACAAAGAAGCTCAACTTCTCAACAAGGAACTTTCTAATCAGAAGGATGCGTTCTATCGATTTGTTCCGGCCGACTTTATTCGTATCTTAGATAAGGAATCTCCCGTAGCGATTGCGATTGGAGACAACAAAGAAAAATCGATGACCGTTTTGTTTTCCGATATTCGAAATTTTACGAGTATATCGGAAGCGATTCAACCTAGTCAAACGATCGCATTCTTAAATTCTTATCTTTCCGAAATGGAAGACCTCGTTTATAGAACCGCGGGTTTTGTGGACAAATACGTGGGCGACGCAGTGCTCGCTCTTTTTGCGGACTACAACGAAAGAGTGGAAAAGGAAAATTTCAATTCTGCGGACAACGCGGTTGAGTCGGCGATCCGAATGGTAAGCGCGGTTCAATCGGGAAGAATGCAGGAAAATTTTTCGATCCCTTCTCCTTGGAACAATTTGGAAATCGGAATCGGAATCAATACCGGTTCTCTGATTTTAGGAACGGTGGGAAGTGAAAGAAGAATCGACACTACCGTGATCGGCGACGCGGTCAATCTCGCGTCCAGACTTCAATCCTTGACATCGCTTTATCAAAGTAGAATATTAATATCTCATCATACATATCTTCAACTCCATCGAATGAGCGAAATCGGGATGAGAATGATCGATACCGTTTTTGTAAAAGGAAGAAATCAGCCTGTGGATATTTACGAAGTATTCGAATCCGATCCCGAGGATATCAGGGAATTCAAAATCAAAAGCTCGGATCTTTTGACGCAGGGAATTTCGGAATACAAATCGGGTAAATTTGAAGACGCCTCCAAAATTTTTAAACAACTCTATCGCGAAGAATCCAGAGATAATCTTTCCAAGATTTATCTAAAACGCTGTAAACTTTATGCTTCCAAACCTCCGGAAGAGAATTGGGACGGAATTTTTCGTTTTCAAAACAAGTGATCGGCTTTCGAAAAAACCGCGGTTTACGTTTTACGGAAACGTTTTTAAAAATCGTTTTAACGATTTCGTTTTTAATAGGAAAAGTTTCGATTTTTGCTTCCGACCTTCCGGAGTTTCAACTCAAGGATCAAAGAGGAAAAATTCTCAGTTCAAAAAATCTAAAGGGAAAAACCGTAATCCTTTTGGGATGCTCTTATACAAACGTCGTTCTTTGTAGAAAACATGGCCGGAAGATCTATTGGAGAATGCAAAATCTAATCGACGAGTCCAAAGATTTCGTCGAGTTTATTGCATTTTTAGATCTCAGAAACGCGCCGGGAGAAGTCCAAACCTATATCGATGAAAATCGATCCAAAAATTACGAATCGATTTTTTTGGATTCAAAAGGCGTTTTATCCTCCGGAATTCGATCGAATTTTTCTTGGTTAAGAGTTTTTTCTGGGAACAAGAAATTACTTTTTGAATCTTATTATACGGAAGTGGACGATCGAACCGTTGACTCTCTTTATGAAATCATACGAAAACAAAGGAAATAAAACCCGTTATATCTTCTGCGTTTCGATCTGCTTTTTCCTTTTTCATTGTGTACAAAAAAAACCGCAACAAGCCGCGTATTGGAGAGAATATCTTTCCTATCAAAAAAACATAATCAACGAATATCCTGCCGGCGGTGTTCGAAACGCGTTATTCGGAAATCTTACCACCGCAGATGAATCCCTTTTACAAGAAAAAGACGGTTCTCTTTCGATCGATTTTTATCTTCAAAAAACGAATCACGGATTTCGAAACGTTCTAACCAACGAGAAAATCCCGCAAAACGTTCCTTATCAAATTCACGCCGAGTATCTTCCGTCCTCGTTTAAGGATCAAAAAACGTATCGAATGAAACGGAAAACGATTTCGATTCTTCCTTATTACAGTTACCTGGATTTTTTTCAGCACGTGGACCGACTTCAAAGTTTTTTAAAATCGAGTTCGACCGATTCGAGCAAGTTCGCATCCGCTTCGAGCGCACATCGTTTTCTTTGTACGGTTTCTCATTGTGATGTTGGCAGAATGGAGAATTCTTCCTGGCTTTTATATGAACTCGATGAATCCACCGAGGCCGCTTTTCCGCAGTTTTATAAACGATTCAATAAACTCTTAAATCAAGTTTCCTATCGAATCACGATTTTTAAGTCCGGTGAATTCTTAAACGGAATCGAACTTTATAACGAAGGAACTAAAACGTATCTTAAGATGCCCGATACGCCTTCGGGATATTGGAGCAAACCCGAAACCTTACACGTTCGAGTATCCGCTTTCATACAAGTTTACGGACTTAAAATCGACATTAGAAGTTTAGGATATAGATTGAAGTTCCATTCTTCCAAAAACTACGAAAAGATTACGGGAGAATTTTCAAAACTTCCTGAAAAGAAAATAAGCGGACGTTTTCTTCAGATCTTTCCGCCCGGCATGGTCAACTGGTTCATACCGGGAAACATGGAAGAATACTTCGATCTGCTTTTTCTTCTTCTTGTTGAAGGAAGTGATGGGAACGGAGGAAATCGATTCGAGTCTGAATCGTTTCGAAGCGGCGACAAGATGAAGGTGATTCTAAAATCCCAGGCTGAAATTTTTAGAGATCGATTCGCACCTTTCCGTTCTTCGAATGAAAAAGACGACGACCCTTCTTTCTGGGACTTCCTTCAGAAAATTCTAATGGAAGATCTTACTTAAAGTGCACTTGAAGTTTGCTCTTAAGAAGTGTATTTTATTTCCTCTTAAAAATTAGAATCTTTCTAAAGTGCTTGACTGAGCGTATAAATTCCAGGATTTATTTTTAGTTCTGGTGCTCGATATTTCTAGAGCGCACAAAATTATAATTCAATCGATGAATTGGAGGTATTATGGAAGGAATCGCTCTTTTTACAAGCCAAGGCTTGTATTTTATTTTTAAGTGGATCCATTTCCTCGCGGGAGTGGCTTGGATCGGACTTCTTTGGTACATTAACTTTGTACAAGGTTCTTTCTTCGCTGAAACCGACGCTGATACAAAGAAAAAAGCGACTCAGCAATTGGTTCCAAGAGTACTTTGGTGGTTTCGTTGGGGTGCGATGTTTACTTTCCTTAGCGGTTGGGCGATGATCATCTACGCAATCGTAAACGGAACAACTCTTTCAAGCGGTCAATGGCTTGCAGTGATTCTCGGCGGAGGATTACTCGGAACTCTGATGTGGTTCAACGTATGGTTCGTAATTTGGCCAGCGCAAAAAGTTGTGATCGCGGCGGCTAAAGGCGAAACTGCTGAAAACCCAGCTCCTCGCGCCGCAAGAGGTCTTCTTGCTTCTAGAACAAACACGCTTCTTTCGATTCCAATGTTGTTCTTAATGGGAGCCGCAAGAAATCTTCCGATTTCTTTCGACGTAACAAGCGCGGAAGCACACACGTTCTTAGGCGTGATTCTCGCGATCATCGTTCTAGTCGAAACCAACGCGTTAACCGCAACACCTGAAAGCGTGACTTTCAAACCGATCAAAACCGTGAAGGGCGTCATCCATTCCGGGCTTGTTCTTTCATTGATCATCTACATTCTTCTCGAGGTTCTCCTTTAAGTCGATGAGGATCATTGAAAATCGAGGCGGGATTTCCCGCCTCCTACTCGTTTGTTTTTCCCTACTTCTCTGTTTTGCAAATTGTAAAGAAGAGGAGAATCTTTCTCCCGAACAAAAGTTGATTTCTCAAGGAAAAGGTTTGTATGTTACGAACTGTTCCGCTTGTCACAACCAAAATCCCGCCGTTGACGGGGCGGTTGGTCCTGCGGTAAAGGGTTCTAACTTCGAATTGTTGAAGGCGAGAATCGTAAGTGGAACATATCCTGCGGGTTATACGCCGAAACGCACAAGCCAGATTATGACAAGGCTTCCTTTGAACGACGATCAGATTCGCGGTATTGAAGCGTTTTTAAACGCTCCTTGATTTAAAAAAGAATATTAGAAGTATTTAAGGTATTTCTAATATTCTTAATTTCTTCCGATGGAATCCCGAACGTTTCTCATGATGTCTACAATCTGAGAATGAATTCTTCCGTTCGATACGACCACTTCCGAGTTTCCGGAAAGAAAACGTTTTCCGTTAAAGTCCGTAAGTTTTCCGCCCGCTTCCGTAAGAATTACGGAACTCGCGGCGGTGTCCCAGAGTTTTACACCCTTCTCCCAAATTCCATCGAGTAAACCTTCCGCAACCCAACAGGTATCCAAAACGAAAGAACCGGTTCTTCTCATCGATCGACCGCAACTGATAAACGCGGTGATGTCGGAAATGACTTCGTTTAATATTTCCTTTCTGTTTGTGGGAAAACTCGGAACGAGCATGGAACGCGCAAGCGATTCCGTATTGGAAACGTCGATTCTAAGTCCGTTTTTAAACGCGCCTTGAGAAAGGATCGCGGAATATTTCGTATTCAAGCCGGGAACGAAAACAACACCCGCAACCGGTGATTCTCTGTGTTCGAGTCCGATCGCCACACAATAAAGTGGAATTCCTCGAACGAAGTTCATGGAACCGTCGATCGGATCCAAAACCCAACGAAAAGAATTATTTCCTTCGTGCTTATAGTTGTCTTCGGAAAGAATGGAATCGGACGGAAAATTTTGTCGTAGATATTCGACGATGAACTTTCCCATCATCTCGTCGGCTTTATGAATCTGATCCTTTTCTTCAGCTTCGGTTGAAAAGGCGAAAGTTTTCAAATCTTTCTGAAGTTTCAAAGCGGACTCGATAAAAATACCGGAGACGGATTGAACGGATTTGATCCTGCGTTTGACTTCCTCTAAAGGAAAATCAATGGGAGGGGCAAGTGGTTGGTCCATGGGCTTCTCTTCAAAAAAGATTACTTTCGTTTTAGGATTTTCCAGAGCATATTACCGGAGGGAGTTACGTCCCTTTCCGTTCCGAAAGAACGAAGCCAGTCGTGCAAAGGTTCCTGTTTTATCGAATCTATAGTCATGCTTTCCGTTGACAATAAAAGATCAATCAAATGCCGGAAGCTCTCGAATTGATTGAAAATTCTTTCTTGAGAACTTTCCAGAAATCTAGAGCTGATCGTATGAAGTTCCACGTCGATCGGTTCGAAAACCTTGCCGGGTTTCCAGATTTCTTTGTCTATGTTCAACAAAGAATGAATCGTGGATATCTGCTTAGAATAATCCACATCGTCGAAAAGCTCCGAGTATGTATGTTGGATTTTGTTAAACGAAGGAACCGTATCCACATCGACCATGAATTCTGTCTCTTTGTACTTTCGGGTCACGAAGTCGACTATGATTCCGTTCTTTGTCTCGAAGGATTCTAAGGGAAGAATTCTCGCTAAGAAATAAATTCTTTGTGTTCGGACCGAAGCGGTTTTCCCCTGCATGGGTTGTTTCACGATCATCGGGGTCGGCGCACCGCCCAGATAGGAAAGAATAAAACTCACAACAAAAACGAATTTCTTTTCCTCTTCACCCTCGCGTTTAGTGAAGGGAAGTTCCTTCACTAAAAAAAGGTGATTGGAATTCTTTTTGGGTTTTGCGATCGGAAGGACGTGACATCCGCCGATCAATTCGGGAATCAATTGTTCCGCTTGTAATAAAAATTCTTTCGCGGCGGAAAAGTCGACGCCGTAAACCGAAGTCGAAGGAAGAATAAAACTGTCTTCGAATTGAAGAAACGGCGCATGAAGATTGTCCACGAAAATATCGTGAGAACGGTTTTGTCCCGTTGCGGATATAAGAATCCGATTCAGTTCTTCGATTTGATTCAATTCCAAGGGGTTGTTACCGTTTCATTTTGTTAAGCGACATTAAGACGCCGTTCATTTTTTCTTGGGAAGAATTCTCACTTCGTAAGGATCCAATACTTTCAAGCCAGCAAAAGATTTCTTACCGGAATGATTGATAAAAATTTCATAGTTTTGTTCCCGCCCCGTTCTATAAATTTTTTCCACATTCGGTCCGTAAAAAGTGAATGGAATCTTCGCTTCCTTTAGAATACGACGATAGAGAAGTACGAAACTCAATGGCTCTAAGGAAGCTCCGACATAAATTACTCTTCCTTTCTTATAAGTATTTGCGGTGATCACGGGAGCGCCCTTGTAAAATTTCTTTCCGTCGGTATAACGAGCCCAAACTTCTGCCGTTGTCGGTTCTAAAATTTCGCAAATTTTGGAGCAGGTTCCGGGAAAAAAACGAAATCTAAATTTCACCTTTTGATTTCCTACGGCCTCGAATTTACGGACTTTCACTCCGGCCATTTCCGCAAACGGTCCCGGAATTTGTGAATCGTACATCCATCCGTTCAAATCTTTTGCGCCGGTTCTAAAACCCAAAACCAAGGTTCCACCTTCGCTCACGAATTCTTCCAGACGTTTGAACACCGAGTCGGTAACCATCGTATACATAGGCAATATTATGATTTTATAATCTTTGAAATTGATTTTGGATGCGGGACGAAAATGAGTGTTTACGTTTAGGACGTTCATACCCGAAAACCAAGTCGCCATTTCTATATCGTAACCGAGTTGCGACCAAGGAACGGGAGAGAATTTTAATCCGGTCGAAATCGGTTGATGTTTCCAGTTCCTTGCGTTTTCTATGTCATGAACGACTGCGACCGAGGCCGGAAATAATTCTTCCGTAAAGTCTTCCGCGTGCTCGTTGATTTCTTGAATTCCTTTTTGAAGTTCGAAGTAACGATCGGTTTTTTCCTTATCGTGATCCAATATTCCGTAACAAAGTTGTTCTTGGCCGAATCGCGCCGTTCTATATCTGAAAAAATAAATCGCGTTCGATCCGTGTGCGATGGAATGTTTCGTCCAAAGTTTTGTTTGTCCGGGAGCGGGAAGATAGCCGAGTAGATCGTGTCCTTGAAAACCGGAAATTTGTTCCATCACTGTAAAAGGAAGATTCTTTAAACCTCGATTGTATTGTTGCATCGCTGAGATAAAGGGATGTGGAAACGGCTCTTCTTGTTCACCCCAAGTCGGATAGTTATCCCAGGAAACGTAGTCGAGATACGTTGCTAGTTCCGCCATATCAATGATCGGTAAAAACGGAGAAGGATATAGATTGGTTGTCAGAGGTCTTCCCACCGAAAATTTTCTTAGGATCTGTGCTTGCAACTTTACGAAGTCGACGATCGTGTCCGAATGAAAACGATAAAAGTCTTGGATCAAAGAAGGATGAAAGTTACTCGCGACATGACGACCCGGAACCGGAATTTGATCAAAGGAATCGTAGAGCATTCCCCAGAAAACGTTTCCGTATGTATCGTTTAAGTTTTGGATCGTTTTGTATTTGTTCTTCAACCAAACACGAAATGCTTTTAAGGAAGTTAAGGAATGATCGATGTCCGATCCTTCGTGACCGATTTCGTTATCGATCTGCCATCCGATTACCGAAGGATGATTTCCGAAATGTTTGGCCATCGCCGTCACGATCTTAACGACCGCCTTTCTATAATTGGGAGAAGAGAAACAAGCCTGTCTTCTCGTACCGATCGTTCTTTGGATTCCGTCCCGTTCTTGAATTATGTCAGGAAATTTTTTTACAAGCCAAGGAGGAAATGTGGCGGTCGGAGTTCCAAGAATAGCGGTCATACCATTCTTACGAACCAAATCGAGGATATGATCGAAGAAAGAAAAATTATACTTACCTTCCTTGGGTTCCATCATTGCCCAAGCGAACTCGGCGAGCCGTACGGAATTTAAACCCATATCTTTCATGATTCGGAAATCTTCTTCCCAATCTTTTTTAGTCCATTGTTCCGGGTAATAATCGGCTCCGAATATCATTCCATTCTCCCTTTCGTTTCGGAAAGAGATTTCATCGAAGGCTCAATCTGAAAAGAAAGAAAACCTTAATTCCAGACTGTCTAAAAGAAAAAATACTGTATTTTCCGAGAAAGTCTGAGACGATACGAATGACGTAAATCGCCTCGTGTTTACCTGACTCGTATTTCTCACTTCTCGCCACAAAAGGACTCCATGCACAATCAAGACTCACTGATATACGGAATTTTACCGGATGTTCACTTCCGATATTCCGCCGCAGAAATTTCATATTCGGTGACTGCCGCGTCCAACTTGCACAACTTGGATGATCCGAATACGGAGCTCCTTGCGAGAACGATGATTGGTGCATTCTTTTTAGCGGATCAGGTCAAAGAAGATACGAAGGTCAGTTTGCAGATTCAATTCAACGAGGATTCTCCCACACATTCGGTGCTCGCTTACAGCGATCGCAAAGGGAGAATGAAAGCGGTTCTTCGTGAAAGACCCGAAGAGGACGTCGAACCCGGAAAGGTTATGGAAGAATATTCCGGCGTTCTGAAAGTGTTTCGTTGGAAAGACGGGGTTTGTATTTATCAATCCGTTGTGCCTTATTTAAACAAAAGTTTTGAGGAGAATTTTCAGAATTATCTGAACACCTCCGAGCAAATCACTTGTTTTGTGACTCTTTATATCAGGAAGAACGGATTTCACTGGGACGTGAGAGGAATTCTTTTGCAATCCTTACCGGAAGCAAAGGAAGAACACATTCAAAAAGTTGCAAGTCTTTCCGAACAGATCAACGCGAACGTGGACGAGTTTTTAGGAAAGGACGTCTACAATTGTTTGAATAAAATCGGAGAATCAACTCGTTCCGCGGTTCAAATTCTCGAAGAAGGACAACCCGAGTTCCGTTGCGATTGTTCCGAGGGTAAAATCAGGGAGTTGATCCAAACCTTGGGAAAAGAAGAGGCGATGCAGATCGTGGACGAAATCGGAATGATCGAAGTCACCTGCGAATTTTGCACATCGGTTTATCGTTTTGAAAGAGAAAAGGTAAGCGAATTATTTTGAGGAAGAATTGGAAATAGAATTTCAGAATCTCAAGCTGGAAGAATTAGATAAACCCGCCGATTTTATTGCGTCTTTGATCGTCTCCTCTTTGGAGCAAAATCTTCATCCCATTTTTTTATTTACGGGTTTGATGGGAGCCGGTAAGACAACGTTTACTTCGAGATTGGTGAAAAAAATCTCACCAAACGCAAATGTCAATTCTCCCACTTACACTTTGATCAACGAATATCCGATTCCTTTGAATGCGAATCGGAATTCTTCCGGATTTGATTCTTCATCGAATACAGAATCGAATTCGGAAGAATTAAAGTTCTATCACTTTGATCTTCATCGTCTGAAATCGCCCGGCGAGCTGGAAGATTTAGGATTCGAGGAAATCTGGGGGAAGGCCGGAGTTTCCATCATCGAATGGTGGCAAATCGCAAAGGAAGATTTGGAAATTCTTCCTTTAAAAATCGAAGCCGTGTTCGAAACGGTTTCCGAGGAAGAAAGAAATATCACATTCAAAAGTTCCGATATAGAAAAATTTCCGGCACTAAAAAGTATTTGGAAAGAATCAAAAGGAAATCCGGTATGAAAAAGATTCTATTCTTCGACGCGACAAATCAGTGGATTATCGTAGAATCCTTTTCTCTAAACGAAACGAACGAGCTCGAAACGGTTGCTTCGTATTCCGGAATTCATCCCAGGGAATCCTCGAAACTCCTCATCCAAGAATTGAGAAACGTTCTTCAAAAATCGGATTGGAAATCACCCGATTTGATCGTAAGCGCGCTTGGTCCCGGTTCTTTTACGGGTCTTAGGATCGCGGTTGCGACCGCTCGAAATCTTTCCCAGCTTTGGAGAATTCCCGCGATCGGTTTTGACAGCTTGAACGTTTATACTTCGTTCTATTACGAAGAGGTCGGAGATCCGGTGCTCGTCGGAATCGAGGCGAAACAAAAAAAAATTTATTTCGGAATGGAAGATACGCGGGGATTTTTCGGATCTATCGATGTAAAACCGAACGAGCTCTTGGAGAAAATTCCGGAAGATCGTTTACAAGCTTTCTTAACCTCGCAAAAGTATTCGGATAATCCGGAATTCTTTTCGGGAAATTTAATATTAGAAAATCTTCCTTCCGCTTCGGCGATTCTGAATCGAAACATCGATACGATTCGGGAAGCTCTGGAATTTCCGGATCGATTTCCATTTTGGAAACTCGCGCCGAACTACATACGTGGAACATACGTCGACGATAAGTCAACGGTTTAGCAATTATGAATATAAAGAAAAAACAAACAAAACAGAAGAAGACTTCAAAACCTCAAACAACATCAAAGAAAACCTTTCAAAAATCCGATCGAAGCAGAAACGATAGAAACTCCGGCAGATCCGAAGGATTTCGAGAAAACGAAATCGGAAAAAAAATCCTGAAATATCTCCAATCCAGAGCGGGTTCCGTAATTCAGTTCAAGGATCTCAGCGCTAAAATTCTCAGAGAGGAGAATCAAAATTCTTACGGTAAAAAAAGGGAGAAGTGGCAGTTTCAAGAAAAGGAAAGGGAAATTTCCGAAACGTTGCGAATCCTTGAAACCGAAGGTTTGATCGAATTAGAAAAAAAGAATATCATCGTCAATCCGAGTCAGAAACTACAAGGAACGATTTCCATCAGCAAACGTGGAGACGGTTTCGTAAAACTTCCTTCCGGTATGGAAATATTCGTTCCGGGTCAGTTCGCACAATCCGCGATTCAAGGCGATCTTGTCGAAGTTCAACCGTACGGAATCGGTAAAAAAGGAAGACTCGAAGGAGAAGTCACAGAGATTCTCAGACGGGGTCGCGATTTGTATCGTATGATCGTAACGGAAAAAGATCCGAAATTTATTTTCGGAAAACTTTTGGATATCGACGGTGAAGAGAAAGAAGGTTATTTGCTCCGCAAAACCATTCTTACGGATCTGCAAGACGAAATAAAATCGGGCGACGTTCTTGTGGTAAAACTTAAGGAAGAAACGGAACACGAAAGAAATTTATACGAGGTTCAATTCCTTCGTTTCGAATCGGATACCAAAGAGGATTTGGATCTGATGAGAATGCTGATGAAATTCAATTACAGCATTCTTTATCCGGAAAACATTACTCTCGATCTTCCCGAAGAAGTGGAAGAGAACACAGTGGACGATTGGGCTTCCCGGGTCGATCTTAGGGATTTAAAGTGTATCACGATCGACGGAGAATATTCGAAGGACTTCGATGATGCAATTAGCTTCGTAGAAGAAAAAAACCGAATTCGTTTTTACGTTCACATCGCCGATGTTTCGCATTACGTTCGGCCGGGTACGGATTTGGACGAAGAAGCGTATAACCGCGCGACTTCGGTTTATTTAGGAAGCCGGGTCGTTCCAATGCTTCCACCGGAGTTATCCGAGAATCTTTGTTCTCTCGTTGCGGGTAAAAACCGTCTCGCCTTTACCGTCGAAATGGAAGCGGATTGGAAAGGTAAAATCACACACGCAAAGTATTATAAAAGTGTAATTAAGGTGACGGAACGATATACTTACAATCGCGCCGAATCCGAAATTCTTTCCGGAGATTCTAAAAACTGGATTTTTAGAATGAACGAATTCGCGAAGGTCTTGAGAGCAAAACGCGTCGAAGATGGAAGGGTCGACCTGAACTTAAAAGAAAACAAGGTCGTCACGGATTCGGAACACAATGTCGTCGAAATCGCCGTTCAAGACCGTTTGCAGGCGCATATTCTGATCGAAGAGTTTATGCTTTCTGCGAACATTAAGGTTGCTGAATATATCCGAAAGAAAAAACACCCTACCCTTTATCGGGTTCACGAACCGATGAACGAGGAAAAACTCGAATCTCTCAACGCTTTCCTACAACTCAACGGAATCAAAACCTTACTCAAGGATTCCAGCTACGAAGCGATTCGCGTCGTTCTGAAAGAATTGGAAGGAAAACCGGCCGAAAGATTGTTCAACATGTTTCTGTTGAGAACCTTTATGCAGGCGTATTATTCCGGCGAACATCTCGGACATTGGGGATTGGGTTTCGAGGATTATTGTCATTTCACTTCTCCGATTCGAAGATATCCGGATTTGGTTTGTCATCGGGTTTTACAAAACATTCTTTTGAGCAAAAAACCGGTTTATACCCCGGAAGAAATGGTCACGTCCGGTCTTCATTGTTCTCATCAGGAACGAAAAGCAACGGATGCGGAACGAGATTATTATAAACTCAAGGCTTGTCGTTATCTGGAGAAAACCGGAATCAAAGAATTCTCCGCGACGATTACGGGTTGTAAGCCGTTCTTGATCTTTGTGGATTTGGAAAATCCGATGGTGGATGCTTGTTTACTTTCTTCCGAATTTACGGACGAAGGTGAGATTCGTTTGGAAACGGACTTTTCATTCTATTCGAAAAAGTATTCCAAGATTTATACTTTGGGAGATAAGATCGAAGTAGAACTTGATCGAATCGATTACGAAGAGATCAAGATCTTTGTGAAAATGAAAAAATTCCAGAAGAAAGTATAGACAAAGAAATTCATTTCCTATATTCCTGCAGAACAGTTGTTATATATAAAACCGAAGTCGTTTTAAGCGGCAAGCGGGAGGTGAACTTGGATTTGTTTCTGCAGGAGCCGATTCCTCGGAGTCGTTTTCTTAAACTAGGTTTAAAATTCTTAGCCGTAACCGCGTTTGTTCTTCCTGGAATCAACGCGTGTTCAAGCGGTCCCATCCCTCGACTGAGAGGTTTGAAAGAGGATCATTATCTTTCCTTCAAATCCTTAGGAGAGGTTTTCCTCAAAGACAATCCTCTTCCCGATTTCGATTTGGGTGTCGCAGTCGATGATTATATCTACGGTCATCCGACTCCGATCGATACGGAAGACGTTCTTCTTTTACTCGGAATGATTCCTTCCTCCAGTCTTGCGGCACTCGCGCTCGATTTTTCTTTCAAGCCTATGACTTCGTTAACGGTGGAAGAAAGAGAGAAACGTTTATTGTCTTGGAAAACTTCTTCACTCGGTTTGAAACGGGGAGCGTATTCGATCATGAGACAGATCGCATTCTTCCTCGTTTCAAAAGATAAAAGAATTCAAAAATTAGCGGGATACGAGGGATAAGATGGGCGGAATTCCAGCGGCGAATGATAAGATCATCACACCGAAAAAGCATAAGGAAATTATAGAAAGAGAAAACATCAAAAACGGAACCTGGGAATTGAAGGCCGACGCGGTCGTAATCGGTTCCGGTGCGGGCGGCGCGGTTGCGGCGGCGACTCTTGCGAAACAGGGATGGAACGTCGTTTTGATCGAGGAAGGTTCTTACTTTACTCCGGCTCAATTTACCGGGGAAGAATTTATGTCTTCGGCAAGATTGTATCGAGACGCAGGCTTTATCATTTCGGAAGAACAAACTCTGAGTATTCTTCAGGGAAGAACGGTCGGCGGTTCGACTACAGTGAACTGGCAGACTTCCTTATATCCGCCCGATTACGTAACTGCGGAATGGGACAAACGATTCGGTTTGAAAGGATATTCCAGACAAGAAATGGATCCGTTCGTTTCTTCCGTTCATGAAAGATTGGGAGTTCATCCGGTTCCACAGAATCTGATCAACGCGAATAACAACACTTTGATGAAAGGCGGAAAGGCCTTAGGACTTCATCCCGAAGTTCTCAATAATAACAACAGGGGTTGTATCGGTTTGGGAAGATGCGGACTCGGTTGTCCGATCAACGCAAAACAATCGATGTTTTTGACTTACATCCCGGACGCAATCGAATCGGGTGCGACGGTGATCGCCAACATGAAGGCTCAGGTCATTCACGACGGAACTACGAAAGTTGTAGTCGCGGATTTTACTCCCGATCCTTACGAAAAGGCTCCCGATGTAGTCATCAAGAAGTTAAAGGTTTCCGCGAAGGTTGTCGTCGTAAGTGCGGGTGCGATCGAAGGTCCGGCTCTTTTACAAAGATCAGGCTTGGGCAACGATTGGGTGGGAAGAAATTTAAAAGTACATCCTACAAGTACGATCTTCGCCATTTTTGACGAGAAGATCAATATGTTCTCCGGTCCTCCTCAATCCGCTGTGATCAAAGACGGTCACAATCAAGACAACACGGGTTATGGATTTTGGCTCGAAGTCGCTCCGTTCCGTCCTACGTTAGCCGCTTCTTTGATTCCTTTTTACGGAAAGAAACAATTCGAACAGATCGAAAGGTATTCGAACATGAGCGCGGGAATCGTTTTGGTTCGCGACGGTGCGGACGGCGAAGCAAACGCATCCGTCAAATGGTCCTTGGGAAGAAGAAAGGTTTATTTCGAACTTACACAAGGCGACGGAAAGAATATGCTTCGCGGTTTAAAAATGTTGGCCGAGGTACAAGTAGCCGCGGGCGCAAAAGAATTGATCTTTCCGTTCCCCGATATGGAAACTCCCCTTGCGGTGGATCGTAATTCTAAGTTTGATTGGATTCTCGAAAAGAAATTCAATCCGGGAAGTTTACTCGTAGGTTCGGCGCATCCGCACGGATCGATTCAAGCGGCGGATTCTCCCGAAAAAGGAGCTGTGGATCCGAGTTTGGAATTGTATGGACACAAAAATATTTTTGTGATCGATGCTTCCGTATACCCAACGGGTCTTTCGGTCAATCCTCAGATTACGACCATGAGTTTGGCGCTTCGGGCTTCGGAAGTGCTTGCATCAAAAAGGCAGGAAAAATTAGGAAATTTATTATAAACCGGTTTGGAGAGGAGTTGTAAATTCACTTTTAAAAAAGACTTCCTCTCCAAAACTGGTCCTATGCGCTTCAGGATTCTCCTTTTTTCGGTTCTTTTGTATTCTTCCACAACTTCGTTGTACGCGGATTTGAAGGAAGGTAAGAAGGCTTATGCGAGAAAGGATTTTTCCAAGGCCATGGATGAATTCCAAAAGTTCAACGATGCAAATCCGTCTTCGGGAGAAGCGTGGATGTACATGGGTTACATCTACGAATACAGAAGAGATTATCCGAAATCCATTCAAAGTTTTAAAAAAGCGGTCGGGCTAAACTTACCGAAAAAAGATTTAGTTAACTGCTATCAAAAGATCATTCTCTATTTCAATTATCAAAGGGATTATCACGAGGTCATCGCGTATTCCAATCGTTTGTTGAGAATCGATCCCGATCTTTCTCATATTCAAAAAATCAGATCCACCGCCGAGGAAAGACTTTCTTCAGGTCATGTGGTTCATCATAAACCGAAGAAACAAGTCGAAGAACCGGAAAGTTCCGGTCCCGATTCGGAAGAGGATTATCTGAAAATTCTCAAGAAAGATCCAACGGACGAATCGGCTCGTTGGAATCTTTCTCTGATCTACGCGAATCGAAAAGAGTTTCAAAAAGCGGAAACGCTTTTGGAAGGACTTGTTAAGGATTTTCCCGAAAAGCAGGATTATCTTTACAAGTACGGAGTGATTCTTATCAGAATCGAAAAATATTCCGAAGCCTTGCAGGTTTTGGACAAACTCGAAGACAAGATCGGAACAAATAGTACGAAAATGTTATATTATGCAAATCTAAACCAAGCGGTTGCGTATCACAAGATGAAACGTTACGAAGAGGCCGCGAAGTATTACAGAAAATCATACGCCGCGAACACGACGGTTCAACCTTTGATCGGATTGACAAAACTCAAATACGAAGTAAAGGATTGTGAGAACGCGATCAAAACGGCGGAGAAGGCGCTTGAATTCGGAGAAAAAACGCACGAGATCCGGATGTATTTGGCCCTTTGTAAAATTCAGAACAAGGAAGAAACCGAAGGTTATACGATTTTAAAGGAAATCGCTTCCAAGCTTGAAAGGGAGAATCCCGATTTTAAAAATCTTCCGGACGTTTACAACGACGGAATTTTGAAACTCGCTCGTTATTATACCAATCACGGAGAATACGAAAAAGCGCTTCGTTATTTTCATTCGGTTCAATCCTCCGAAGAAGAAGAAAGAGAATATCGTTTTTATCTCGGGAAAGCTTACTATTACACCGGAAAGATCGATCAGGCGATTCTTCTGTTAGAGAAAGTCGGAGGTTCTTCGGGAGCGTACTATCTATTAGCAAAATGTTATGCGAATAAGGACGATCTCGAAAAAACCATGGAATACATTCGAAAAGCCGCAAACATGAAACCCGCAATCTGGGCCGCGGCCGCCGAAGAAAAAGAATTCGATCGATTTAAGGAAAAATCCTCGTTCAAATCTTTTTTAGAATCCAAAGGTTCCGATAAGGAAAAACATCAGGATTCTCAGGCTTCGGACAAAACCTGAATTTTTACATCAATCTTGATTTCTAAGTTCGAGTAGAGAGTTTATATCGACTTGTCCCGGCGCTTTCGGTTCCCTTAAACAACAATACGTAAAGATAGAACCGAAGGAATCGGGAAACACTCTTGAAATTACGCCCATCTCACCCATACAAATTCCGGTTAAAAACACATTCAATTTTTTGAATTCGTTCGCAATCTTTCTAAAAGAGGAAAGAAATTCGGTAAGTTCAAAAATAGAATTCGGATAAACCGCAAATTTATAAATCAAAGGAAGGGTTCCTCCGTATTTTTTGGCTCCGGCTAAATACGGATCTTTTCGAATCCAATCTTCGACTTCCGATTCCGATAAAATTCCGTCAAACTTATGAACGGATCGGATTAAACCGAAACCTTTCTCCGTATGAGAATCGAATATACCGTTGGGGCGATTCAATTCCAAATCGAGATAATGATCTTTAGGATCGAGTTGCGAAACAATCGAGTTAAAATCGAATTCGTTTTCTTTCGCGGACGCGGTTTGATCCGTGTCTCCAGCTTGTCTATAAGTGAAAACACAACGAGCGTTTAGGGCCTTGATTTTATCGGGAAGTTTTTGAGCGATGCTTTCGGGAGAAAAAAGATCCAAACGGATTTCGATCCAATCGCAGTTCGGATGTTCTTCGAGAGAAAAAAATTCATTCTCACTTACTGTAAGAACGATTTTAAATTCCCGCGGGCTCATAAATCTTAAAGACCTTTTTGTAAAAGATCGTGGATGGAAACGATTCCGATCAAACGTTTCGAATCGTCGACGATCGGCGCCACTGAAATCGGATTCGGTCTGGATTCCATCTGTTTTAGAACTTCATAAGCGTTGGTACCCGCTTGGAACGCGGTAGGATTCGGATTCATCAATTGTTCCGCGGTGATTGAGGAATCGAGTTTTCCTTCTTTCAATTTTTTGCGAATATCAAAATCCGTAATGATTCCTAAAAGTTTACCGGAAGAATCCGTAACTCCGGTAGCGCCTTGTCTTTTAACGGTGATTTCCGTGAGTATGTCTTCCAACTTCGTGTTCGGAGAAACTTTTGCGAGATCCTTGTCCTTTCTCATCACGTCGTCGATCTTCAAACTCAGACGTTTTCCGAGTCTTCCAGCAGGATGATAAAGAGCAAAGTCCTCTTTTTTAAAATCCTTCAATTCCATCAAACACATCGCGATGGCATCGCCTAGGATCAATGCGATCGTTGTGCTTGAAGTAGGGGCAAGCTCAAGAGGACAAGCTTCTTTTAAAACCGGGGTAATTAATACGACATCGGATTCTTTGGCGAGTCTGGATTCTACGTTAGCCGTCATCGAAATCAATTTCGCTCCGATGTTTTTGATCGTCGGAATCAGATTGAGTAACTCTTCGCTTTCTCCCGATTTACCGATGGCGATCACTACGTCCTCGCCGGAAATGATTCCAGCGTCACCGTGTGCCGCGTCTGCGGGATGTAAAAAAACCGAAGGTGTTCCAGTGGATGATAATGTGGAGGAGATTTTTTTACCGACATCGCCGGATTTACCGACACCGGTTACGATCAGTTTTCCTTTGGATTGGAGAATGAGTTCGATCGCGTTTTTGATCGAAGGATCCAAATTCTTTCTGAAATGAAGAATGGATTCTATCTCCGTATCGATCGCCTTTTCTATCTTTTCAAAAATTGGATCCAATGTTTTCCTCCAGTTTTAACGTTTTTACATCGAGTGTCACTGAAGTCATCAAATTCATTCCCGGAAATTTAACGACGATTTGTTCTTCATTTTTTCTTTGAATGATCTCGGCTTTAAATCCGGTAAAAGGTCCTTCTTTGATGAGAACTTTTTTGCCCGGAAGAAGTTTTTCCTGAATCTGAACTTGAATTCGATCCGGATACGTTTCCAAAAAACTTTTCACAAGACTTAGGTCTTCGTCCGGGATTATATATGGTTTTCCAACATAGAAAACGAAATGATGTGCGCCGGGCAATTGAAGAACTCGGATCTTATCCTTGATGAAGGAAATTTTTACGAAGATGTACGAAGGATACATCGGTTCTTCGATTACCTTCCAGCGATCCGACCACTTTTTCTTTTTAGAGATCAAGGGGAGAAAACATTCGATCTTTCTTTCTTGAAACAATCGTTTGAGCTTTTTTTCGGCTCTTGGATTGGTATAAAGAGCATACCATTCGTTTTCTTCAGAATTCTCTTTCATCTACTTTAAAGGAAACCGGAATGATCAGGTTTGTTCCCTCGTTCAAATCGAATTTCCAAGTTTTCAGCGCCCTATGAAATTCGACCTCAAAGATCGAATATCGGCAAGGTTGAATTGTCCTTAGAATTTCTCCCTTTCCACCAGAATTTATTCTCACTTCCCAAGAACAATCCGATTCCAGTCTTTGATCCAAAGCTCCTTGTGGAAAGTGGATTTCATTCTTAAATTTTTCGATTTCTCTTTCGATCGTTCCTTCCGAGTTCGCTTTCTCGGAAAGGGTCGGATCGGAATTTTCACCGGATCCATCTTGGGCAAAACTCAAAATGACGTTCGGAACGTTTCCCTTTTTCAGAAAAATCTTAAGATCCTTCCATTGAGAAAAATCGAAGAATGGAATAAAAACAAAAAGGAATATTAGAATATGTAGGAAACCGGAAATGAGAAACGAAAGCCGAACACTCACAAACCCATTCTTTTGAATTCTTTTAAAAGGGCAATTCGATCCCAAAGAAAAGCGGAATAAAGTTTTCGAGCTTTTGAAAGATCATTAGCGTTTTATAACCTAACGCGCGGAATAAAAAGAGATTGTCCGTTTTCCTTTTGAGTTTCACGTTATCGAAACTCTTAAGGGATGTTATAAGGAACGGAAACGATGGACTGGATTCACGCACATAGGCAACTCACCGAAATTATTTCCATTCTATTTACTTGTTCCTTTGTGGGTTGGATAACCAATTACATAGCCGTTCAGATGATCTTTTATCCGAATGAGTTTATCGGAATCGGTCGGTTCGGATGGAAAGGAATTATACCGAATCACGCGATCAAGATGAGTTCTCTGATCGCAAAAGTTTTAACTTCGAAAGTGGTTCGCCCATACGAGTTGTACGAAAAAGTGGACCCGCATCAAATCAATGATTCGGTTCGCGACATCATCAAAGAAAAATCAAGAGAGATCGTTCACGATATTCTCGTGGCGGAGAATCCAACACTTTGGTCTTTGCTTCCCGATACGATCAAAGACGATTTGGAAAAAGAAATTAGAATCGAAATCCCGAAACAAATCGAACAGATTTATCAATCCTTCGGAAAAGAATTGGATTCCGTTTTGGAACTGGAAGAGATCATTCGAATTTCGTTAAGCGGAAGAAATACAAAATTTCTGGTCGAAATGTTCGTTCGATGTGGGGGACCCGAATTCTCCTTTATCATAAGATCCGGCATCTACTTCGGATTTTTAATCGGATTGATTCAAGTTTCCTTTATCGGTTTTTTCAATCAATGGTGGACGATGCCGATTATGGGAGTTTTAGTCGGTTATTATACGAATTGGCTCGCGATTCTAATGATCTTTCGTCCTTTGCAACCTAAGAAATATTTATTCTTCAAATATCAAGGGTTGTTCTTAAAAAGACAAAAGGAAGTTTCAAAGGAATTCGCAAAAGTGATTTCTTCCCGTGTGTTTAACGCTGAAAATTTAATCCGACTTATCTTTTTAGGAAAAGGCGGCGATCTTATCATTCAACTGGTAATCGAAAAAGCAAAAACAATGACGGAATCGAAATTAAAAGAAAAAGCCCCGTTCGCTCCGATGTTTTTAGGATCTCAAAAAATAAACGAACTCAAAGTAAAAATTGCGGATCGATTGATCTGGATCATTCCTCAAGTCGCAGACCGCATTCAAGGCTATCTGACGGATAGTCTGCAAATCGAAAAAACCGTAGCGGATCGCTTGAGCGTTTTACCGCCGGAAGAATTCGAATCGCTTCTTCATTCCGTTTTCAAAGAGGACAAAACTACTTTGATCGTTCTCGGAGCATTGTTGGGCGGATTTGTAGGTTTGATTCAAGCGTATCTCGTTTTTATGTCTTAATTCATTCAAGATAGGAAATCGGATTAGAATTCAAAGAATTGCATCATAAATTTATAATATAGATTCTTATCCTTTAAGAGTCAGAATAATCATTCTGCCCTACTTAGACTCCGGCAATCGTAAAGACAAAGGCTTATATTAGTTTTTTATTGAACGTCGCTCGTTGATTTTTGATAATATGATCGAACGATAGAAGATAACGTCTTTTTGATCGTGATTCAAAATTTTTCTTTTAACTCTTGGGCCTTATTTTCGGATGTAATTGATAGAGGTTTCCATGAGAAAAAATCTCCCCGTTACAAACAAAGAATTGGAGATTCCTTTCAACGCGGTTTTAATTTCCCGAACCGATATAAAGGGAAGAATTTCCTACGTAAGTCAGGATTTTGCTGACATCAGCGGTTTTCCCGAAAAGGAAATGTTAGGCGAACCGCACAATCTCATTCGTCATCCCGACGTTCCTTCCGAAGTTTACCGAGAAATGTGGGAAACGATTCAAAACGGAAATCCCTGGAACGGAGTCGTCAAGAACCGCGCAAAGTCGGGAGATCACTATTGGGTCGACGCGACCATTACTCCGGTAATGAGCGAAGGCGCCGTCGCGGGTTATATGTCGGTTCGTAAAAAAGCGACTCGAAAGCAAATCGAAAGAGCCGAGATTCTTTTTCGCGAATTGAGAAATACCGATTCCATATCTTGGAAACTTAAATCTGCGGTTCGCGCTTTTTTTAAGAAGCTCGGACTTTCCGGAAAAATCATCACGTATGCGTTGCTTGTTTTCGTTCCTTTGTTGTTTGCAAATTACGAATGGATTCAAAACGGTTTGATATTCTTACCCATTCTAGGAGTGGTTTGTGGAACGTTCGGCATTCTTCTTCTGATGCGAACGATTTTGAATTATCGAAAAGAGATTCGGGAAATCATAGCGATTCAGAAAGAAATCGTTTCAGGAAATTTTTTAACCGAAATACCGGCCAGAAGAGGAAACTCGGAAGTCACTGAAATACATTCAAGTCTTCGTGTACTTGTAATCAGCGTTTGGGGTTTGCTCGTTCAAATCAAAGAAAACTTTGAAAAGAACAAACAACTCTATCAATATCTTTCCGAGTCAACGGAGCAATTTCAATCGCGAACTCATACACAAGCCGCATCCGTGGAAGAAACCGCGTCGGCTTCTCAAGAATTATCTTCTACATTAGACGAAATCGTAAAATCGATTCATCTTCAGTCTTCGGGATTGACTGCGATCAACGACGGTATCGGAACGGTGAACGAATCGATTCAAAATGTCTCCAGATCGATGGACAATCTTTCGCATCAAACTTCTTCAGTAAAACTAAAGGCGTCGCAGAGCGAGGAGACTTTCGGAAGAGCGATCGTCGCGATGGATGAAATCAAAGAATATTCGAACGGGATTTCAAAAATCATCGGCATCATCACTTCCATTTCAGAAAAGACGAATTTATTGGCGTTAAACGCATCAATCGAATCGGCAAGAGCAGGTGAAGCTGGCAAAGGATTTAGCGTCGTCGCGGAAGAGATTTCAAAACTCGCGGATCAAACGCGAAACTCCATCAAGGATATCGTAACTCTTATCAGCAACACAACGAAGGCAGTCGATTTCGGCGCGGAAAAATTTCAAGAATCGTTATCCATCGTCAAAGAACTCACCGATTATATCGGAGACGTAAATTCTTCGGCGACGATCGTAACCGCTTCCCTATCGGCTCAAGCGGAGAAGTTAGGTGAAATTAGAAAAAACACCGATCAAGTCAATCGACTTGGAGAAACTGTGAACGAATCTTCCGGATTTCAGAAAACCGCTTCCGACGAAATTTCTCATTCGATGCAAAGTATTGCCGATAGTTCCGAATCGATTGCGAGAACTTCGGAAGAAATCAAACACGTCGTGGATGAATCGGTTTTAAAAGCGGCAAAACTACAGGAAATTTTAAGACATTTTAGAACGTCCTAAAAGACCGTAAATTCTCTCGGAAATAAAAATTCTGCCGATAATTAGATCGATGGAGAATCGATTTCTCAGGCTGACGATTTTTATTTCCATAGCGATCACGCTTTTTTCTTTTTGGGATCATCACCTTGTCAGTTATCTAAAAGACTTTATCGTTTTCATTCACGAGATCGGTCATGCGATCGCCGCGTTGTTGACGGGCGGCTCCGTCCACGCGATCGAACTTCACGGAAACGAATCGGGAGAAACGATCGCCATTCCGAATTCGGGAACGGGTTCTTTTATCTTCGTTGTTTCGGCGGGATATCTTGGTTCTTGTTTGATCGGAGGATTTTTACTCAATCGCGGTTTTTCGGGGAGAATGGTGAGACCGACTTTGATTTCTTTCGGCGCTGTTCTTTTACTGATGACGATCTCTTATTCTAAGCCGGGAAACCTCGCGCAGTACACTGGAATTCTTTGGGGTTTGGGATTTGTCTTACTCGGTTTCTTCAATCTAAAATTGAATCGTCTCCTTCTCGTTTTTATCGGAACAAGCATTACTCTTTATAGTTTATACGATCTTCTTGATTTTACGGGAAACATCGCATACACGGATGCGGGAATCATGGCGACATGGATAACCGGCGCCAATCCTTCTAAAGACGTCCCGAAATCGGTGATAGTCTTGGGATATTTGATTGCCCTCCTCTGGTCTTTTTTTAGCTTATCCATCATATTCGTATCGGTTAAAAAGGTATTCCAATCGGGTGTTGCTGAACAGGAATTTCCGCAAGACGAAGACCCATTCCACTTTCCCGAGAATGGAAATATGGAAGCTCCATTCCCCGGAGAAGTAACTCCCGAAGTTATGGAATGGTTTTTCAGCAAGGGACTCGACCTAAACGGAAAACCATTACCCGCAGAATTTTTGGAAAAAGAAGAATCATGAGTAAACAAAGAATATTGATCACCGGTGGCGCCGGATTTATCGGCTCTCATTTGTGTGAAAGGCTTTTGAAAGAAGGCAACGAAGTTATCTGTTTGGATAATCTTCACACGGGAAGAAAAAAGAACATCCAAGAACTTTTCAAAAATCCTAAGTTCGAATTTATCAGACACGATATCACGGATCCGATTAAGTTGGAAGTGGATCAAATCTACAACATGGCTTGTCCTGCGAGTCCCGTTCATTATCAATCCAATGCAATCAAAACGGTTAAGACGAACGTTCTCGGAATGATGAACATGCTCGGTCTTGCCAAAAGGGTAAAGGGGAGAATTTTACAAGCGTCCACAAGCGAAGTTTACGGAAACCCATTGGAGCATCCTCAAAAGGAAACATATTGGGGAAACGTAAATCCGATCGGAATCCGGAGTTGTTACGATGAAGGAAAACGAGTCGCTGAAACTCTTTGTTTCGATTATTTGAGAAATCATAAAGTGGACATTCGAGTGATTCGAATCTTTAACACGTACGGCCCGAGAATGTTGCCGGACGACGGAAGAGTGGTCAGCAATTTTATCGTGCAAGCTCTCAAAAAAGAAGACATAACATTGTATGGAGAAGGCGATCAAACCCGCTCCTTTTGTTTCGTGGACGATCTCGTCGACGGAATCATACGTATGATGAACACAGAAAATTTTAACGGACCGGTGAACCTCGGAAACGATGGAGAATTTACGGTTCGTGAATTAGCGGAGTTGGTTTTAAAAGAAACCGGTTCTTCATCTAAAATCATTCATAAGCCGTTGCCTCAGGATGATCCCGCTCGTAGAAAGCCGGACTTAACTCTTGCAAAAAAACACCTTGGATTCGAGCCGAAGGTTCCTCTTGTTGAAGGAATTCGGAAAACCATCGAATACTTTAAAAATAACTTGGATTAAATTTACGCGAAGAAATTCTGGACGTACTTTACCGAAACGCGTCCGGAAACACGCTATTTATCTATTTACCGGGAATAAATTATGAATATTGGAATTTTAAAAGAAGCTAAAGAAGAAACAAGAGTATCCGTAACTCCAGACATCATCGATGCATTGAAGAAAATCGGAGCAACCGTCCTTGTAGAAAAGGGCGCCGGAGAACAAGCATACTACCACGACGAAGATTATAAAAAAGCCGGAGCAAGTCTGGTTTCTCGTCAGGATGTTCTCAGCAAATCCAATATCATCGTGAGCATTCACCTTGCCGATCCTGCGACATTAGCGAAGATAAAATCGGGAACGATTTATCTCGGAATGTTTCAGCCTGCTATGAACGCGCCTACCATCCAAAAACTCGCCGCGAAAAAAGTGGAAGTTTTAAGCTTGGATGCGATCGCGAGAATCACAAGAGCGCAGTCTATGGACGTTCTTTCTTCCCAAGCTACCGTTGCGGGATACAAAGCGGTTCTGCTTGCGGCTTCTCACTTAGCGAGGTTCTTTCCAATGCTTACAACTGCGGCAGGAACGATCACTCCCGCTTCCGTTCTGATCATCGGAGCCGGTGTTGCCGGTCTACAAGCGATCGCTTCCAGCAGAAGATTGGGCGCGGTGGTTGACGTATTCGATACAAGACCTGAAGTGAAAGAGCAGGTTCAATCTCTTGGCGCTAAGTTCGTGGAAGTCGAGGGTGCGTCTCATTCCGCGGCCGCAGGTGGTTACGCGGTTGAACAAACCGAAGAATACAAAAAACGCCAACAAGAAGCGATCGATAAATACGCGCAAAGAGCGGACGTTATCATCACAACCGCTTTGATTCCGGGTAGAAAAGCTCCGTTATTGATTACTAAAAAAATCGTAGATAACATGAAATCGGGTTCCGTTGTTGTGGATCTCGCTTCCTCTATGGGTGGAAACTGCGAATATACGAAACACGGACAAAACGTAGTAACTCCGAAAGGAATTACCGTGATCGGTCATAAAAATCTTGCGGGTTCCATTCCCGCGGACGCTTCTAAAATGTTCAGCAAGAACGTTTTCAATTTTCTAAAGCTGTTGATTAAGGACAAAAAGATCAATTTGGATCTGAACGACGAAGTTCTTTCTTCCACTTCGATTACTCACGAAGGAGAAGTCCGTCATAAACTTACGTTGGATGCTTTGGGAAATAAGTCAGGAACAGCAAAAGCTAAGAAGAGCGCTTCCAAGAAATAAGCCCGTAAAACCGAAGATCGTTCCGATGATCCAACCGCCGATCACGTCGCTTACAAAGTGATGTAGAGAAAGCAACCTTCCCACTCCGGCTAAGAAACTAATCAGAATCAAGGCCGGAGAGAATTTAAACAAAAGCACAAGAATCAAAACTGCAGTCATCGAATTCGCCGCATGTGCGGACGGAAACGAATGTTTCATATCCGGATTCGAATCCACTTTTCCCGCAACCGTTATCAAAGGTCTTTTTCTCGCGATGAGCTTCTTTAAAAAAAGAACGAACCGATCGTTTGCATAAGTCACTAGGCCCGTAAATAAAAGAACCCAGTACCAAGCGAACGGCAGATCGTTTTTGAAATACAAAAACGGAAGAAGAATGATGAGGAATACCTCACCACGATTGATCTTGGAAAGAATATGGCTCAATCTGGGATTGTGGAGTTTCGTCCGAATCCAAGTGGAGAATGAAAAATCGATTTGGTCTACGATTTGTATCAAAGTTGAAAATCTTTTTTAAGAATATCGGAAAGCCCTTTTCTCGGAAGGCTTTTCTGTTCACCGGAAACGAGGTCTTTGATTTGAACGGTTTCCGTACGGATTTCCGATTCTCCAAGAAACAATACGTAGCGATAACCTTTTTTTTCCGCGGCCTGAATTTGTTTTCCGATTTTTGCGGAATCTAACATCGTTTCGGTGAGGATTCCGTTTTCTCGAAGTTCTTTCGAAAGTTTGAAAGTTTCCACAAAAAGAGAATCATCCATGATCGGAAGAAAAAGAGTCGTTTCACGACTTAGGTTCGGAATGAGTTTGTGACCTTCTAAAAAGTTTTTGAGAGTCACGTCTCCTAAACCGAAACCGATCCCGGAAAGTTGTTCTTTAGAAAAAAGTCCGATTAGGTTATCGTATCTTCCGCCGCCGTACAAAGATCTTCTGTTTTCAGGATTGGTATCGAATACTTCAAAGATACAACCGGTATAATAATCGAAACCGCGTATGATGGAAGGATCGAATACGAGTTGTTTGTCGACTCCGAGCTCTCCAAGTTCTTTGAATAAATTGCGAATGAAAGAAACGGAATCCGGATCAATTCCCGAAATTGAAGAAACGGTTTCCAAATCGGAAGCGAGATATTTTTCAATGAGCGCAAATTGTTCTTCGAAATTATTGAGAAGCGGTTTGATTTCCGCTTCGAACGCCTCGGGAGAAATTTTGGATTTTTTATCCAGGAGTTTAGAAACTCCGTGAATCTGATCCTCGTTGAGTTTTAAAGAATTCTTTAAGAAGCTATCGAGAAGTTTTCTGTGAGAAACCTTGATTTGATAACTTCCCGCGGGTGCTCCGAATTTTTTTAGAATCGAATCTGCGATCAAAAGAACTTCGAGTTCGGCTCGGTGTGTATCGACGCCGAAAAGATCCACGTTCAATTGCCAGTGTTCTCGGAGTCTTCCTTTGCCAGGTTGTTCGTAACGCCATAAATTCGGAATGGAAAACCAGCGAACCGGACGAGGAAGATTGCGAAGATTTCCGGCAACCATTCTTGCAAGTGTGGGAGTCATTTCGGGACGAATCGCAACGCGTCTTTCTCCCTTATCGATAAAATCGTATAACTGCCGTTCTACGATTTCTTCTCCACTTTTTGCTCTGTATAAATCGAAAGATTCTAAGATAGGTCCGTCGTATTCCTCGTAACCGAAAGACAAAACGGTCTCGCGCATTACGGAAAACATCCAATTCCGGAGGCGCATTTCCTCCGGATAAAAGTCTCTAGTTCCCTTATAAGGGGCTGTGGTTAAAAAGTTTTTCTGATTTTCCAAGGCAAATTACTGAGTCTTAATGAAGTTCATATTTTTCTTCAATAGAGTCATATTTGCCTTAGCATCATTGGAGCCAACTATTTCTGCGCCTACGTGATAGATTTCTCCGACCTGGGAAATATGTCGGATATGGAATGCGAATCGTAAAGGAGCTTGCATCTTAAACGTAATGTCCGCGGTAAAAACGGGTTTATGTAAGAACGATTCGATCAACTCGGATTCCGTTACTTCAAGAAGAATTCCACCTTCCGAAATATTGAGAACATTTTGTCTAATGTCCACGGCCTTCGTGTTGGAATCTCCCATTCTCGAGTTGAAAATTTCCTCCATCTCTTTATAGAGAGGAATAACTTTGTCCGAAATCGGTCCTTCACTGGATTCGATCACACCCATCGCAAAAATTTGATCGCCTTCTCCATTCTTGAATAGAATCGGATAAATAAGCAAAGAACGGGTCTTGCTTCCTTTGAAAAATCGCATTCTTTCTTCCAGAATCAATTCTTCTTGAAGGGCTTCTTTGATCGGAATCAGATCCAAGCCTTCGAATTCGCCCTCGGCGACGGAATCCAAAAGGGAAGTATCGCTGATATATATCGGTTTTTTGAACTTCTTCACCAATTCTTCTTCGGGAGAAAGATCTTTAGAAGAAGTGAATATGAGTTTTGAAGATGGATAAATTTGTTTCACCTTGCGGTTCAAATCGTTGAGAATGATTTGGCCCGAGGTTCCGAGTACTTTATTGATTTCTAATTCTTTTCTTGGAATCAAAAACTTATGCGAGACAACTTTTCCGATGAGACCCTCTATACGAGGGGACATTCTTTGTGTTTTTGCGATTTTCGCAAAAACGGGTTTGCAGATGATCTGAGCGTCGTTTTTTTCGATCACTTCGAAACCGATTTCAATATGTTTGGAAAGGGTTCTGTAAAGAACAAGTTCGTCGTTTACGTTCGTCAGAGTCGAGTCGATCGGAAAAACAAAAGTGCCGTCCTCTCTGATCTCCATGGGTTTTAATTCCTGATGGAAAGGAGATTCCTTAACGAGTAAGCCTTGAAAGTGAATGTATTCCTTTAGAATATACTTGATCTTGTTGAGGTCCTGGATCGTTTCCCAAGACCTCGGAGCTTGCAGATATTTTTGGTATTGTACTGTCATGAAAACTCCTTAGAGTTTTCTAAAACCCACTCTTCTATTTTTTGCTCTTCCGGTCTCTGTTTCATTTTCTGCTTCCGGTTGTGAATACCAATAAGCTCTCGCTTTTATCCGTTTTTCGGAAATCCCCTTGGAAAGAAGATAATCGTAAACGTTACGAGCCCTTTTGGCGCTCAATCTCGTATTGTATTCCTTGGAGGCTACGTTATCCGTATGTCCCCCGATTTCAATTTTATCGGACGCATTTTTAACAAGATACTCTACAAGAGGGGCTAGTAACTTTTTGTTCTCGTCCGTGATTTTTGTTTTATTAAATTCGAAGTAAACGTGTAGATTATAGATCGGATCTACGTCCTTCTCCGCTTTAAGAAAAATCGTCACGGTTCCGTTTTTGGAAATATTTTTTTGAATAACGTTTACGCTTTCGGAAATATATTTCGGAGCGGTCGCAAATAATTCAAAATCGCTATCCGGCAATTTATTGACTAAAAAGGATTTTTTATCCGCTTCCTGAAGGAGCGATTCTCCTTTGCGGTTAATCGGTGTAAAAAGTGTAATTTTTGCATCGGAAATAATTTGTTTCGTTGTGGCATCCGCTACAACCACTTTCATCGCCGCGGAAGTAGGAGTTTGGTTGTCAACGGGTTGTTCCACTTTGGTTTCTTCCGTTTTTCCTTCTCCGGTTTTTACGGGGAACAGAACATAGGTCCGATAAACCTTTCTATTTTTACCGATGTTTCCCCGAAGATCCAAAATATCCTCTTGAGGATGAAAACCCGGAGAACTGATTTCGACTTTATACACTCTTCCCGTTTGTAGTGTTGTCGCAAAGTTGGAAGGTTTCCCTTTTGTAAGATCACCGCCGATTCTTTTCGAAGTGATCACGTTTGCGGGTTTGTTACCGTCGTAAATTTTCAAAGTGGAATCCAAACCGATCATCGTTTTTTCTGAACCGTCCAAAACGAGACCTTTGAAATTCAGAGTATAGGAATTACGAAGCGATTCCGGAACTTGAAAACGGTAGATGTCGAATTGGCCTTCTCCTCCTCCGCGATTGGAGGATGTATAAGCCCAGATTCCGTCCCGATCAAAACTGATTCCTTCGCTATCGTGTCCTTCCCACTTATCCGTGTTAAACGGTTTTGGAAGAAGTAACAAAGAGGATTGATCGACTTTTGGAACTAAAGTTTCGCTCGTTTTCGTCGGAGCGGTTTCCTCCGTTTCTTCTTCGTCTTCGAGCATGTTATCGAGCGCGGATTTATATCTTAAGAATATTCTAAAAACCTTAAATTTCTTTCGTTCGTCTTCCCGATTGGAACTGAAATAAAGTTGCTCCCCGTCCTGATGAATAAATGGAAGAATTTCACTTTCCGAAGAATTGAGAGGAGAGCCTAAATTTTTAGGTTGAGACCAACTTCCGTTTTTTGTGTTTCGCACCGAAATCCAAAGATCGAAATCTCCGTAACCACCTGGACGATCGGATGAGAAGATCAAAAAACTTCCGTCCGGTGAAATCGCGGGCATCTTTTCGTTGAAGTTGGAATTGATTTCGCTCAGATGTTCCGGGTCGCTCCATCTTCCCGTTTTTTTATCTTTGATCGTTCTGTAGATGTTCAGACCTTCAAAACCTGCGCGACCGATTGCGGGATTGATCGTGGACGTGAAATAAATTTCAGAAGGGGCGTTGTTCGAATCGAATAAAATCGAAGCGCCTCCTTCGAAAGCGTTCGAGTTAAACAGGTTCGGTTTACGAACGCCTTGAACGGAAGGTCGTTTTAATTCTTCCCGAATGTTTTGATTCATGTTTACGGGTTTGGTCCATTCCGCCGGACTTTCCTTATCCAAGAATCGAACGTTTTCCGAGATCCAAATATCCATCCCACCTTCTCCGCCGGGACGATTGGATTGAAAGACGATATAACGGCCGTCCGGGCTGATCAATGGATTGTATTCGTCGTTCTGCGTGTTGAGCGGTTGCCCGAATTGTTTTTCGGGAAGATCCGGTAAGGGCTGAGCAAAAACGGGTGAAAGAACACAAAGAAACAAAAAGAAAATCGATTGAGTAAAAGGACGCATGAATCACTCCAAAAAGAATGTAGAAGAATCGCCGTTTTTAGTTTAATTCCAGGATCTCTCTTAAAGTATCGGCCTTGTATCGGAGTTTTTAAAGATGGAAACTAAGCTCGACTCGAATTCTTCGGCGCAATCTCCGACGATCTTCGGCGTTCTGAATATCACGGAAGATTCGTTTTCGGACGGTGGAAAATATCTCACTCATTCCGCCTCTTTTCAAAAGGCGGATTCTCTGATCGGCCAAGGCGCGAACGTGGTCGATATAGGCGCTCAGTCTTCCAATATCCAAGCGGGTCTGGTCGGACCCGAAATCGAATGGGTAAGAATGAAAAATCTGATCCCCGATCTGATCGCGAAAGGAATTCGCATTTCTGTGGATTCGTTTCAACCCGCGGTAATCGCAAATTCTTTGGCCGCCGGCGCGGAATTTATCAATCATATCCGCGGCTTTGTGGACGAAGCTTCGATCCGAGAAATTTCAAAATTCTCGGGAACCGATCGAAAGTTCGTTTTGATGTATTCTCACAATCATGCAAATCGTCCCGATGTTCAATCTCATCTCACAAGGGAGAATGTACTTTCCGAAATCGTAAAATTCTTTCGTGAAAGAAAAAAGGCATTGTTGAACGCGGGAATTTCTCCGGAGCAATTGATCTTTGATCCGGGAATGGGTTTTTTTCTGAGTCCCGATTTTCAAGTGAGCTTCGAAGTTTTAAGACGAATCGAAAGTCTCAAAGAAGAATTTTCTCCGATGATGGTTTCGGTGACTAAAAAATCTTTTTTAGGAAACGCACTCGGAGGTTTGGACGTTTCCGAAAGGGAAATCGCGACGGTAATCGCGGAATTGTATCTTTCCATTCAAAAAGTGGAATATATTCGAACACACGAAGCGAAAAATCTCAAACAGGCGTTACAAATTTGGAATTTATTGCGTTAGACGAAATTTGATCTAACGCCCGACTTTGATGTCTTCGATCGTTTTTTTTCCGGAAGAATTTAATGTCGGTAAAATGTCCTCTTCTCGAATCTGCAAACCTTTGGCCTGCATTCTTTTGACGTAAGGAAGAATTGGATGTAAATCGGAGTTGGGATTCACAGAAAGAAGAATTCTTTTCCAAAGTTCTATAAACGGAAGTGTTTCCTTTTCGGACTCGGGCGCTTTCCGGATCCAATCCAGAGCTTCGGAGTAATTGCGTTTTTCATAATATGCTTTCGCAATATAATAATTCAGATCGGGAATCTTGTCGTCCGTAGAATGGAGATTGATCGAGAACATCAAAAGATCGTCCCATTTCTCCAAATCGTGAGCCAACAGGACCATGGAAGCGCGCGCATTCTTGTGATAAGGATTGATCTGTAGGATTTTTTCCAAATAGAAATAGGCTTTTTCGTAATCTTGTTTTTCCAAAAAATACGCGCTCAATTCTTCCCAAGAAACGACTTCCATTCCTGGGATTTTGGATTGAACGTCGAGTAATAGAACGGTTTCTTCTCTTCGGTTTTGAGAAGTAAGAAGTTTGCGAACCTGTTGAACTTGATCCTTCTTCGCGTTTTTGAGATATAAAGCGATTTCATCTTTAGCGGTCTCGTACTCGTCGATGAGATAGTGCATACGGATCAGATTTGAGAAACAGATCGGATTTGAATCCGAAAGTTTCATACATTCTTTCCAAGAAGTTTCCGCGTCGTCCAATAGGGAATTTTTTGCGAATAAAACTCCGAGATTGTTTTTATCTTCGGCGTTGTTTCCTTTTCCTCGTAAGCCCCTTACTTTCCAGATCGAAGTTATCCTTTCGAGTTCCGTTTCTGAGAATTCTGCTGAGTTAAGATAGATGAATGAAATGTCATTTTCTAAAACTTCCGCTTCCCGAATCGGATAAATGCAGACGTTCACGGTAAACGCGATGAATAATACGATTAAAGATCGAATCCAAAAAGTTTTGAGATTTATAGTAGCGAGCGAATGATTTCGCCCTTTATCCATCGCTCGATTCTTGCGCACCGGATTCTTCCAATTGTTTCTGGGCATAAAGCATATACTTCAAAGCCCGTTCTTTATCACCATGGAATAAATACATGAGTGAAAGATCAAGTGCATCCTGAGGATTCGGAGGAGCGAAGTCTTCGGGATTTTCCTTACTCATTTCGAATTTGGAACGGAATTCATCCAGTTTGTTTTTGGTGAGTTTTTCCAACGAATCGAAGAATGCGGCTTCTTCCGGATTCTTTTTGGATTCTTCGACCGCATCCGCAAAACGAGTAAATCCTTTCGATTGAGAAGTCGCTTGTTTTAGAATTTCAAACGATTGTTTAAAGTTTCCGAGACGGGTATGAACTTCCGAAAGAAGTACCTGCATTCTCGAGTCGCCGGGATAAAGTTTGTTTACCTTGTTTGCGGTTTCGAGACATTCTTTCCAACGTTCTTTTTCGAAATGTAAAGTCGCCAAAGCGGTGAGGGCCATTCGATTTTCGGGATCGAGTCGAATCGCGTTCGTGAGATACAGTTCGGTTTTGTCGTCCTTCTCAAGTTGGCGATAACAGTACGCGAGAAGAATATGGGATTTCAAAAATCTCTTTTCGAGTTCGAGAGATTTTTTGAGAGATCGAACGGCGGTTTCCACTTCTCCGGTTCTATAAAGTTCCACACCGATATTGTAGTAGAGTTCCGGGTTTTTTCCGATCCCGAGAGCTTTTTGATAAACCTCGATCGCTTTTCTGGAATTCCCGAGTTTGGAATAGAGCGCGCCTAAATTCAGATACGATTTTTGGTACTTTGGTTGGGATTGGATCAGGCTTTCGTAAAGTTGAATCGCTTCCGGGTGTTTGCCTTCTTTTTCCAAGGCCAAAGCCTGATTGAATATCTTGCTGATGTCTGTCCCGGTCATAAAACAACTATCGGAATTATTTCGAACTTGGGCGACCGAAAAAGTTGTAATGATTTTTTTCGATTCTACCGATTTGATAAAGGAATCACTAGGACCCGAGGGAAACATGAAACAAATAGCAATCTTAGTTGCCCTGATTATTTTTACGTCTTGCGCATCCGTTGAATCCAAACGAAGCATCAGCGCATCCGGAGATCCGTCCGAGATTTTCTTTGAAAAAGAAATCGCTCCGATGGATCGTGAATCCGGTTCGAACACCGCTTCTCAAAAACCGGGACGCAGATCGTTCGAAGAAGAATTGAACGTTGAAAAATACGCAAAGGCTCAACCGCCCGAAAAAACGAACAGCTCCAACGGAGATTTCGACGAAATCGGAATGTCTTCTTGGTATGGAGCGAAGTTTCACGGAAAACCGACCGCAAGCGGCGAGAAGTTCGACAAAACGAAACTAACTGCCGCGCACCCGACTCTTCCTTTGGGTTCCATCATTCGAGTTCAGAATCTTGAAAATCAAAAAGAAGTTTTGGTTCGCGTCAACGATCGAGGACCTTTCGTAAAAGATAGAATCATCGATCTTTCCGAAAAAGCCGCCGATACTCTGGAATTCAAAGACAATGGTATCGCTAAAGTAGGAATCAAAGTCGTAAAACGCGGAGGAGCTGGCGGTGAAGAATCCGAAGATCTCGAAAATAACGACGATGAAGACGCGCTTCTCGGAGACGAAAACGGAAAGCCGGAAAAATTAAATCCGCAGAAATCCGATTATCCAAACAAACCAGTTGCCGGTGGAAAATATATCAAAGGCTCTCCGAAAGGTTATACGGTTCAAGTCGGAGTTTTCCGCGATCAAACAAGAGCCGAAGCGTATAAATCCAGCATCGGTCAAGAATACGGAGAAAAGACCTTCGTGTTTACCAGAGACGGTTTGTTCGTAATTCAGTTGGGTGATTTCGGCAGTAGAACCGGAGCCGAGTCTTTAAAATCAAAATTGAAAACCGACGGGATCGATTGTTTTATTCCAAAAAAATAATCGATTGAATTAGAGAGAAAGTTCCCTCGTAGCAAAGCCCCGGAAACGGGGCTTTTGTTTTTAGATTCCGCCGCCGTGGATAAACTCATCCAGAATTTCTTCCAGATTGTCTTTTTCTTTTCTCGAAACGTTTTTGTGAAATCCATCCTTGTTCATCGAATCCACTTCTTTTTGGAGAGAATCGATTCTTTCGAGGAGGAGAGAAAAAACCTTCGCGACCGGATCCGGAATCTCGTTGTGATCCAGCATGTGTTCGCCTTCTTCTCCGATCGGCATTTTGGAACGAACCGCTTTCGCCGGAATTCCGACCACGGTCGTATCGTGCGGAACGTCTCTCATTACGACGGAACCCGCTCCGACTCGAACATTCTTTCCGATCGTGATGTTTCCTAAAATTTTAGCGCCCGCGCCGACGACCACATTCTCCAGCAAAGACGGATGACGTTTCCCCGATTCTTTTCCGGTTCCGCCGAGAGTAACACCTTGATAAATCAAACATCCTTTTGCGACGGTTGCCGTTTCGCCGATTACGACTCCGTGTCCATGATCGATCATGATCCCGTTTGCAATCTGCGCGCCGGGGTGAATGTCGATTCCAGTAATGAATCTGGAAAAAGTATTGATCATCCTCGGGATTAGGGGAAGTTTCATCCGATAAAGAAAATGAGCCAATTTGTGAAACCAGAGCGCGTGTAGACCCGGATAACAGAGTATGATTTCCAGATAGGACTTTGCGGCGGGATCATACTTCTTTATGAATTTAATGTTCTCGAACAAATTTTATTCTCCGGTCTTCGTCAAACTGTGTAAGTAAAAGGCTAAAAATTCACGATACGATGTAAAGAGGATTCTTTCCGATAAGAATAGAATAGCGATTGAAACAGTCCCGATTTTCAACACACGTAATCTTGTTTATCCTTACCTTTTTGACTCTTACGTTTCAGAGCGAATTCTTAGAAATTCCCTTCTTGCCCTTACAATATTTAAAAGAATTATTTTTTCTTAGACTGCCTTATTCCCTTTCCTTGATCGTAATTCTTTTGGCTCATGAAATGGGACATTTTTTAGCGGCTCGATATTACGGCGTTAAAGCGACATGGCCTTATTTTATTCCGATTCCGTTCGCTCCGATCGGAACCATGGGCGCGGTGATTAAGATTCTCGAACCGATCCGAAATAAGAAACAACTCTTCGACATCGGAATCTGGGGACCTTTGATGAGCTTGATTCTCTCCGTTCCTTGTTACGTTTTAGGAATTTATTGGTCTTCTTTGGTTCCGATGGAAAGTCTTCAAGGAAATCCCGGAGTCATCTCTTTTGGTGAATCCATTTTTACGATTACGATCAATCAATGGATCTTAGGACCTTTCGATCCTCGGATTCAAGACGTTTGGATTCATCCTTTGGCACAAGCGGGTTGGGTCGGCCTTCTTGTGACCGCAATCAATCTTCTTCCGTTCGGACAACTCGACGGAGGCCACGTAATTTATTCCATTTTTGGTGAAAAATATAGAAACTGGATTTATTATCTTTTTATAGGATTTTTACTTTTGTGTTTATGGAATTTTTCATGGTTACTGTGGGGTTTCCTAATTTATTTCATCATAAAAGTAGAACACCCTTTTGTCCCTGACCCGGTGGTTCCCTTGGATCGAGTTCGAAAAGTCGGCGGCCTTTTGATTCTATTCGCGCTGATTTTTATCTTCGTACCTTCGCCTATCCAAATTGGAACTGATATACACAGACCCGGTCTTGCAGAGGAGCTATGGATTTCACTCAAGTCAGTTTTTTCAGGTATTTAGTTGCGTTCCTTTTCGTTTTTTCGATTCCGATTTTTTCCCAGGATCAGGAAATCAAACTTACGGAAAACGCGTACGGCTTTACGTACGACGGAACGAATTTTTGGTATATCGATTCCGCACATCGTTCTTTGTATCGAGTCGATCCGAGCGGAAGACAAGAATCGTTTTCTTTAAACATTCCTTTTTTAAGCGGGATCAGTTTTGATCCGCGTGAAGGGAGAATTTTTGTAGGTGCGAGAAAACTCGTTTTAAAGGTGGAACCGAACACGGGCGGAGTCACCGAAAGAATTTCCGTGCCGATCGAAAAGATCGGAGGAATCGCAAGTCAGGATTCTTTGTTGTATATTCTCGATCAAGAGAATGGAAAAATTTCCATTCTGGATAAGGCGACGGGCAAATTGATCGGCGGATTTTTAACCGACCGCGCGCAACCTAGAGACTTGGTTTTCGCGCGTGATTCCATCTGGGTTTCCGATTCTTCCGACGGAAATATTTATCGCTACAATCCGAACAACGGATCGATTACCGGATCGATCAAAACTCCTTCGAAGGAAATTCGAGGAATGGTTTTTTTAGGAAGTAGAATCTTCGTCGTCGACCGAACCGGAAAAGAAGTTCGAAAGGTTTCCTTCGTCGAAACGGATCGTTTTATCGCTTCCGGAGAAACCACACATATCATGAAGGTTCGAATCACTTTTTCATTGAACGAACTTTCCGTCGCGGGCGGTTCGCTCGGAATTTTTCAACCACCGACTACGGAACATCAAAGAATTCGAAATTTAAAAATGACCGACGCGGGATTTAAACAGGACTTTATCGGAAACGGACGGGCCTTCGTCAAAGTTCTCGGCGTGGACGACGTAAAGGGAAAACAAACATTAGAATATTCTTTCGAAGCTCGAACTCAAAACATTCGTTATTACGTGACCGACGACTTTTTGGAAAAGAAGGAAAGTATAGGAGAAGATCTGAAACCGTTCCTCAAAGGACCGCCCTTAGGAGTTCAAAAAAATTCCTATTACGTGGATAAGATATTCGATGCTCGATTGTTCCGAAGTAGTATGCCCGCTTTGAAAAAAAGTCTTTTGGATTCCGGCGTTCCCGTTCGTTCGCAATACACGGCGACGATTACCGGACCGAATTCGGTTTCGTTTAAGGATACGATGGACGTTTATGTTCCCGGGTTCGGATGGGCCCCCGTTCAAAACGTAAAACCCGCATCGGATGAATCTTCCCGCGTTTTTAAAAAGGGAGAGGAAAGTATCGATCTTTTTCGTGCGGAGAACTGGGACGAAATTCAATCTCCGGTTTTTTATAAAAGTCGCAACTCCGAAGAATGGAAAAATATTCCCGCAGAGATCCAAGTCGTTTTGGAAGAAGGCGTAACGAACCGTTAATTTGCGTTCGGTTCCGCTTCGATGGATGTTCGTAGCGAAGAATTCAGAAAGAATTTTCTCGCTTGAATCGATAAGGTCAAAGTTCTTCCGAACATAAGAAGAGCCAACGAAAGCCAAAGAAGATGATTGTCCTTTTGGATCCTACCGAGATACGCCATCGGAAAAAAGAAAAGTGCGGTACTGATCAACATAGAGTTGCGGAGAATTCTCCCTTTCGTAAGCCCGATAAAAAATCCGTCTAGGATAAAAGCGACGGCACCGATTTCCAAAACGGGAATTAACCAAATCTTGTATTCGTTTAACAAAAACAAAACCGAATCGCTTTTTGTAATCATTCCGAGAGTAAGGCCGGGAAACAAATACAGGAACCCGAGAAAGACGGATGTGAAAACAAGGCTCACATAGAGCGCGAGAAAAAGAAGATCCTTCAAAAGTTTCCAATTCTTTTCGCCGTAAATGTTTCCGGCTAAACTTTCGGTAGCAAAGGCCGCACCGTCTACCAAATACGCGCTTACAAGAATCAACTGAAGTAGAATCGAATTCGCGGCTAAAATTTCTGTGCCAGCTTCCGAACTGAAATTTCGAAACAAGCTGAACGTAAGAATCAAAAACAAGGTTCTTAGAAAAATATCCCGATTCAAGTGAAGGAGGGATGAAAATCCGCTAAACGAAAATAGATGTTTGTCCCGAAGGAAGGACAACTTTAAGTCGGGTATCAATTTCCATTCTCTGAAAAATAGAAAAACAAAAACCGCCAACATTCCGAATTGACTGATGCTCGTCGCCAAACCGGCTCCGTACGCTTCCCAGCCCAAATCGAGAATGAACCAAACATCGAGCGCGACGTTGATTCCGTTTCCAACGATGGTCGCGATCAAAACATAGGAACTTCTCTCCCGCCCTAAAAACCAACCCGTAAAAACGTAATTGCAAAGAACCGCGATGGAACCCGGGATTCTCGAATCAAAGTAAGAAAGTCCAGCCGCTTTGACGTTTGAATCCCCTTGTAAAATTTGAAATCCGAATTCTCGAATCCAAGGAGAAAAAAGAAGAATCAACGTTCCGAAAAAACAAGCCAACCCTAAGGATCGAACCAAAATCATAAGGGATTCTTTTTCATTCTTTTCACCGGAAGCCTGAGCGGTCAATCCGGTGGTTCCCATTCTTAGAAAACCGAACATCCAAAAGATAAAATCGAAAAGAATACCGGATAACGCGGCTCCGGCCATAAAGATATGAGTATCAAGATTTCCTAATATAGCCGTGTCGGCCAAACCCGTAAGAGGAACCGTGATGTTCGCGAGAATGTTGTAAAAAGTAAGTCTATAAAATCTGGATCTCAATCAACTCAACCTGTCCATCACACAAGACGCGGTAATATCTCCGGTTACGTTGATTGTGGTTCTGCACATATCCAGAAAACGATCCACCCCTAAGATAATTCCGATTCCCTCGGTGGGGATTCCGAGTCCAGCTAGGATCGTCGCTAAGATTACGATTCCAATTCCGGGAGTACTCGGCGTTCCGATCGAGGCGCCGACCGTTGCAAAAAGAAGAAAGACGAGTTGAGTCGGAGCCAATTCGATTCCGTAATACTGCGCTAAAAAAATCGTAGCGACCGCTTGGTAAAGGGCGGTTCCATCCATGTTCACGGTTGCGCCGACGGGAATGATAAATTCCGCGATATTCTTTTTAACCTTTAGATTTTCCGTGGCGGTTTTGATGGAAACGGGCATGACCGCGGCGGAACTCGAAGTAGAAAACGCGAGTAATTGTAAACCTGCGATTTTTTTAAAGAAGTCGATCGGGTTCCTTCTCGCTAAAAAAATGAGAATGATCGAATACAGAACGATCACCGAAATCAATCCGAGCAAAACCGTGCTCATATAAACTCCGAGGGTAAGAAGAAGTTCCGCTCCGATTGAAGATATCGCCTTCGCCATTAAACCGAAGACCGCAAACGGGGTCAGAGCCATCGCCCAGTTCACGATTTTCATACTGATTTGAAAAACGGAATTCAGGAGTTCCAAAATCGGTTTGGAAAGATCTTTTGACACGGAAAGAATCGCGATTCCGATCAGAATGGAAAACACGATTACGTTTAACATTTCCCCCTGAGTGACGGAAAGGAACGGATTCTTTGGAAAGAATGACATAAACAATTCCGGATATTTGTCCAAAGTCGGAATCGTAGTCGGTGCGGGGATTTTGGAGCCCAAAGCATTCTTAATCTGAATCGTGGATTTTCCGGGTTCCAACCAAAGCGCCCAAGCGATTCCGATCGCCACCGCAATGAAGGTGGTTAAAACAAAATAAATTAAGGTTCTAATTCCGAGTTTTTTGACATTCTCTATATTTTCTGCGGAACAAATTCCGAGAATAATAGAAGAGAAGATCAAAGGCACCATGATCATCTGTAAAAGGGCGATGAAGATAAGTCCGGGTGTAACAAGCCAGGAAGTAATAAGTTGAGCGACATCGCGCTCCACCAAAGATAAATCAGAACCGAGTAAAATTCCGGCAAAAATTCCGGCGTTCATTCCGATTAAGATTTTTAACCAGAGTTTTTCTTTTAAGTGGTTTAGAATCTTCGTGCTGAGGGAATTTAGTTTCTCAAAGACCGGCATAATGGAAAACTCTTTTGATTCCTTATTTTTTCTATTGCTTTTTAGTTTTGGTATGAATTATTGAAACCGTTTTCGAGATTTTTTGACGATGCCGTGCTTTTTTCGAACAAAATAAAGAATTAGAAAGACGGACCTGGAGATTATGGGATTAGATTTTCTGAGATCAGATTTGATTCTGTTCAACTATTATTCCTTTGGAAGTCTTTTAGTAACGATTACTACCTTCTTCCTCGCCGCTTTCTTTATCAGCCTAAAGCGAAAGACGGTTGCCACCTATCATCTCGGAATCGCTTTTCTAGTATTCGGTCTTTTTGAGATCGGATATTTTATGGCCGCATTTTACTATCATCCCATCGCGGCCTATCACAGATGGATGACCGGTTGTTTGATTCTTCCGGCGGTAACTCACTTTACCCAGTTTTTTATCCGTTATCCGGGTAACGTTAATAAGAAGATCGGATTTTGGGTGATGATCTTCGAACACGTTCTCGGGTTTATCGTGGCTTGTTTCTTCATCTATCTCACTTTTATTTCGGAAAAAATTTATCACTTCACCGCCCATCACTGGGATTTTAACGCGTTGATCGCGAGTAAGTATCTCGCGTTCATCATCGCATTTTACTGTAGCATTGCGTTTATCGTAGTTCCGGCTTGGAGAATCGTAACCGATAAGGAGAAAAAGAGATTTGCGATCTTCCTCTTTTCCATCGGGTTTATGATCGCCGCTTTTTATCCGAACATTTCCAACGTGTTGAGTCGAGACGGTTATATGGAGAGATCCACTTACATGACCTCGAACGTCATTTTCTTCATTGCGGCGTTCTCGGTTGTGGTGATTGTCTTCATCAACAACAGTACGGAAAGAACCACCTTCATGGTTAAGATCGTAGGTATCACTTTATTTACGATCTGTTTGATTATGCAGGCCCTAGTATTCATTTCGAACCAAGATAAGGAATCCGAATACGATAGTTTACACCTCGTAAATAGTGAACGTGTTTTGGAAAGCGGTCGAACGAATAACGACGTTCAATACACTCTTCGTTACGATGAAAAAACGGGAGAATTGATCACGACCGATTACGATTCAAAATACGGTTTGGATCTCACGCTCGTAAAAGTGGATTTACAGAACACTTTGATTTACGAGGAAATCGCGGCGCTCAAAGAGGACAACTTCCGCGAAAATCTGAAAATCATCCTCGACGGATCTCCAGAATACTTCGCCGGTTATAAGGACGCGATCTATAAGTTCGTTAAGGAGAATTCTTCCCTAAATTCCAAAGATTTAAAAAAGGCTCTTTTGAAACATGCGGAAAAGCTAAATAAAGACGCCTTTGTGAATACGAACAAACTTCAAGGAATCAGCCCCGATTCTTTTTGTGAAGAAGGTAAATCCTATCTCGAAAAGAGCAAGGAACTGGAATCCTTTAAGAACGGAATTTATAAAAATTTGGAAGGATGTGTTTGGAAAGGGAAGAATATTTCCGGCAAGGAACTCAAAGCCGAGTTTTTGAAATACTTCAGTTATTTTAAGCCCGCGGAAACAAGACACTATCGTAGAAGTTTGGACGGATACGGTCACCACGTCGCTTTCATGAAATACATTCCTTCGAAGAAACAAGTCGTCGAGCTCGGATTCTCTTATAAAAAATATCGCGAGTTTATGCACCCGACTTCCGTAAAACAAACGATCATTCTTTTTGCGGTGATCTTTGTCGTTCTTGTCTTATTTCCTTTATTCTTCAAAAGCAGTCTCGTCGATCCTTTGAACAATCTTTTGTCCGGGGTGGAAAAAGTAAACAAAGGGGATTTGGATGTTCAGGTTCCCGTAAAGGTACGGGATGAAATCGGGTTCTTAGCGGATTCGTTTAACTCGATGGTTTCTTCGATCAAACAAGCCCGAAGAGAACTGCAAGATTATGCGGAGAATTTGGAAGAGAAGGTAAAGGAAAGAACCCAAGAGGTTCAAGAAAAGATGGAAGAAGTCCAAAGGCTGAAAGTTCAGCAGGACGGGGATTACTTCCTAACTTCCCTTTTGGCAAAACCGCTTTTTTACAACGCTAACAAATCGAAGTTGGTTCATACGGAATTCACTTTGAAGCAGAAGAAACAATTCGAGTTCCGCGGAAAACATTCGGATCTCGGCGGCGATATTTGTGTGAGTGGAAACTTGCGTTTGGGAACGCCTGAAAGTTATAAACGTTATACGATGGCGATGAACGGCGACGCGATGGGAAAATCCATGCAAGGCGCCGGTGGTGCGTTGGTGATGGGGGTCGTAATGAATTCCATTATGGCTCGTTCCGCGGCAAACAATAGAATTCTTGAAAAAACCCCTTCCGAATGGTTGGCCGAGGTTTATCAGGAGATTCACTCCGTTTTCAAATCGTTTAACGGAAGTATGGTGATTTCCGCAGTGATCTTTTTGATCGAAGAAGAAACCGGAAAGTGTTTTTATTTCAACGCGGAACACCCTTTCAGCGTTCTATATCGAGACGGTAAGGCGAGCTTTTTGGAAGAAGGTCTTCAACTCAGAAAACTCGGTCTGGATTCGGAGTTCGATTTTGAAGTGAGAACTTTCGAACTTAAAAAAGGAGATACTCTGATTCTCGGATCGGACGGTCGCGACGATATCGACTTAACTCCGGAAGAAACCGTAAGAACCATCAACGAAGATGAGAATCTATTTTTAAGAAACGTCGAAAAAGGAAAGGGCGTTCTCGAAGACATAGAAACCGAAATCCGCAAATACGGAGAATTGACGGACGACCTTTCTTTATTGAAAATCGAATTCCAAACCGAAAGGAAAAAAGACGAACTCGACGAGATGTTTACCGGCGGAGATAGAATCGAAGTCGCATTAAATCCGGACGTGATTTACGAGGATGCAAAACAACTTTATAAAACCGGTAAGGTGGATCAGGCGCTTGAACTTCTTAAGACCGGTTATACACACGACACCGCAAATCAAAAGATCAATAAACTTTTAGGGCTTTTGAGCTTTAAAGGAAAAGATTATACGACCGCGATCGAAGTTTTGAACAACTATCTCAAAACGGATCCAGGTTTGCACGAATACTGGTTTTATCTTTCTATCGCGAATAAAAAAGTCGGTAAATACGAACAAGCCCTACAAGCGAGTTTGAAACTGAAAGACATTCAACCCGAGAATTTATCGAACCTCATCAATCTTTCCGATATCTATCGTTTAACCGATCAATTCGATTTAGCCGAAGAAGTGGCTCGAAGACTGATGCATCTCGATCCCGGAAATCAAAACGGGGAAAGACTTTTAAAACTCATCGAAAGAGATCGTGCGTAAGTTTCTATTCGGATTTCTTTTTTTTATCTCCGTCGGTATCTACTCTGATAAGAGCGCTTGGGTTCGAAGGATTCCTTTGAACCGAGGCGATCTCGTATTAGAAATTCGTAATTCTTCCCAGGATAAGGAATGGAACGAATTCGCGTATCGAAAGACCGCGGATCTATTCAGAGCGCTGGAATCGTATTCCGGAATTTCTTTTCACGAAGCGAGCGCTTCGGTTTTTGAAGGACAAAGAGCTTCGGAAAAATACAAAGTTCTTTTGGTCGTTCAGGATCAGATTCTTTTAAACGGAACTCGGGTCGGAGGTTACAATAATATCTCGGGCGACCTTGGGCCGGCTCGCGGAATTTTTATGGAGCCGGATCTTTCTCCGGCAGGTTATCCCGCGCTTTTGTTTCATGAGCTCGGCCATTTTTACTTTTCGGACATACCCTGGTTGAGCGAGGGATTGGTTTCATTCTTACCTCTCGTTCTTTACAAAGAAAAGAAAATCCAACTCACAAAAGAAGAACTCATTTCCATCGCGGAAGAATGGAGCACGGAGGAAGGACTTCAAGGCGGCAAAGATTTTCCCTTGGATCCGGACTTTCGGGAAAAATACCCTTCTGCAACGCCTATCTTTTACAATAAAGCTTTGAAGATTCAATACATTCTTTATAAGGAATTGGGTCCGAACGGATACAGGGACTTTGTCAAAAAATTAGTGTTCGAGAACTCGCCCAAAACGACGGGGGAAGTGATCCTAACGTTAAAATCCATTCGAGATAAGAATTGGTCCAGTTTACTGCGAGGTTGGGTGACTCCCGGACCTTACGAGGTTTATACCTGGAAATCCTTTCAAAAAGAATCCATTCTCAGAACCTTCGCTCAATAAGATTAAAAGCGAACGCTTGTTTTACATAAATTTATTTCCAACGGTCGAAATGAACGTCGAGGTTTCGCGATGATTCGTTAAATCGACACAATTCCTATTTTATCATTGAAAAGAAGATTCCCACCAATAGAGTAACGTCTGTTCGGAAAAAAAGAGAAATGCGATTCTCCCTCGGAATCGCTGAAAGATTTTTAAAAGTAAGGTTTGTAAGACTATGGGCGAAACTGGATCGATCTGGAACAATATACTTCTCAATTATTATTCGTTCGGAAGTTTGTTATCGTTTTTAACTTCCATGCTCATTTCCGGTGTATTTCTTTTTATCGATAAAAAAGTATCGAGCACCAAACATCTCGCATTCGGAGCCTTCCTTTTGGGAATATTCCAATTCGGTTATGTGTTTGCGGCCGTTCTTTATCATCCATTTGCGGCTTATCATCGTTGGATCACAGCCGGATTGATTCTTCCCGCGATTCTTCATATCGGGCAATTCGTGGCTCGTTATCCCGAGAATGATTTTCCCAGATTCAATAAAATAACCACGATCGTACTTTGGATCGTTGCGACGCTTGCGGTTGCTTACTTTTGTTTTTCGACTTGGAACGCGTCCGTTAAATATCACTTCACCGCGCATCACTGGGACTTCAACGCGGAGAACGTAAGTAGAACGATTGCGATTATCATCTTCAGTTATGTGTTCATCAATTTTGTCGCGATTCCGATCTGGAGAATGACGCTACTCAAAGGAAAAACGCGTTGGATCATTTTCGGATTTATGATGTCCTTTTTGATCGGCGGAACCGTTCCCGTGGTAGCCAATCTTTTAAGTCGAGACGGTTATATTGAAAGATCGATTTATCTGACTTCGATCGTTCTTTTGTTTATGGCCGCATTCTTTATCATTCTTATCTTATATTTGAATTTCTCGGTCGAAAAAACTTCCTTCATGCTCAAAATCGTCGGAATCACTTTCGTTACGGTTTTGATCATCATGCAAGCCTTGGTGTATATCTCGAACCAAGACAAGGAATCCGAGTATGATACGCTCAGCCAGATCCATATGGAAAGAGCGTTGGAAGGCGGAAGTGTGGAGGAGGGAATTTCCTACGTAATCAAATGGAATAAATCCAAGAACACCTTCGATCAAGAAAGATACGATTCCAATATCCACCCGAATCAGGAACAACTTGAAATCGATTTTAAGAATACACTTTTATACGAGGAAATATTCAATCTTCGTGAAGAAGGTTTTAGAGAATCCCTTGTTAAACTCGTTGAATCTTCACATGAGAATTTCGGCGGTTATAGATATTCCATCGTAAACTTTTTAAAAGAAAATCCGGATCTGGAAGACAAGGCTCTTAAGACCGCGTTGAACAAAGAATTATCCAGATTGGGCCTTTACGTATTCGTCGCTTCGAACAAACTCGATAATATTTTTGCCGAGGATTTTTGCGCAAAGGGAAGAAGTTATTTGGACGGCGCCAAAGAAGTGAAGATGTTCCGAATCTCTTTGGAATATCGTTGGAACTTCTGTAAATGGGACGGTAAAACGGTAACTCCCACAAAGTTAAAGGAAGAAGTCCTAAATTATTTCCGTCCCTTTGTTCCTTCTTTAACGAGATACTATCGTAAAAAAGACGTGGACAATCAAAGTTTCCACTACATCGGATTTATCAAATACGATCGCGAAAAAGATAACGTAAGCGAAGTAGGATTTTCTTATAGAGCCTATCGCGAGTTCATGCATCCTACCGCGCTGAAACAAATCATCGTACTCGGCGTCGTGATCGTAGTGATCATTCTTTTATTTCCTTTATTCTTCAGAGGAAGTCTTGTATCTCCGTTGAACGACTTGTTAAGCGGTGTGGAAAAGGTGAACGACGGAAGTTTGGAAGTTCAAGTTCCGATTCGGGTTAAGGACGAAATCGGATTCTTGGCCGATTCGTTTAACAACATGGTTTCTTCGATTCGTGACGCGAGAAAGGAACTCCAGGATTACGCGGAGCACCTCGCCACAAAGGTTAAACTCAGAACCGAAGAATTGTCCGAGAAGATCGAAGAGTTTCAACGACTTAAAATTCAACAGGACGGGGATTACTTTCTTACATCTCTTCTTGCGAAACCGTTGAACTATAACGCGAGTAAGTCGAGTCGGATCTCCACTCAGTTCTTATTGAGACAAAAGAAACAATTCGAATTCAAAGGCAAGAAGGCCGATCTCGGCGGCGATATCTGCGTTACCGGAAATCTTCGTTTGGGAACTCCTTCCGATTTTAAACGTTATGTCTTTGCAATGAACGGCGACGCTATGGGTAAATCCATGCAGGGTGCGGGCGGCTCTCTTGTAATGGGAGTCGTTATCAATTCTATTCTCGCTCGTTCCGCGGCGGACAATCGAATCCTGAATATTTCTCCGGAGCAGTGGCTTACGGAAACTTACGAGGAAGTGAACGCGGTATTCAAATCGTTTAACGGCAGTATGGTGATTTCCGCTTCTTGTTTTTTGATCGAAGAGGAAACGGGTAAAACTTTTTACTTCAACGCGGAACACCCTTTTACCGTATTGTATCGAGATGAAAGAGCGACATTTTTGGATTCTTCCCTGATGCTTCGTAAAATCGGATTGGAGTCGGAATATCCGTTCAAAGTTTTTACGACTACGTTGCGGGAAGACGATGTGTTGATCATAGGCTCGGACGGTAAGGATGATTTGGATTTAACTCCGGATCGGGATACAAGATCGATCAACGAAGACGAAACCTTATTTTTAAAAACCGTGGAAGCCGGAAAAGGAAACATAGAACAAATCGAACATTTGATTTACAAGAACGGAGAAATCACGGATGACCTTTCTCTTTTGAGAATCGAATACGGAGTCGCACAAACGAATCAGGTTCAAAATTCTTTCGACGTAGATAAGTCGGCCGTCTTTTCCTTCAACGAGGAAACTCAGGATTGGAGCGTATCCTATTCTCATGCTAGACAGTTATACAAGGACGGAAACGTAAAGGAAGCGATCGACGAGCTCGCCGATCTCTATTCCAAAACACCGGAAGATTCCAAAGTGATTAAGTTACTCGGTCTTTTGAGTTTTAAGGACAAGGATTACGTGAAGGCCGTCGAGATATTAGGAAAGTATCTCGAATTGGATCCGGAACTCAGCGAGTATTGGTATTATCTTTCCGTTGCGAATAAAAAACTGGGAAGATTTTCCGAAGCAATTTCGGCTTCCGAAAAAGTAATCGTAAAACAACCGGAAAACGCGAACAATCTTGTGAACCTTTCGGATTTATACAGACTTCAACATGAATATGAAAGAGCGAAAGAGTTTGCGATCAAAGCCTTGGATCTGGATCCGCAGAACGAAAACGCGAAAAAGATTCTTAAGAGAATAGAGAATAACGGATAGGCAAAAAAAATCTCTCCGTCGGTTTCGATCGGAGAGATTTTCTGTTTTTAATTTTGCAACAAAGGATCTTGAATCATCCTATTGATGGAAATCGAAATACTTTAAATTTATTTTACTCGAGTCCAAGTGGATTCTTTTCCGATCATCATAAAGCCTACTTTGTAACCGCCTTTGAGATCGAGAGTATCAGCATTTCTTAAAGTAAGTCTTCCGTCGTACGTTTTCCCGCCTTTCGGATCGTAAACTCTTCCACCGGTCCATACTTGTTCGCCGTCGTAAGAGAAATTGGTAAGAAACACCATTCCCATAATCGGACGAGTACGAAGACTTTCGTCCTTGTTATTTACGTCTACTTTTGTACTTCCTGGAGTTCCTTCAGTGCTTCCTGCAGGATAAACAGGTTCTTTTAACCAGATGATTTTTCCGCAAATCTTCGCGCCGCATTTGTGTACGTCGACCTGTGCGTCTTTTTCTTTGTTCCACCATTTTCCAAGAATTGCATCATCCTCGCCCGCAAATGCCGGTGCAGAAATAAATGCGAACGCGAGAAAAATTGCGATCATTCTAAACTTCTTCATTCCATTCTCCAAAAAGTGTTTTGCGGTCAAAATTCTCGAGAGAATACGAAGAAAGTCAACAAAAAAGAAAAAGATTCTACTTCTCGAAATCTTTATATAACAACGAAGGTTGGATTCCCTGATTCGCCTGGTATTTTCCCGAAGAATATTCCGTTATTTGTCCTTCGACCGTATGATAAAAAATCTGACAAACTTCGACGCCCGGGTATACGATTAGAGGTTGAATCACGGAAATTTCCAAAGTCCAGAATCCTTTAAACCCGACGTCGCCGAATCCAGCAGTAACGTGAACGAGCATTCCTAATCTTCCGATGGAAGATCTTCCTTCGAGCATAGGAACTAAGTTATGCGTTTCGGTGGACTCCAAGGTTCTCCCCAAATACAAAACTCCGGGTTTGAGCAGAAGTCCGGTTTCGGGTATGATCAATTTCTCCGAAGGATTCGGTTTTTTCATATCCAGAGGAAGTTCGGTATAAACCAAAAGTTCTTCGTGTAATCTTAAGTTGTAAGAATTCGGATTGAGTTGTTTTTCAGAATAGGGAGTGATTACGATGTCTTGACCGATTCGTTTTTGAATTTCTTTTCCTGTAAGAATCATTTATCTTCCTTTAAAAATCGGCTTTCGTTTTTCTTGAAACGCTTTAAGAGCTTCCAACCGATCTTCCGTCTTTAAGGTTTCGTTGTAGTATTTACTCTCGGTTTTGAGAGCCGTTTGTATATCCTGACCATAACCTTCCGCGATTGCTTTCTTTGCAAGCTGAAGTGCGATAGGCGCAGAATGTGATGCGATTTCTTCCGCCAACATTTTTGCCGCGGGTAAAGAAGAATCGTGCCAGATGGAATTTGCAAGTCCGTAACTCAAAGCGGTTTGCGCGTCGATGGTCTTCCCTGTAAAAATCATCTCTTTCGCTTTCGGAACTCCGATTCTTCGAGGAAGTCTTTGTGTTCCTCCTCCACCGGGAATAATTCCTAAACGTGTTTCCGTAAGTCCGATTCGTACGTCGTTTTTAAGAAGAATGAAGTCGCAACAAAGTGCGAGTTCCAATCCGCCTCCGAACGCATCTCCGTCCAATGCGGCGACTGTCGGATACGGAAAATTCTCGAGTTCCAAAAAACAATTTTTAAGATCTTCTAAGAAGCGCGTTACGTCTTTCGGAGACATCGTCGTTCTTTCTTTTAGATCCGCGCCTGCGCAAAAAGAAGGTCCGATTCCTCCTAAAACCAAAGCTCGTACGGAGGTTTCCTTTTTCGCCTTTAGAATCGAGGCATGAAGTGTGGATAAAAGTTCTTTACTGATCGCATTTCTTTTTTCCGGTCTATTTAAAAGTATGACCGAGATTTCTTGTTCCGTCGTATAAAGTACTGTGGTTGATTCGCTCATTTCAATGCACCATTTTTCAGGCAGAATAATTCTTGCCGAAACCTTTTTGTTCCGATAAACTAGATGCCCGTCGTAAATTTTTCAAGCCAAGTAAGGTTATGCTACATAAATCGAATCCAATTTTTTTGACATTCCTACTTTTATCCATTTTCTTTCAGTGCAAAGAAAGTAGCTCGAATAACGACTTATTTACAGGACTCGGTTTGGGAAGTCCCGTAATTACTTCGATCGATCCTCCGGGAGGTTCTCCTCCGCAAGCGGACGGAGTTTCTTATACGGGAACTCAGATTACGATCAAAGGAAGAAATTTCGCCCCGAATTCAACGGATACGATCGTAAAATTCAACGATCTCGTAGGGACGATTTTTTCGGTTACTACTACGGAAATCATTACTACGGTGCCGACCGGAGCGAGCGCGGGTTTTGTGACCGTCTCCAAAGCGGACGGTTTCTGCGACACGGTTTACGGAACCGACGGTTACAATTGTTCAGCGAGAAGATTCTACGTGGATTGTTATAAGGCGTATAGTAATATTTACGGAGACGAAACCGCGATCAATTACCCGGATTCGCAAACGGTTAAGTTCACTGAGGATTATTCCACGAAGGCGTTCCGTTCGAATCTGAGAGAGACCGGAGGGACCATTCTAACTTTTGAATGTGATAACCTTGTCTCGATTAAGTATTTTTCCACGAAATGTGTCGTGACCGAACAGGGGACTTTGGCCGCCCCGGTTTACAATCCTACGATCAATTTTACCGATAACTATGCGGTTCAATATCTGGTTACCACGGCCAAGGGAAGTTGTAAGATCGGCTTTCAATAAGTTCGTTATATTCCGAAAACAAAGTTATAGAATGGTGATTTCAGGAATAATTCTTCCCAAAAAATGTTTGGATTTTTTTCCAAATCTGTTAGAGTTCAGATAGGAGTTGTATCATGAAGGTAGTTTCCTCGGTTCAGCTAGGGCTTCCAGAAAAAGGAGTCAAAGATACAAGAAAAATCCCTAAAGAAGATGGGATGGTTCGCGTCGAGCCTTATGAAAATAAACAGGCTAACGTTTCAGACAGAAAAGCTTTTGCGGTTGAAGCCAGTCAAAATGGGGATTTCTACAAAGTTAAGGGTACATTTATCGATAAAGTTGGCTGAATCGGGAGAAAACGGTTTTGAACTTTAAAGAATAAAAAAGCCTCTCAAAGAGAGGCTTTTTTGTGTACGGAGGTTTTTCGAGTCGGAATCAGTCTTTATAGCTGATCTCTAAAACGTTTCCGGACGGATCTAAGAAATGTAAAAATTCTCCACCGCTGTTTGTTTCAGGTCCACGAACGATGGAAATTTTGTTTTCTTCCAGTTCCGCGATCGCTTCGGTAAAATCGTCCACATCAAGAACGAAACTGAGAACGGGAATTTTGCTTTCCCCTAAAGAGTTTTTGAAACCGGAAATTTTCTGAAGTTTGATGTTAATCGAATCGAGTCCCATTACGACATACTCGCCTGATTTTTCGTCCACGGATTCAAAATCGAATATATCAGAATAAAACTTCGCAGAGGCTTCCGGGTTCTCCGCAGGTATTAAGAAATAGTCGATTCCTTCAACGATAATCATGGATCAATTCCTGTTTAACTTTTTCGTCATTATGAAAGGAAAACCTGGATTGTCTATTTAAAAACGAAAACCGCTTTCGAATGTGTTAGAATTTCAAATCAGCGCGATCTTTTAGGTTCTTTCCCCGATTTTGAAAAAGGCAAAAAGCCTTGGATTGGGTTTTCCGATCTTCCAGAGATACGCATCCAAAATGTAATGAGTGAATTGAGGAAGAAACAAAATAGAAACCAAAAGAGCCGAAACAAATTCGGGAAGTTCGAAAGAATAAAAACTGGAATTCATAAAAAGGGAAGAATGGTCCTTCCAGATAAAACTGTCCCAAATCCATTCTTCAACGAAAGCGAATGCGAATAAAATGCCTAAAAAGAACACAAGAATCTTCAGCCAAGAACCGGATCGAAAGGATTCTATTTTGATCTCCGAAACGTTTTGAAACGTGTAATAAAAAAGTAAGAATATATAAGGAACGCCGTGGTTGATTACGTTCGTGATCGTAAAGGAAAAGTCGGAGTTAAAGAAAACGATTCCGAAATACCAAACCATCCAAGTGTTGATCACGAGAAGGATTTTTCCCAAAGGAAACGAACGGTATTTTACGTAATAGTATAAGTGAGTGAGAATATAAAGACAAAGCCAACCTTTTTGAAACCAGAGCAAAACGTTAGCCAACGTCGGAACGGGATACGTTAAAAAATCGCCGTCCATAAACCAAGAGAAATCCCTTTTTCGATCGGTCAGGTGCCAATACAAAATCGGAATTCCTCCCATCAGATAGATCGTGATTTTATCGATCGTAAACGGAACTTGTTGTGAAATAGTTTTCTTTCGATAAAGGGCTAAGAAGCCGAACTGTTGCCGTATGAAATGAAAAACCGCGACATAGCTCATCACCCTCCAAAACCAAATCGTTCCGAACGAATACAAAAATACGGAAGATAAAAAACAGACGATGGGCGCCGTAATCAAAAGAGTTTTTTTCTCCCTCCATTCTTCGGCGTTAAAATAAGAACGAAATAATGTGGAATAAACGTGCGCGACGTCGATTAATAAAACGGTGCAAAACCAAGTCCAGGGATTGATTTCGGAAGGAAGAATATTCCATTCTTTGAATATAAAAAGGGACAATACGGAAACGATTCCGGGAAGAATGATAAACGTCAGATCCAAGGACGGTTTAAAGATCCATCCGCTCGATCTCATATTTTTTGTTCTCCGAGAATTTTGTTGGCCGCGTTGTAACCGCGCACCAGCGCTTCTTCAAATATAGAAATTCCGCTCAGATCGGAATGTGCAAAGTGGAGGTTCGGATATGAAAGAGAAAGTTTTTCCCTTTGTCCTCCCCAGATTAAATTCGGAACGGGACGAATCATCGCGTGCGCATAGGTCATCACTTCCAAGGATTGTACTCTTTTTTCGATGTCGGGGTGCGCTTTTTTCAGATCGGATAAAATCGATTCTTTCCAATCGGACCAGGAGGTTCGCATCATCGTTTTGCGAACGTTCACCGTATCTTTTTCGCCGAAGGCTCTGTAATAGGTGAGAACGGATTCTTCCCTGCTCGCGCGTAAGTCCTGATGTGTGGATACGATATAACCCAAGGAAGGACTTTGATAAATCACGTTGTCCCAACACGGGGGTATTCCTTTGCCGGTAGGAACTCTGTCCACGGAAAGGTTTGCGGTGATCCAAGGAGAATAAACCAATCCGTCTGTGACCCCGGATTTTTCGTCGAGAACGTATTTTCGTGTGAAGGAGGGCAATGCGTAAACGATGGAATCACAGAGAATAATTTTTTGTTCCTTCAGTTTGGAATCGTAAACTCGAACCTCGAACCGGGCCTGTTTCGAATCGGATCGTTTTACTTTTTCAACGAGTGTTTCGGTTATGATTTTGTTTCGAATCGGCGTTCGCAATTTTTCGACTAAAAATCCGTTTCCTTCCGGCCATGTCAAAAGAGTTAGATCCTCTCCGTGTTCATCCACGGGACGGGAACAAAAATAATGCAATCCGATCCAAGCCGAAATCGTATCCATCGACCCGCCGAAATCGTCCCGGACGGAATAATCCAAAAACCAGAACAATTCCTTGGTTTGAAATCCCTGTTCTTTGATATATTCAAAAAAGGTAATTTTATCCAGTTTTAATATTTCGGAATCTCTCGAAGAAAGATCGATCGGAATCGAAAACGCTTTTCTACCGTCCCTTCCGATTTTGGATCCCCAACTTCGGATTAATTTTTTGAAGTTTTCCTCTTCGTTTGCGGAAGGAGATCCCGGAGTTCCGGTCGGATACAAACCTTCGTTCCAACGTCCTTGATAAAAGATTCTTTCTTCGGGATCGAAACAAAGATACTTTTCGTCGTAGATCGGTTTTCCGTTTTTATCCTTTCCGATGATAATTCGATTCTCTTCGAGAAACTTGCGGACGAGAACCGCTTCTTCTCCGGGTTGAGGTAAGTAATGCGCTCCCCAAGGATAAGAACCGATCGAATTTTTACCCGATCTCGAATTGCCACCGGAGTCGTTTTCGAGTTCTATAATTTTAAATTCTTCAAATCCGGATTTATGAAGATAGTAACCCGCGCTCAATCCGGAAACTCCGGCGCCGAGAATCAAAGTGTTTACTTTTTCGGAAACGGGAAGTTGAACGTTTGCGCTCGGGTCGGATTTTATGTTTTGTCGAATTCTATGACCGAGCTCATGATTGGGTCCAAGAATTTTTCCGGAAATTTTTTGCCTAAATTTCAAAAACCAAATTCCGCCTGCGAGCGCGGAGAAACAAAGTCCCATGATTGCGAGAAAGGATCTGCGAGAGATTGATTCTTGGTTTTCGTTCATGCTTGTTGGGAAGATTTAAGGGAATTCGAAATCATGCAAGGAAAAATGGAGTAAAAGAATTGCCTTTGCAATCGGAAAGATTCTTTTGCAAGGAATGGCTCTATTTTTGGACTTCGACAATACTTTCTTGGATTCGATCGGAATTTACGAATCCACGATTGAACAACTTTATAAAAACGCCAAAGAATACGGATTTTCTTCGAGTAAAGAATTTTCACAATTCTACGAAGTCGCAAGAAAAGAAGCGAAGTCCGAATTAAGGGATTCTCCATCAAATCGACTTCGGTTGATCTATTTTAAAAAAATCTGTTTGGCGAAGTGGAAGACGTTGGATCCGAGATGGATTTTAAAAATGGAGAAGGATTACTTTAGTTATTTCCAGGAAGGAATCAAACTTCGTAAAAAGAAAAACGAGAAGGAATATAAGGAAGTTTTTTCGATTTTGAAAACGATTTCCGAAAAACAAAAACTTCTTTTTTGTACGAACGAGAATCTAAGAACGCAGTTGATTAAACTGAATCTTCTTTTTCCGAAAACGTTTCCGTACGCGATTTTAACTTCGGAGGAAGTCGGAAAGGAAAAACCTTCGGAAGAATTTTTCAACGCGGCGAATCAACTCGTAAACGGAGAAAAAGTTTTGTCGATGATCGGAGATTCCTTAAAGGACGACGTGGAAGGTTTTCTTCGTTACGGAATTCCGGCCGTTCACGTAACTTCTATCTTTTCTAAAAAACCGAAAACGGCCGAAAAAAAGAAAATCGTTCTGGAAATCAGATCCGTCAAGCAGGACCATTCTTACATGGAAACGGACGATCTCCGGACGGCTTTGAAATTATTTCTTTAAAACGGCAAACAACGTGTTATTTAGATTCAAAGTTTTGAATGTGAATAACCAAAGAGTTTTTGTCGCGTAGTAGTACACTTTTTTAAAGAGAGAACCGAGGCCGCCTCCGCCGCTTCCGGAAACCGATGCGATCGGTTTGAGAATCGTAAATTTACAATCCTTAAAACCGGTTTGTTTCGCGAGTAGTTTCATCGTTTTTTCGGTGTAGTCGTTGATGTGATCTTTCGCTTCAAGATAATGACCGTCCGGTTTCATTCCTTTTAATGCGACTTTCAAATTCGCTTTGAAGAGTTGGATCGGAAAGTTCGGAGTTTGTAAAAAAAGAATTCCGCCCGGTTTTAAAAGAGAATGCAAATATTCTAATAAACTATGCGGCTTCGGAATATGTTCGATCACATCCCAAAGGGTGATGATGTCCAAGGATTCTTTTGCGATTCCGGAGTTTTGAACGATTCCCGGAAAAACGTTTTTCAATTCGTTTTTGTCCCTTGCAAACTGTACCGCTTTTTCGGAGATCTCATACCCGATCGCTTCCCAACCGGGTTTTTGATTTCCGATTCGTTTCACAAAAAAACCGAGACCGCAACCCACGTCTAAAATTTTTCCCGAAGGCGCAGTTAAGAATTCTTGAATGAAGTCCTGATAGATTTCTCGGTGCGCGTTGTCCCACCATCCGAGATCGTAAGAAGAATCATCGTCCCAATATCCTTCGTAGTGCTCTTCTTGTTCGTATGTCGAAAAAACGTGACCACAAGAGGCGCAACGGACGATGTCGATTCCATTCTCCACAAAAACAGTGGAATTTTGTGTGCTTGAGCAAAGATAACAGGTTCGGTTCAAAAAAGCCCCCAGGCAAAGCGCCGGATTTTCAATGTCTCCGGGTGAAGCGGGAAAAGCCAGAAAAAAGTAAGCGGCTTTTTCTTGTTTTTGAATTTCCCCGAAACCAGTCTAAGAAAATATAGAATTCAATTCATATCAGGAGTTCTCGTGGCTTCGCTTAAATTTACAAAAATGGAAGGAATCGGTAACGATTACGTTTATATCGATTCGACCAAGACTGACATTCGTCTGACGCCGGAACAGATTCAAAAAATATCCGATCGTAATTTCGGAATCGGAAGCGACGGCGTTATCTTTATTCGCAATTCTAAACAAGGCGATTTTATGATGGATATGTACAACTCGGACGGAAGTTCCTCGGAGATGTGCGGGAACGGAATTCGTTGTGTCGCTAAATACATCTACGATCACGGTTTAACGAATTCTAAAAATCCGAAGATAGAAACCGGAGCGGGAATCCTCGAAGTGGATTTGAAAGTCGGTTCCGGAAATAAGGTCGATCTCGTAAGCGTCGATATGGGAAAACCGATCTTGGTTCCTTCGAAAGTTCCGGTAGTTTGGAAAAACGAAGATACGATCATCGATCAAGTTCTCGAAGTTGCGGGTAAGAATTTAAAGTTCACCGCGGTCAGCATGGGAAATCCACACTGCGTAATTTTTGTCGACGATAGCGATCAGTTTCCCGTAAGAGAAATCGGACCTTTGATCGAACACCATTCTATATTTCCGAAACGAGTGAACGTTGAATTTGTTACCGTTCGCGGAAAAGATCATCTCTATCAAAGAACCTGGGAAAGAGGAGCGGGTGAAACCCTCGCTTGCGGAACCGGAGCTTGTGCAGTGATGGTTGCGGGGAATCTAACGGAAAGATCCGGAAAGGACGTTCAGATCGATCTGCGCGGCGGAACTCTCAGAATTCAATGGCAGGAATCCGGAAACGTTTTGATGACCGGACCGGCTCGGGAAATTTTTTCGGGAGAAATTGAAGTATAAAGTTAAAATCGTAGTTTAGAATTTTCTAAACTACGAATGTTTTCTTCGCGGTGCGAGGGTTTTAGGCCACTTCGGTTCTTTGTAGGTTTTCCATTCTCACTCGAACCTCGTTCGAAAGTTTTTTGAGGTTGTCTTCGAGTTTTCCTTCCAAATAAGGTCTGTGATCAATTTTCGGTCCGTAGAGAACGCGGACCTTTTTATAAATCGATCTTCGTTTGATGTCGCAAACTTCCTTAGGCATTCCCATAAAAGAACGAACCAAAGAAGGAATCGGAATATCGGAATAACTTTCTTCGATCGGAACGATCACCGAAGGAAGAATATCTACTTTATTTCGAATCGAAAACGCCGCGAACCCGTCGTGGAACTTCACCATCGGACCCGAGAAATCGTTTTTGACCATGTAATCATGGCCTTCGGGAAAAATTCCGAGAACCCCTTCTCTTTTAAAGACCTGTTGCACCATCTTGATGCTCGCCATGGAAATCTTTCCATCGATCGCCATTGGAATTCCTCCGGCTAACTTGGCTAAGTCTTTGAAAATGGGAATTCGAAACGTGTAATCCGCCGCAATCCAGGAAATATATCTTGGAAAAGTATAGGAAAGGATAAACGGATCCATATCGGATCTATGATTGCTAACAAGGATTAGCTTACCTTCCTGGGTGATATGTTCCGTTCCATAAGCGTTAATGTTAACGGCAAAACCCAAGAAAGGAGCCACAAACTGTTTCAGTCTGAGATATGTTTGAGCTTCCTTTTCCATCATTTACTCCCTCAAGTCGTTGCGATGAGGGCGGCTATTTTACTCCCCAGTAAAAATAGACCACCATTTCTTTTTTTCTTCCGGAGAATTTGCGTTTCTCGAATCCGAAGCGGAGCCCGAATCGTAAGATCTTTCTCTTCCGAGATCTTGAGGACGAACAGGGTCTCTTCTTTTTCTGGCGTTCTGCGGAACAGTACGTCTTAATTCTTCCAATTCTCTTTGAGCGGAAGCGCTGGACTTGATATAATTTCTTATATCGGCCCACTCGGGATCTTGTTCGTTCCCGTAAACTGCATAATTCATAAGATCAATCGAATCAAACTCGGGCATAGAGCTTCTTTCCAGGTTTATTTATGTAAATGGTTAAAATTCCCACAATCTCATATAGTCTTCTCAGGGGAGCGATGTTGCAAGAGTTTTCATATCGTTGGTTCTAAAAAATGCGTTTTAATCTCGAGAACTCCGTTGAGAGAAAAAATAATCCGAGAATAATTTAGAACTAAGTTTTTGTTTTTTGTCCGCGGCTTCTGAAGATCACCTCTCTCGATTCCGAAAGTAATACTAATGGAGAAGATAGAGAGTGGTTCCGTAAAACGACATAATCAAAAAAACGGGGAAGTGAAACAAAATGAAAGTGTAAAAAAGAACGAAAGAGGTAGAATCCTAGAATTCCCAAAAACTAGAATTTGGAATGCGGAAAAGATTAGAAAACTTTGTGAGAAGTTGTTCTTTCAGTAATGACTCGCCGCTACGAGAACGGAAAGATTTGTCTTTTTTTTAAAAATATAAGAAATGCCTTCCTACTTTTTAGAGAGTTAGGATATGATCTTGTTACAAGGGAAAACGGCCCTTCGCTGTAATGGAAAGAATGGAAATCTCAAAAGAGGATTATTCCGTCGAAACGGAAAAAAATCGCGGAAGAATCAGAATCTCCGGAACTCTACGTCTCTTGAACGTGGAAGAATACGACCCGATCATCTCACTCATAGAAAACATGTTGGACGATTCCGGAAGAGGGAAAGCAGTCATCGATATTAAGAATTTGGATTTTTTGAACAGCGCGGGGATCGCAAGTCTTTCGAGGTTCGTCGCCGCTTACGATAAAAAGAACATCAACAACGTGGAGATCAAAGGCAACAAGGATCGATACTGGCAAATTAAGTTTTTGGAAAATCTCAAAAAACTCAGAGCGGAAATTAAAACTAGTCTCGAATAGGTTTCACTTTCAAGGCTTTGAGTTTCGTTCTTTCCACTTCGTTTAAATCCAAATAAGCTCTTACAATCACTTCGTAGGTTCCGTAAGAAACTTCGTTGATTAAAAATCCCAAACGAACGGGAAAATCTTTGGAAAGAAGAAGCAAGCCGATTCCGGAATTCGGTTCGCCCCCATCGTCTTTTAATTTTTGAATATAGATTTCATCGGAGTTTCGGTTTACGAGAGCCGCAATGGAATTCTCCAATTTGTTCTTGGAAATTTCATCCGTTGAATTCTTAATTTCTATTTTTAAAATTTCAGAATAGTATTTCAGATCTAAAAGAATTTCTCCCTTTCTGTCCTTTGAAAATTTCGCCGCGTTTTCTATCAGTTCGTTTAACACGATCGAGATTGTGTTCGCCGAATCCGGATCTATTTTTTCCTGAAACGCGCAATAGTTGGAGACGTAGTCCGCCGTAAGAGAACAACGCTTCCATTGAATGCGCAGATCCATCGGCCTAAGTCTTAACGTGAATTCACTTTCGGAAGGAAGAGAATCAGGTATTAGGTTGTAATGACCGTATTTGACAGGATAATTCATAACGTTTTCGGAATCTTTTTAATCCGACGATCGGGATCTCAAAAATAGAAACCTTCAATTTCGGATAGGAAAGTAAAAAAACGCCTTCGGAATAAAAAACCAACTTCGCTTAAAAAAGTTTACGGAGCGTTTCTAAATATTCGTTTCGGTTTGAATCCGCTTCGGATGGCGCCCAAGAAGCGAAATCTTTGTCCGTTGTAGGTTCGTAAGGTCCTGATTTTCCTTCGAAACAAATCGCATTTTCGGAAAGACATACGAGAGTGTGGTATACTCCCGGTGCGATATCGATTCCATATACCGGACCGTCGGAGCTGAGTCGGTGTGTTTCCTGAATGGATCCGTCTTCGTTAAAAAGAATAAAACCTAAACTTCCTTTCAGAACGAGAAATGTTTCGGGTTTCGGAGGAGATTTGTGTCTGTGAGCTTGGATGTACGTGTCTTTGGTAAGAACGTTTAAAAATCTTTGGTATACTTCTGAGAGTTCGTGAAAGTTGTGATTGGCCCTTTTGCGGGGCGAGGTATTGGCTTTTTCCAATACCTCGGAAAAAAGAGAATCTGTAAGTAATTGTTTATGCGGTTTGGAGTTCGAGTCTGGATTCACAGTACTCAATAAGATACGACTTACAAGCTGTGCAAGTATTTCCTGCGTTGACTCTTTCCATTATTTCCTGATAACCTACACCTTCGGATTTGGCGGTTTCTACGATCGTTTCGAAGGCTACTTGTGCGCAGTGGCATTTATCCATTTGAATCCAACTCTTCTCTATTAGCGTTCCAATACAATGGAAATGAGACTCAGTCTTAGTGTCAAATCGTACACCGGCTTTCTAAAGAATTTTTGGAGAAAAATCTAAATTTTTGCGACAGGCCGTTTCGGTAGAAAGGAACATAATTTAACCGCCCATTGAATTCTTTTCGGAAAAGGTCGGAACTACGTCCTTAAAATGAAGTTTTCTAAAATTGGAAAGAATGGATATTTCCATTCTTCCTTGAAGCGACGTTATGCTGAGTTTAAAAGGGAAGGTAAGAAAATCGAAACGTATGAAAAAGAAATTGGTGCGCCCAGAAGGAGTCGAACCTCCGACCTTCTGATCCGTAGTCAGACGCTCTATCCAGCTGAGCTATGGGCGCGGGTTTAATGGATATAAGATTCCAAACGAGAAAGATGCTCTTCCGGAATCCTGAGAGCAATCTTTTTTGCACTAGTGTAATTGTATAGCAGTAAACCGGAGATTCCAAGATAAATCAAAATTCCAGCGAGATGAACGATATGACCAAGCCACGGTCCTACAACGGGAATCCAAGAAACGAGGACGCTTCCTAAAAGAAATCCTAAGAAGTAGAGAAAGTTAATAAAGGAAAGTCCCGAATATTTTTTAACGGTAGGATTTTCCCAATAGAAAGTAAAACCGATCAACCAAGTTCCGAAAAGAGGTAAAGAAACCAAGTAAACTAAGAATCTTTCCGATCTAAGAAAACGATTCGAAGTTTCGGGAAGGTTACGGAGAACCGGTTCGTATTTTTTTAAATATTCTTTGAATTTCATTTTCTATCTCCGGGAAAAAAGGCAGTGTGAATTCTTTTTCTTGATACGCGTTCCAAGCGCCGAGCGCGCTATAACCTAAGAAAGCGATCCATGAAACATAGCTGATAAAATCCGTAACGATCGGATTGACTCGAATTAAAGATAAGATCCAGCTGATAACGGGAAATTCCCGAAGAAACCAAACAACGGAATAAATTCCGATAAAACCGATGTTGAGTTTCAGAGCTTGAACGATATGAAATGCGGCGAAGGTTTGAGCCTTACGAAAAACCCAAACGAACAACCAACCGAAAAATGGAACGTAGGAAATTGCGGCGACTAAACCAGGGAGTTCTTCGCTTTTAAGAATTCTCAACATTTCCTGAATAAATTCCTGGGTTTTGAACCGCTCAGAGGACATAGGATGAGAATTCCGAAGATAGAGTAAAATGAAAGCAAAATCCGGAGACGCAGGGATTCGAACCCTGGGTACAGTTACCCGTACGACAGTTTAGCAAACTGCTCCTTTCGGCCACTCAGGCACGTCTCCAAAGGTTGTCAGCGGAGAAGGTAGGATTCGAACCCACGGTGGGATTACCACGACGGTTTTCAAGACCGCTGCTTTAGACCACTCAGCCACTTCTCCTGACGGAATTACTTTACCGTGAGAAAACCCCCCTGTGTCAAGGTGAAATGTTCTTTGCGCTTCCGGTTCTTGGTATTTCCTGGAAGTAGTTGTTGAAAGAGATGAAAAGCGATTCCGAGGGACATAAAAATCGTTCTGCGAAACAAACTCGAAAAAAATTTACGGAGAAAATTCGGCTCAGACCTCGTTCCTGGGTGAATCTGGGTTATTCGATCGCGAACTCGGAAGAAGGAACATTCTTTCTTAAAAACGCGATTCCCGGCGAATCGGTTCAGACCGTTCCGCTCAAACAAACGGGTTCTTTATTTTGGGGAGTCGCTTCCGAAATCGAAGACGTTTCTCAGGAAAGAATTTCTTCGGATTGCAACGTCTTTCCGAGATGCGGCGGTTGTTCCTATCGTCATGTTACTTACGAGAAAGAATTGGAAATCAAAAAGTTTCTTCTTCGAGAAACTCTCGAACGATCTCTTTCAAAAAATCATATTCAAATTCCTGAAATTGAAATTCTTTCCGGCGAACCGAACGGATATAGAAACACGGCTCAAATTCAATTGGGATTTGCCGGATTAAAACGAATCGCCGGTTTTTACGAAGAATTCTCGCACTCGATCGTAAACTTTCCCGAAGAGGGATGTAAGAATCTTCCCGACGAAATGAACTCGGCATTTTTCGAGTTTTTGAAAAAGGAAAAAAACGGATCGGCTCCGATTTCAAAATCGAAAACTCTTTCGTTCCGATTGGAAAAGAATCGGGTCGTTCCGTATAAAAAAGAATCCGTTGAATTTCGAGAAACCGTTTCGATTCCAGATTCTAAGGAAATCGTTTGGGAAATTCCTGCGGGCGGATTCTCGCAAATCAATCGCTTTTTGATCGCGCCTTGGCTCGAAAAAATATTCGAGTTGGTGCCGGACAATCAAAATAGAATATTAGAATTGTATTGTGGATCAGGATTGATTTCGATCGCACTTCGATCCAAAACGAAACATTGGATTGGTTACGAACTTTCATCCGATTCCGTCAAACAGGCGAGGAAGAATGTTTCTCAAAACGGAATTTCGTCTTTCGAGTTCAAAACCTTAAACCTGGAAACGGACTCGATCGATTCTGCGGATGTTCTTGATTCTTCCTTTTGGATCATGAATCCGCCGAGAGCCGGTTTATCGAAGAAGGTTTCCCAAACTCTGAGCGATCGCGGACCGGACGGATTTTTATATTCCAGTTGCAATCACACCACTCTTGCACGGGATCTTTCCTTGATTCTAAACGGAAATTATAGAATTTCTAATATAACCCTCGTTGATTTTTTTCCGCGTACGAAACATTTCGAAGTGATCGTGCGGGTTGAAAGAAATTGACGAATTCAAAATTAAGAATTTTCCATACGAAAATTTATTGATAAACATCGCGGATTCGTAAATATCACTTTTGACCAAAATTAAATAAGGGTCTTGTAGGAGATATTATGCGTTCGAATCGAATTTTCCGCCTTTTATGGGCGCTCGTGATTGCCGCTGTGTTCGGCTTTTTTGGACCGACTTCCGTTTCCGCGGATAGCGCTTGTCAGGGACTTTCGTCCTCTTCTTGTAATTCCAACGATGATTGTACTTGGGTAAGCGGTTATACGAGACAAGACGGAGTTTCCGTAGACGCGTATTGCAGGGCTAAACCGGGAAAAGGCGATAGCGACGGAGATCGTAAACCCGTTAAAAAGAAAGATAAGGACGATGACGACGATTCTTCCGCAACAAAGGAAAAGAAATCCAAAAAGAAAAAAGACAAAGAAGACGGCGATGATGACGATAAAAAGTCCAAACGCAAAAAGAAGGATAAAGACGAAGACGACTCTGACAAAGACGACGATTCTAAAAAATCCAAGAAAAAGAAAAAAGATAAAGAAGACGACGGTGACGACGTAAAGAAAGAGAATAAGTCTAAGAAGAAAGATAAGGACGACGATAAAGACGAAAAGAAAAAGTCTAAGAAGAAAAAAGACAAAGACGATGATGACGATAAGTCCGAGAAGAAATCAAAAAAGAAGAAGAAAAAGGATAAGGACTGAGATCGGAATCCTCAGCTCGATGTTCTTTCAGAAAGCCGGACTTGTTCCGGCTTTTTTATTTTCGAGACCTTGGTCCTCAAGAATATTAAAATTTAAGAATGTATTTGGTTTTAGAATGGGCCGATTCTTTTTCCGATCGAAACCATCGTTTCGGACTTTGTCCGGTTCTTTTTTTAAATTCACGAATGAAATGAGCTTGGTCGTAATAACCGGAACGATACGCCAGGTCGGTCAGGTTCGAGGATTCGTTTTTTAAAAGGAGCGCTTTTCGAAATCGAATCAAACAAGCATAGTCTTTCGGAGAAAAACCGAGAAATTCTTTATAATCTTTTTCTAATTTACTCTGGCTGATTCCGAGATTCGCCGCGAGAGAAGAAATCGAAGATTCACCTTCCTGAAAACGGATTCTTTGCATCGATTCGGCGATGTATTTCGGTTCCGATTTAAGAGGTTTCAATTCCGATTGAAATTTTTTCCAAGCCCAACCCGATTCCAAACCCTCTTCGTATTCGCGAATGCAATTTTCCTGCAACCGGCGCACCACATTCTCGGGAAAAATAAAATCGAGAGAAACACTTTGGTTTGTGATTTCGGTTAACGGAAGGTCGACGTATTTTGCGAGAATTACGGGAGGAATTCGGATTAAAAAAGAAACGGTATTTTTGGCCGATTTAAAAGTTTTAGAACCGGTCATCATTCCCGTGATCCCGACAACATTCAACTTCTGAAAGGAATTTTCCTTTTCTAAAAGAATCCGACCTCGCACTTGAATTCCGAGAACGCAGTATTCATTCGGGATTACGGAATAACTGGATTCTTCCTTTTGAGTAATCCAGTCGTGTTGAATTGTATTCAAGTTCATGGTGGAAAGTCGTTTTAATCTATTCCTTTAGAGGAGAAAGATCAATTCTTTCCCGGGTCTTGAGAAAGAATTTTTTCGGTCATGGACTCGAATCGTTTTCTTTCTTCCGATGGTAAGGTCGGAGTCACGTAACGAACCCAGAGTCGTAAATCTTCCACTGCCAAGGAAGTCATGATTTCTTTTCGATGATTTTCCAGTTCCGTGTCGCTGAATTCTTTCCAAAGATTGGATTGGGTTTCGGTTTCTTCCTCTTCCATGTGAACGAGATAATGCGTTTGAAATCGAATTAAACTTTTATAAAGTTCTTTTTTGATCTCGTTTCTGGCGGAAACTTCGGAAAGTTCCACTCGTTTGAGATGTTCTTGGATCTTCCGAATCTCCTTTTCCAAAACCGCATGAGTTTGAATGTCCTTTGCAGAATAAGAAGGATCGATTTTTCCCAAATGTTTTAGGCTGACTGCTTCTTCGTCTCGAGCGTGAATTTCTAAAAGTCTGAGAACTTCAGAGCTGAGCTCTTTAAGCAGATTCCATTCTTCTTGATTTTGAAAATCGGTTTTTCCCGTTTCTAAAATCCAAATCGAAAGCGCGTTTCGGAGACCTCGGTGAGGGAAATCATAAACTTCCATTCTGGTTGGGGGTTGTGTTACGGAATTCATAAAGAAAGAGTAACATTTCCTCGAAATCAAAAATTGTATAAATTCGGAATTTGAAACGAAAAATCTTCAGATTCGAATCGAATATCCTACGTTGAAAAAATAAATTCCTCTTACGATATGTTGGCTCTGATAGTGTTGAATCAGTTCTCTGGATACGAATTCGTTCGGAGAATAATTCGTGATCGCATTGATGACGGCGTGATTCATATATCCGTTTACCTTGGATGGATCGGTTGTTTTTCCGTCCGTTTCATTCGTGTCCTGATAAACGCCGGAACCCGGCGTTGCAAATTGATTGTCGACCAAGGCCGGGGTGGCTCGATACATCCAATTGACCGCGATAAAAAAATCAGTGTAATTGAATTGAATTCTAGGACTTACGTCGCTGATTCCTTTTTTGCGATCGATGTTATCGTTTACGTCCTGATAACCGGTAACCAAACTCGGAGTCACTTGAATGAGTTGCCCCTTGAAAAATTCGTGACTCAAGGAAAGACGAACGTTATGCGTTCCTTGATAAATTCCGTTACTCTCCGATAACATTTTATTGTTAAGGGTGACCTGGGGATTCAGATACTGAAGGAACGAAGGTTTCCAGGAAATCTGAAAATAACCTCTCATCAAAAACGTAGGATCGTCCACGTTGATAAATAGGAACCCCACAGAAAAAGCTCCCATGCGAGTCAGATGTTCATACGCGGCGCTTGTAAAAAGATAATCGCTTAGGCCGTTTTTTTCCTTACGAAGTTTCGTTTGATTCGGATCGAATCTCAACTCGTTGGTTTGAAGAAATTGATTGATCAAACCCGATTGATCTACGCCGCCCGGAGTATTCTGAAATACCCCGTCGGCGTCCGTATTCGTACGATCCACAACGGGATTCATCATTGTAAAACCGATTCTTATCTGAGGAGGAAGTCCTATCAAATTTACGGAAGTCGTAAGGTAATACGCTTCGTAGTAATCCTTATACTTCGAATTATTTCTTCGAGCCTGTCTTTCTCCGAAAAGACTGGAGCCTTGAAACGCTCCGTCATTGGAAAGGAATTGGGTGAATTGAAAAGAATGTTCGGGTAAGGGTGATTTTTCTTCGGGTATTTTTGGAGACGGAAGACTTTCGTCCGAAGAAATTTCAGGAGCCTCTTCGATTGGATCGGCGGAAACTTTTTTTACCTTTTCTTTACGAATTCTTAATATGATTCCGTCTTCGTCCTCGAATTGAATCTCTACGGTGTTCTCTTTGATGATTTTAACTTTCTTAAAAGTTTTTCCCCCGACGGTTTCGATCTGCACGGATAGCAATGAAGCAAATGGAAGTATAAATAGGAAGTGGATGATGAACAATCGATAGAAAGAATGTTTCATTCTTTCATGAAAAAATGAAGAGCTTACTTTTCCAAATTAATTCTGCTTACTTAGGAGATAGTTTTTCACGTTATATTTTGCAAAATTTTAATTTTTGAAGCACCAATCCAATTAAAAGAACAGTCTAACCGAAAATTCTTCCTCAATCGCTTCTGATTTCTTAAAAACTTTTATATCAAACAGTTGAAAATATCTTTTAGACAAACTTCTGTCATAACGTTTTTATATCGAACGTTACGGCAAAGTGCAAAAATTTTTTCCGCGTTAGGAGATATACCACAATTCCTGTTGACTGACTGTTCGCTACACACTTAGGATTACATTGGGTAAAAAACCCGGGCCAACAGAAGAACGAGAGATGGGGTCCCTTCTTTGGGACAAGTCGTTCTCCAGGCCTATATGAAAATGGAGAATAGTGAAAGATGAAAAAAGCTAATTGGATTGCGACTCTTCTGTTTGTGCTCGGATTTGGAGCCGGAACTTTATCCGCTCAATCTCAGGCCCAGCTTTTTGCGAAGCCTGGAGTTATCGGTGATTCTTTGAGTCACGGTTTCTTTGGTGCAACGGTCGAGAAAAAAACTCAGGATTGGGCTTACCCCGTTCTGGTCAGCAAACAAGCCGGGTCTTCCGTATCGTATAACGTTCTTACCGGACCTTATATAAACTTGGAAGACGTTCTAAAAGGAGATTGTGGTGTTTTCTGCATCGCGGGTTCCATCATCGGGGGAAACGGTTCCACCGTTAGCCTTCCGACTCATGCGGGAATCACTGGCGCCGAATACACTTCCGTTTTAAGAACTTCCGGAAAATGCGAAGATGTTACCGCAACTAAGTGGGATAAAGAATGGTATTGGGCGACATGGTATTGGTATACTTATCGTTGGGTACAAGTTCAGGATTGTAAAGAACCTGATAAGTTTCATAAATTCGGTCTCCGGGATTCCGGAACTCAGATCGAGATTATGGAAAAAGTCAGACCGAGCTTTCTTTTCGGAACCGTAGCCGCGAACCATGTTCTTTGTACTGCGCTTTCCACCACTACAGCTTGTTTGGACGAGGCTCGTTATAAGAGAGACATTCGTGAAGTAATGAGACGATTGGCCGCGATTGGAAGCTTAAAAGGTGGGGTCCTGTTTACGATTCCAAACGTAACCGCGATCGCATTCTTGGAACCTTATAAAGATCCTCAAGGAAGAGCGAATTACACAGGCTTAAAAGCATTTTTCCGTAATTCCGTATCCGACCCGAATCAAGTTTTAGATGCGAGTGAAGTCGCAACCATCACCAACTTCTTAGCTATGTTGAACAACGAAGTTAAGGCTCAAGGTGCGGCGATGGGATTTGCTGTCGCGGATCTGAAAGTTGTCTTTGATGATATCAAGGAGAACGGACGTATCGTAAAAAGCCCTTCCGGTTGGAGCCCAGGTTATGCCCGTGCAAACTGGCCTTTGCCTAACCAACCAGGAGTTTTCGGTCTGGACGGAGTACACCCGAACATGTTCGGACATTCGGTTTTCGCAAACGAGTTGATCAAAGTCGTTAACGCACGTTACGGTTTGAACATCGCTCAAGTCAGCGAATACACCGCATGGTACTACGACAGCTTGAATAGAAATCCGGTGGACTTGAAGAAATTCCTGACCGAAAATATTTTCGGACAGTTCATTTCTTGGGTAATCGGTATTTTTGTTTAAGAGAATTCTTCCTCTTAACGGAAGAAGAAAGTGGAATAAGAACGTCGCCTTTCTATAGGGCGGCGTTTTTTATTTTAGAACATAGGCCTTTATGGAATTCAAAAAGAAACTCGTCTTTATAGCCATTCTACTTGCATTTTTACTAATATTATTTCTGGCCTTTTGGCCGGACGATCTTAAGAAACAATCGCTTTCCATCGCGGAAGAAAGCGACGCCGTATTAAAAACTAAATATTATTCCGAAATGGATCCGTATTTCCCGGACGCTCCTCATCCTTTTAACGAAGATCCCGAACTCGAAGATCAGGCCAAAAAACTTTGGCCCGAGGCGTTTAAACCCAGAAAAACTCCCGAAGAAAAAGAACAGATTCGAAAGGAATGGACGGACTTTGTCGCAAGATATCCGAAAAATCTTTACATTCCATCGGAGTTCCGACCCGCTCTTTCCGAAAGTGAAGAAAAGGAAGCGAGGGACAGATTGGACGCGGTTACGGACATGGAATCGAGGAACGCGATTTCCCGTTCCTTGGGAAAATATGCCGAACCCGGAAACGAACCGAAGGCACCCACCGAATCCAGCGTAAATCCTAAGGAACAGCGCGCCTATATCAGTTATAAGATCGACGAGTTGGAATCGAGAATTCAATTGATTGAATATACGATTCAACAGGGAAAGCTCAATCCGGATCAGGTCGGAACCGCCAATCAAGATCTTCTCGTTTGGAAAAAGGAACTTACCGATTTAAGACAGGTTCAAAGTCAGATTCCCGGATCTTGATTCTTTTTTTGAAACTCGGATCGAAAATGTATTCAGGAGATATTATGCGATCGTTTTTATTTTTGATCTTAACTCTATCGATTTTAGGAAACTGCGGCGGCCCGCCTCGACCGGATATGTTGCCAGTCGCCGATGAAAAAAAAGAAATTCCTTTGGAGCAACTCCAAGAAGAATTGAATTCTCAAAATCCTCAGATACGAGCGCAAGCCATTTTAGAACTTTCTAATAGAGATCATAGACCTTCTCTGAATCGAATTCGAAATCTTCTTAAGGAAGATTCCAATCCAGCGGTTAAAGGAACCGCGGCGATCGCACTCGGAACTTGGAAGGATAAAATCTCCACATCCGAAATCGTAAAATTATTCGACGTTAAGTCCGGCGTAACGACCGACATCGTATTGGAAGCGCTCGCGAGAATGCAGGATCCCAATTCGGCGAAAGTAATTCTTCCCTTCTTGCAATCCCAGGATTCGACTTTGAGATTGATTGCGGTCGATACTTTGGTTCGAATCGGAGCTTATTCTTCCGGAGAATCGATTCTAAACTTGGCTCGTCAAAACAGTGATCCCGAACTTGCCAAAACGTACGCAATGGCATTAGGAAAATTGAAAGTACGTTCGGCAGAACCATATTTGATCGAACTTGCAAAAACGACCGAACCGTCTCCAACGTTAGCCGCTTCTTATCTTGCGTTGGGAAGAATTTCCAGTAAGAACGCGGTTCCGATTCTGGTTCGAGGGCTTGCCGGAGATTTCGACAAAGGAAGCGAAAATTGTATGATCGCTTTGATCGAGATCAAAAGTTCGTCCGCGATTCCCTTGGCGATTCCCGTTCTAAAAAACAAGAACTACGAAATTCGTTATCGTGCGGTAAACGTTCTTTCCGAAATTCCTTCCTCCGAAACGGGACCGAAGGTTTTGAAAATTTTAGAAGATAAAGATCCGGACTCGGTTGCGCCTGCGGCTTTGGTTTTGGGAAGAATTCGTTTTAATCCAGCGCGCATTCCGATCGAAAAGAGTTTAGAAAATTCTAAATTACCGGATCGTGAAATTATAGCGCGGTCCCTGGGTTATCTCGGTGATAAAAAAAGCATTCCGATTTTATTAAACGTCCTTAAGGAATCGGATGGAGAAGGAAGATACGGGGCCGCGTGGTCGCTCGGAATTCTTCAGGCGTCCGAGGCTCTGGACGATTTGATCGCCGCATCCAAATCGAGAGATCCAAAACTTTCTTCTTTGGCGGTTGAATCGCTCGGGCTTCTAAGATCCCCGAAAGCGCTTTCAACCCTTGTGGAAATCGCCGAAAACAATCCGAATTCGGCTTCGGTCGTTGTTCCGGCGATCGCTTCGATTCCAGGCGAAGAATCGCGAAAGGTTCTGGAGAATTTTGCCCAAAAGGAAAACGTTTCCTTACAACAGGTTTCGATTTCCGAACTCGGTAAAAGAAAGGATAAGGCAAGTGTTTCTATTCTGATTCGGATTTTGGAAGGCAATCGGGCGGAAAGTTCCAAACTTTTAATGGCTTCTCTCGCATCGATCACAGGAAAGAACTTTTACTCTAGGAACGAATGGTTGAACTGGTATAAACTCAACTCGAAGTAACCAGGTTTATGTTTCATTCCAAAATGATCCCGTTCGTGTTAACGGGATGTATCATTCTTACCTTATCTTGTAAAACTCCTCCGCCAAAAGATCCGTGGATGGTTCCTCCTATCGAAGAGGATAAAAAACTTTTTCTCGCTCCTTTGATCGTCGATGAGTTTGATTCGAAGGATTTGGGGGGAAGACATTATCCCGCATCCAACGAACTTAGAATCGATCTTTTCAAACCTTACATCGAAAATCTGGAAGGCGGTTATTTAGGAGCGGGTACCGATCAAAACTTTACGTTTATTGCATGGGCAAAAAGTAAATACGCATGGTTGATGGATTTCGATTACACGATTTGTTTAATCAATCGGATTCATCTTTTATTTTTTAAACTCGCACCCGATCCGGATTCTTACCGCGAACTTTGGTCTCGCAAAAATAAACAGACATCGTTCGAACTGATCAAGAAAGAATGGGAAAAAGATCCCGAATGGCCTTTGATTCGCGAGGCTTGGGAAGTGGCACATAGGGGAAAATCCGATATTCCACAAAGATGGAACGAACTCGATCGTACTTCTCAGAGATTCGGTCTAAAGACTTTCATTCATTCCAAGGAAGAATACGAGTATGTTCGAAACATGGTTCTTCAAGGGAGAATTCAAATTCTTAAAGGTGATATCAACGCCGAAAAAAGTATGAGATCCGTTGGCGAAAGAGCCGCGCGACTGAACGTTCCGATTCGAGTTGTATATCTTTCAAACATCGAAGATTATTTTTCTTATACGCCCGGTTTCAGAGATAACCTCCTAAGCTTGCCCACGGACGAAAAAGGAATCGTACTCAGAACGATGCAAAACGGAACCAAGGAAGAATACGGATCGCCGGACGGCGAAAAAATTCCGGTAGATTATCCTTTGCACTACAACGTTCAAGCTCTGGAGAATCTCCAAGATTGGATGTTGTTATCCGGTCATCTTCATAAGGGAATTCTAATGCAGTTTAGAACCCCGATTCAAAAAGGATTTTCAACGATCAAAAGCGAACCCGTAGAAGCCTTAAAATGAAATTTGAAGGATTCAAATTCGCAGGATGGAAATTCTTTCTGTGTTTTTGTTTGTTCTTTGGATGTGTTTCCGAAAATCGAACCGGGCCCGCGGATCGTTCGAACTCGATCGTTTCCAAAAATTGCAAATCGAATCTCGGGCTTTACGTTTTCGAATACGGAAAAAGTTTATACCCCGATCGTTTTTTGAACGTTGAAGAAGATAAGGGAAATCGTGAGATCGTTTATCTTTTTTATTTAATCCGAATTCCGGGAAAGAATATCCTGATCGATTCGGGTTTTTTCAACGATTCGTACAAAAAGAAATTCGGTTTCGTGGGTTTTGAAAGTCCGGATAAACTTCTAAAAAGATGTGGAATGGACGTTAAGGAAATCACCGATATCGTCCTTACACACTTTCACTTTGATCACGCGGGCGGAATTTTTCTTTTTCCTTCTGCGGTAGTTCATATTCAAAATCATGATTATGATCTTTTAAAAAAACAAACCTACTTTCCGAATCAACCTTCTTATCTGAACGCATTGAGTAAAGCCGATCGTCTTCATTCTTTTGACGGAACGTTTTCATTATCACCAGGTTTGCAAATATTATTCACGGGCGGACATACGCCCGGATCTCAGGCCTTGGAATGGGTTGCCTCCGATAAAAAACAATTCTTAATCACGGGCGACGAATGTTACTTCATTGAAGAATGTAAAAACGGAATCGGTCTTCCCAAAGAGGCGGCGTTTTCTTTAAAACGAAATCGTGATTTTATCGATTACGTTCGGGTTTTGGACGGGAAGGGAACCAAAATTTTGACCCTTCACGATCCTTCGATTTTGACGCAAGGCGAAGAGCTTGTTCCCGGCGTAAGAATATTAGATTCTTTTTAAGTAGCAAAACAACAAGGTATAAAGGGCATAAAAAAGGCCCGAGTAAAAACCCGAGCCTTTTCGTTTCAATACGATAGAATTTTAAGCTCAGTCTTTATCGTAGACTTTCTTAATTTCCTTACTGTATTTTTCGGTGATCACGTGACGTTTCATCTTGAGAAGGTTGGTCAACTCGTCGCCAACTTCGAAAGGTTTTTTGGTAAGAATCACATGTTGAACCTGCTCGAAGGATTTGAATCCGGTTTTCGTGCTGTTGTAGCTACGAACTTCTTTTTTATAGAAGTCTATTACTTTCGGATTCTTAATCAATTCTTCCACTTTAGAAGAATCGATTCCATTCTCCTTACACCAATTCGCCAACTGATCCACATCGGGAACGATGATCGCGCCGAGGACTTTTTGATCCTGACCGATCACCATGGATTGTTTGATGAACGGGGATTCGTCCATTTTATTCTCGATAGGAACTGGCTCGACGTTTTCTCCACCTAACAAGACAACGGTGTCTTTCGCTCTTCCGGTTAAGGTAAGAGTTTTCTTATAATTGATAAACCCGATATCTCCGGTGTTCATCCAACCGTCTACGATGGTCTTTTTGGTAACTTCCGGGTTCTTGTAATACCCTTTCATTACTTGAGGACCTTTTACGAAGACGACACCTTTTTGTCCCAGTTTACCTGCGAGGACCTCGTACTTATCATTGATGTGAGTCAGTACGTGACCGTTATCGTCTTTGATCATCAGTTCGGATTTAGGAACTAAAAATCCCACGGAACCGATGATCGGTTTTACGAAAGGTCTTACCGAAATCACGGGTGCGGTTTCGGTCATTCCGTAACCTTCCAAAACCAACATTCCGATATCGTTGAAGAAGTTATCCACATGAGATTGAAGCGCGCCTCCGCCCGACATCGATCCTTTCAATCTTCCGCCCGTCGCCGCGCGGATTTTGGAAAGAACAATGGTGTCTAACGTCTTCGCGTTGAAGATCAATCCCAAACCGGCGATCGTAAAAAGAAGACCGTTCGGCAGATGAACTCCATAAGAAGGTAGCGCTAAATAAGCGAGAATCGCCATCGCACTGACGGTAAAAGGACCCGTTAACAAAAGAACGATCAGAGATTTTGTTCCGATTGCAAGGGACTGGAGAATGTTTCTTTTCTCGTAATCCACTTCCAAACCGTTTAAAAATCTTCTAGAAGCGTTGTAATGTTTCGAGAAGAAGTAAGCGAGTTTGAACAATCCTCTGCGAAGCGGAGGTGTTTGTTTCGGATCGTTTACTTTGTTGTAAATTCCGGTGTAAACGCTTTCCCAAACGCGGGGAGCGGAAGCCATAAACGAAGGTTTTGCTTTCGCCAAATCGTTTTTGAGATCGGACACTTTCGTATAGTAGGTTTGAATTCCGCTCGAGATGGCGCCATATTCGTTTACTCGTTCGAATATATGCCAAATCGGTAATATGGAAAGCATACTATCGGTCGGTTTGATGTCCGTTAAAAGCATCGGAACGACGTGAATCATCTGGTGAATCATATTGGAATGCATGAGCATAACGCCCTTCGGCATTCCCGTAGTTCCGGAAGTATAAATCAGCGTAAAAAGATCTTCGGGTTTGATGTCCTCGATTCTTTTTTCAGCTTTTTTACTTCCTTTCGCTCTAAGAGCTTTCCCTTCCTCGATCAGATCGTGAATCTTATGGATATTCTTTCCCTTTGCAGTGGAAGCCTTGTCCATAACGATGATCGTTTCGACTTTCGGAAGTTTCGATTTAACCTTATTGTACTTTTCCAGCATCTTATCGTTTTCGATGAAAACGATCTTTGCTTCCGAGTGATGAAGGATGTATTCTAATTCGGATTCTGTTACGTCCGTTCCACGAGGCACGTTAGCCGCACCGGAAAACTGAACCGCATAGTCCGTAATCATCCACTCGAGTCTGTTGTCAGCCAACACTCCGACGTGTTCTCTTGCTTTCAATCCCATGTCAATGAGAGCTTCGGCAAGGGCAATTCCCATGTCGTATAGCTGTTTATAAGAAGTAGGGTGGAACTCTTTATCTTCTCCCTTGCTCCAGAATACAGGTCGATCTCCAAATTTCTCGGTGGATTGTATTAACATATCCGCGAGGTTTTTATACATTTCCAATTCCTCTTTAGTGAGTTTTACCGGAATGATTTCCGGTAGGGTAAAGGCTGAATAAAGCTAAGAGGAAAATTGAGAGAGTCAATCAAATTTTAGAAAGGAGATCAGGGGGTGCGGTGCAAAAAGGAGAGAAGAAAGTCCGTCTATCTCGATGGAGATAGACGGAAGGAAGATATTATTGCTCTTCGCCGGCTGGAGCAGAAGACTCGGAAGCAGGAGCTTCTTCTTTTTTGGATTCTGCTTTTTCCTTCTTAGACTTTTTCTTAGATTTCTTTGCTTTTTTAGCCTTTTTGTGTTTCTTAGATTTCTTTCCTTTTTTTTCGGACTTAGTTTCTTTCGGGCTTTCAGTTTGTTCAGCAGGAGCGTCAGTAGTAGGTTCTTCCGCTACGAGTCCCGAGAATCCGGTCAAAGCCATTGCGGCAATTAAAAGTTGAACAAGAATTTTCTTAAAAAGGGTCATTGTAAAGTTTCCTATTGAATAGAGTGATTGATTGGAGAAGTGCAACACCCTTAGTAAAAAAGTAAATACGTTTTTTTAAGGAACGAAACGAGGAGGGTTCCATTTTTTGCCGGAAGCGACCGCGGATTCCAAACGTTTGAGATATTCTTTTTTGGGAATCTGATACGCGCCGAGTCCCAGAGTAACAATGTTTAGTTGCTGGGTATCGAACAGAGTGAACTGATCTTTTTTCAATGCCTCGAATAAATGAAAGAGTCCTATTTTTCCGAAATCTGGAATGAATGAAAACATGGATTCGCCTGCGAAAAAATTTCCGATCGCGATTCCGTAAACCCCACCTCCGAGTTTTCCATTTTCATCCCAAACTTCCAGGGAATGTGCGTATCCCAGTCTATGAAATTCCGTATAACCTTTGATAAAAAGATCGGTGATCCAAGTTTCTTCGCCGGGACGATAGGCGCAACAGCGCATAACTTGTTCGAAGGCTCGATCAAAAGTGATCGTATAATGTTTCTGATTGATTTTACGTTTGAGTCTTTTGGAAACGTGCAATTTATTGAGATCAAAAATTCCTCTCGGGTCCAGGCAATACCAAAGAATGGGATGATCGGACCAAGGAAAGATTCCGTTCTTATACGCGTACAAAAGTCTTTCGGGAGAAAGATCACCTCCGACCGCGACGATCTCGCGATCCCAAACGTGCGGGTTTCGAAAAAAATCGGAAAAATCTTTCAAAGCCAATTCCCCATTTCAAAACGTTCCGATGTTTTAAGATCCGAGATTCTCATAATTCTTGTAAGACGGTAAAAGTGAAAAAGATTCTTCAATGGAATAGATCGGTCCTTCCGAGAAAGTTTTGGAAGAATAGATATGAAATTTCGAAACCGGAAACGAGGAAGAGACAAAATCGGAGAATTCCTCCAAATACGTCAATACCCGCGTTCCGTTGGAATTTTTAAAGCGACCTACGGTAACATGAGGATGATAGTCTTGTCGATCCGGTTGTAAACCGATTCTGCGAATCCCCGAGTCCAAAATTTTTTGAAGTTGTAAAAGTTCCGGAGATGAATTTACGTCCGCAAAAAGAATCGAAGGTGATTTTTGTTTTCCGAACGTGCCCACGGATTTTAAACTTAATCGAAATTCGGGAAAGGAAACCTGAGAACAGAACTCGGACAAAACATCCAACTGTTCTTCGGATTGTTCTCCCAAAAAGACCAAGGTAACGTGGAAATTTTCCTTCGGAACCCAACGAACGTCCGGAAGACCGAAACAAATCGAAGTTAGTTGTTCTTTCACTTCGTCGGGAACGGCGATACCGAGAAAGGTTCTCATGCTTAAAAGTTTAGAACTCCCTGCGATTTCCGCAACTAGATTCCGAGATTCATCTTGAAGCGGGACCGTGAACTTTTTTGATCCTTAAAATTCCACGTAGAGAATTGCAGATAAAAATAGAATTCGATTTTTTCAATTCGTCTAAGGTAAGAATTTTTTCCGAAAAACCTTTTCGTTTTAAAAGACGATTTCGAAAAACACCGGGAAGAATTCCGGAGGAAAGCGGCGGAGTAAAATAAGAATTTCCTATCTTTACGAAAACGTTGCTGATACTTCCTTCCGCGATTTCTTTTTTTTCATTTAAGAATAGAACTTCCAGATTGCCTTGTTCTCTCGAACGTTTTCCTTCCCGATCGTAGACTTTTCTCAGATTCGTTTTGTGTTTTCTAAATTCGGAGGAAGAATCAATCTCTACGTTGGAAATTTCCAAAGAACCTTCTTTTTGAAAGCGCGCGAGTTCCTGGGTTTCAAAACTCGGTTTGCCAAAAGAATCCAAGCTGATCTTAACCCGATACGATTTGGAAATATCGGAACAACTTGCGGCGGCCTTTTTCAAGGAAGAATTCCATTCTTCCGTTGAAAAAGGAAATCCGAGCGTTCTCGCGGACGATTCGATTCTTTCTTTGTGTTCTTTCAAAAAATAGAATATTTTATTTTTATAAAGTATGGTTTCAAAAACGGAAACGTTTCGCGGAGCCTCGGTGAAAAATTTGGCCTTTTCCAAAATTTCGAGCCATTCTTTTTCCGGATCGGAATCCCAGGTGATTCCCGAACCGATTCCTATAGTTCCTTTTCCATTCGCGATTTCTAAAGTTCGGATCGCGATGGAGAACACAGCGTCTTGATTCGGCTGGATGACTCCGATCGCGCCGGTATAAATTCCTCTCGGATTTTCCAACTGTTGAATCAATTGTATGGCTCTGAGTTTCGGCGCTCCGGTGATCGATCCGCCCGGAAAAAGTTTTCCGAATATATCCTTCCAGTCCACGGAATCTTCCAGTTCCGATCGAATCGTGCTCGTCATCTGAAAGATCGTCTTGTATTTTTCAACGGAGAATAACGCGTCGACATGAACGCTTCCTTCTTTACTGATCGTTCCGAGATCGTTCCGCATTAGATCCGTTATCATCAGATTCTCCGCTTTTTCCTTTTCCGAATTGATGAGGATGCGCGCGTTCTCTTCGTCTTCTTGTTCGGACTTGCCTCTCGGATAAGTTCCTTTCATCGGTTTGGTGATTAATGTTTTTCCTTTCTTTTCAAAGAAGAGTTCCGGTGAAAAGGAAAGTATGTCGGAATCATGAAGACGAATCCAAGAGCCGTAGGAAACCGGTTGTCTTAAGGATAGTATTTTATAAAATGATAATATATCCCCTTCGAAATCGAAAGAGATTTTATCAGTGTGATTGATCTGATAGATCTCGCCTTGATAAAGTTTTTCACGGATCGTATTCAAACTTCGAAAGTAACTTTCACGATTCGGCATCGAAGAAATATAAAAGCCGTAATTTTGTAAAGGTTCGGTTTGAATTTCCGAAAGTTTTTCCGGCTTGGAATAAACTTCAAAATGTAAAAGTGGTAAAACTGTTTCAGTTTTTTTCCAATTCATATCGGAAAAAAAATATCCTGCCTCATACGAAATGAAACCCGCTAAGTAATAACCTTGTTTAAGATAATCGTTTATTTTATTAAGAGAATGCAGTAATTCATCGGGATTACGAGCTTCGATAATTTCTATCGAATTGTGAAAGATAATTTTTCCGAAAGGATGGAATCCTTCGTCAAAAATCATAAAAGGCTGGCCAGAGAATAGGAGCTCTTCAATTCTCATTTTAGAGCAAACTTAATTGGGATTGATGATTTTGTCTCTTCGTTTCAAAGAAATAATAAGGATATCGGGAATCATTTTTATTTCCGGTTTTATTTATTATATCCTCGCGCAAATCGGAAGGAATACCGCGATTTATCCCGGTTATGCTTCGGCGATATGGCCCGCATCGGGTGCGGCGCTCGGGCTTACCTTACTCTTCGGAAATTACTCCATCGTCGGAGTTTTTATCGCTTCCTTTCTCGCCAATTCAGGAACGGATCTTTTATCCGGGATTTGGATCGATACCGGAAAAAACTTATATCTTAGTTTTTTGATCGCGTTCTTTTCTGCGTTTCAATCTTACATAGGAAAGGTCGTTCTTTCTTATAAAATTCCCGGCTGTAAAATTTCGGACAAAACCCAATTCGTATTTTTATTCATTTCTTTGGAAGCGATCGTTTGTTTGATCAGTTCCACGGGTTCCGTAGCTGGAATGTATCTTCTCGGTGAAATCGAGCTTTTCTCCGTAAGACAGAGTTGGTTGACTTGGTGGGCGGGAGACGCGCTCGGAATTTATATCGGAGCGCCTTTCATTCTTTTTTGGTTTCGAGGAGCTTATAAAACTCCGCAGTGGAAAGAATTTTTGGAATCCACCGTACTACTTCTTTTGATCGTATTCTTTTCGCTTGCGTCCTTCGATCTGGTGACTCCGATCGTTTCCTTCAGTTATCCCTTGGGTTATATTCTCATTCCCTTGATTCTTTGGTCCGCGTTTCGATTGGGCGAAAGAGCGAGTAGTTTAGCGGTGGTCCTTTCTTCGATCATCGCGATTTTGGGAACGGTTTCCGGTTCTCCTCAGTTTTACGCGGAATCGATGAACGCGTCCTATATTCTTCTTCAATTTTTTATCGCGGTTTTATCGATCACGAGTTTGCTCGTTGCAAGTATGGTGAACGAAAGAAAGGAAGCGGAGAATCAACTTAGAATTTCACATCAGAGTTTGGAAGAAAAGGTAAAGGAAAGAACACACGAGCTTCTTCGTTCCAACGAAATTCTCCGCGAGGAAATTCAGGAAAAAAACGAAGCAAGAGCCGCTTTGGAAAAAAGTCAGACCCGTTATATGGGTTTGTTCGAACATCTTCCCGTTGCGATCATAGAAGCGGATTATTCCAAACTGAAACAAGTGTTGGATAGTCTTCCGTCCGATCTTCAAGGCGACGCGTTTTCCGAATACGTGGAAACACATCCCGATTTCGTTCAGCTTTGTTACGATTCGATTCAAGTCGTCGGAGTCAATCAAGAGACCGTTAACTTTTTAAGAGTGGAATCTTTGGACGCGGTTTTCAAAAACTGGAAACGTTTTTTCAGTCAGGATAACTTTAAGGTTTTCAGAAGAGTTTTAAGAAAGATCAGGGAAGAATCCTATTTTTACGAAGTCGAAGTCGGTTTTAGAATTCAAGACAACACTCGACTCGATATCAAGATACGTTGGTCCGTTCCGCCCGGATTCGAATCCTCTCTTTCCAGCGTCATCGTAACGTTGCTTGATTTTACGGATATCAAATCCGTCGAAAGAAAACTACAGCTTTCTTTGGAAGAGAAGGAAGTAATGTTGAAGGAAATTCATCACAGAGTAAAAAACAATCTTCAGGTGATTTCCTCTCTTTTATCGATGCAATCCGATTACGTTCAGGATAAACAAAGCCTTTCCGTTTTTATGGAAAGTCAGAATCGATTGAGAACGATGTCGATGATTCACGAAGAACTCTATCAATCCGAAAATTTGGGTAAGATTCAGTATTCTATTTATATCGAAAAACTTTTGAACCAACTCTTTCAAGTGTACGGTAAATCTCATTCGGTTACGTTGACAACCGCGTTGGAGTCCTTGGACATAACGATCAATCGTGCGATTCCGATCGGACTGATCATCAACGAACTAGTTTCCAATTCTTTAAAATACGCTTTTCCCGAGGGAGAATTCGCGATCGCAAAACCCGAGTTAAAAATCTCCCTTTCCAAACTGGATGAAAATCTGGAATTGCAGATCGGAGATAACGGAATCGGAATGCCTTTCGGTTTTGATTTGGACGATTCCAACTCGCTCGGTTTAAAACTCGTGAATATTCTCGTAAGACAACTCAAGGGGAAGATAGAATTTTCCTCCGATTCTAAAAAAGGAACTCAGTTCAAGATTTTGATTCCTCTATCCGTGGATCTGATCTAAGAATCTTCCGGTTTACAAAAAAACTCCGATTCAAAACATTCTCCCCGAAGATGAAAAAGGAAGAAAAGATCCAAGCGCGTCGAGAGGAAATCTTAGACGCGGCTCTAGACATTTTTTCGGTGAAAGGTTATCACGCCGCGGGAATCGCGGACATCGCCGGAAAATTGGACATAGGACATGGAACCTGTTATCGTTATTTTAAGAATAAGTTGGATATCCTACACGCGCTTTTGGATCAGGTGCAAAGCGGTCTTGCGGAAGTTATATCGCGTCAAAGTCCCGACAAATCCAATTCTTTGGAAGAATATAGATCGCAAATCGGAGACATCGGCGTCGGCCTTTTTGAACTTTTCGGAAAGGATACTCGGATCGGTCAGGTCTTCTTTTTTGAAACTCAGGGAATCGACGAATCCGTCACCGTAAAAATCCGCAAGATTCACGATCTTTCGGCTCGGGTCACCGAGTTGTATCTCGTCAACGGGGTTAAAAAGGGTTTTTTAAGAAAGAATTTGGACACGGATGTCGCTTCCAAAGCGATCAATTCCATGATGTTCGAGGGGATTCGCCAGTCGATTTCCCACAAATCCAACCAAGAATATGCCGCTCGTTGGATGAAAGCCGTCCCAGACTTGATGCTGGACGGGATGCGAGCCGGTTCTTAATCAAAGTTTTCCCGGAAAGAGGTAGTAGTTCCTACATTTTTTACTTGAAAAAACTGAATGATATGTCATTCTATTATTAGATTTGAGAAATTAGGAGAATTGAAAAATGGTACAAGTGGATGTTTTCTGGGCCTACGGATTGGGCGCAGGGTTTGCAATGGCGGCTTCTCGTCAGATCAAAAAAATTCAATCTTCTTCGGATTCTACGAACGCGGCATCTTTGAAAGACGCTAAGGCGAAAAATCCGACGGAAAAAACTCCCTTTTGGAAAACCACGTATTTTCTAATCAACGTGTTGTTCCTATCTTTGGTTTTCGGTCCTTCGGGTTTGTATCTTGTTTGGCAGTTCACGAACTGGGAAACGATGCAGGCCTTGGATAAGTCGATGCCGGGATGGCTCGTAACTCTATTCGGTTTTACGAATGTTTCCCAGGGGATTCTCGCGTATTGGGTAGTTTGGAAATTACTCGAAAAGTCCAAAGCTTTCTTAGGATTTTTGCAAGCGATGCTCGGTTACTTCGGAATGTTTTTCATCCTCGTTCACGGTTGGGACGGAGAAGGATACAAAAGATTTTTTTCCGCAACTAGGGAAGAATATCTCACGAACTGGACTTGGAACACCGCGCTTTCTTGGTTAACTTCGGACGTTGCGATCACGTTGTATGTCATGGGAATCGTTATGATTCCGATCATGATTTCCATCATGTCAAGCTGGTTGGAAGAAGGTCTTGAAATTCAAGATAATTCTCTCGGTCAAGAAACCAAGGAAGGAAAAGGAAGTCCGGTTCAAAGAATTCTATTCTTTCTCGGTTCGGTTTTTATAGGCGCGCTCGGTCTTGCGATCGTTTGCAGTTTGTTGATTCACGCTTTGGGTTGGATCTTCGGAGGCGCTTTGAGTTTGGGAGTTCTTTATGTATTAGGAATTTCTAAATATGGAATCTTGTTCGCTTTCTACAAAGGAATTTTTCATCTGAAAGGAAATTCGATTTCCGCATCTGGAGTTCCCGCAGGAGCGCGCGCTTAAACTTCCAAGGCCTTCTTGTATTCCTGAATCAAAAGATCCGGATTTTCGGTTCCTACCGAGATTCGGATCAGATTCGGGTCCAATCCATTCTCCTTTAAGAACTTTCTTCCTTCTTCTTGTGTCACCAATTCGTAGTGCGCCAAATAAACATAAAGCATGTTGAGCGTGAATTCGGTTCCGAAGCTCGGTCCTTTGAGTAGGGCGAGTCGATCGTAAAACTTTTCCAAAGGAATGGAAAGTTCGATTGATAAAACCCCGGATTGAATTCCTGGAATTCTCGTGATCTTCTCGAAGTTCTTGGAAGAATCGGCCGATCCCGTCCAAAATACGTTTCGAATTCCCGGTTGTTCCGAAAAGAACGCGGCTAATTTTTTTACGTTCTCGCTGATCTTGAGAACTCTTTTTTCGTAGTCTTTGATTTCGTACGCAAGTCTTTCACAATCTCGAAGATACGGTTCTTCGATCCATTCTTTGCAGATCGGAAAAATTTCTCGGAACCAACGCGATGTTTTGTTGAACACGATCGCGCCCATCATGAGGTCCCCGTTTCCACACGCGAACTTGGTCAAACTTTCCACGACCACGTCCACGTAAGGAAGAATGTTGATCACCGCAGAACCGGCGACCGAGATATCGGCGATCAAAGGAACTTCGTATCGATCGATAATGGATTTTAATTTTTCGTAATCGGGAACCAATAGAAGCGGATTCGTGGGACATTCGGTGATGATCCCCGCAACGGAATCCGAGTTTTGTTTTAGAAAATTCTCCAGTTCCTCGAGATCCGTAGCGTTGTGGATCACGTAAGAATCTGCAGTATATTTTTCTAATATTCTAATATTGTCTACGTAGAGCCAACCAAGTCGAATCCAGATTTTTTTTCCTTCTTTTTTCCGAACGCCATCGAAGGCTTCGAACGCGGAATAAACTCCGTTCATGCCGGAAACGGAAAGTAGAATTTCCGGATTTAGATTTCCGTAAAAGGAAGAAAGTTGGGAAAGAATTTTCCCGACCGGATTTTCTTTTTCGACTTTCTCGCGGAATATTTCCTGAAGGATTCCTTTCTTTAAAAGAAAATCCTCCGCCATTCTCGAAGAGGCGAGACATCCCGTATGTTGTATAAAGGAAAGAATTTCCTTTTCCAATTCTTTAAGCTCGGGGATGACCAAGGTTATGATTCCTTCGTCTTCTATGGTTTCATATTTCTCGATGGAGAATTTTTGTACGATCGTATCCGCGGCCTTTCTGGATGAAACGACGAACTGAGGCGTGTTTATTTTTTTAACTTCTCGGTTATAATCCAAAATTCTCGCGATGTAAGAATGCGCTACGAATCTAGGATAACCCGATTTCAATCGGGAAAGAGTCTCGGTTCTTTTTTCTTCGTAACCGATCACGTCCGCCAATTGCGGAAGGCTTACGGAAACCGCGTGAATGTTCTCGAAAGGAATTCTTTCTCCGCAAAGAGTTCGATGGGGTTCGCTGACTTCTTTTAACATCTCTATTGATTCCAGTCGCTGATCGATCTCGGATTTTTCAACCCGTAAATTCGATTGAAATTTTAATGAGCCTGGGTTTCGGAAATTTTCCGAACTCGATCCTCTTCGGTTAAGGCTCCGATCAATTCTTCCAAGTCCCCTTCCATGATAGCTGAAAGGTTGTGGCTCGTAAATCCGATCCTATGATCCGTACATCTTCCTTGCGGGAAGTTATAAGTTCTCACACGTTCGGAACGATCTCCGCTTCCGACCATTTGTTTCTTGATCGCGTCCGAAGCTTGTTTTTTGTCTTCCGCTTGTTTCTCGAGAATTCTCGCGCTCAAAATTCGCAGAGCCTTTGCTTTGTTTTTATGCTGGGATTTTTCATCCTGACAAGCGACTACAACCCCGGTCGGAATGTGTGTGATCCGAACCGCCGAGTCGGTCGTGTTTACGTGCTGACCGCCCGCGCCAGAAGAACGATAAACGTCGATTCTAAGATCGTTTTCGTTGATTTCAATTTCTTCCTCGTCCGCTTCGGGAAGTACGGCTACGGTCACCGCGCTCGTATGAATTCTTCCTCCGGATTCGGTGCTCGGAATTCTTTGAACCCGATGTGTTCCGCCTTCGAATTTGAAAAAATCGTAAGCGCGATCGTCTTCCAGAGCGAAAATAATTTCTTTCAAACCGCCGATTCCGGTCGGCGATGAATCGATGATCTCGCTTTTGATCTTTTGTTTGTCCGCAAATCGGGAATACATTCTGTAAAGATCGGCTACGAAAAGACCGGCTTCTTCACCGCCGGTTCCGGCTCTGATTTCCATAAGAATATTTTTTCCCGAGTTCGGATCGGGAGGTAAAAGAAGAATTTCAAGTTCCTTTTCCAAAGAATCCAGTTTTTCACCGGCTTGGCGGATCTCTTCCTTAAGCATGGAATGCATTTCTTCGTCCTTTTCGGACTGAATCAATTCTTCGGCGTCTTTTCTGTCTTTGTGGATTCTAAGATATTCTTCCACTTTGAGATAAAGAGGGGTAAGTCTGGATCTTTCCTTGTAGAGATTCTTCAGTGAAGAAGGATCCTTCGCCAGATTTAACTCTTCGCTGATTCGAAGGTATTTTTCTTGTATTTTTTCAAGTCTATCTATCATTGAATGAACTCGACCTTTCCTTTGTAAATCAACGCACTCTATGGAAAACCATATTTCCGTCGCAGAAGCTTTTTCTGAAAAATTCTTATCCTTACTGACCGATCTTCGGGGTTACCGGAGTCCGTTCGGCAAAACCGTGGGCGATCCTTCCGATCTGATTGAAGAATGCGTTCAAAAGGCGTCGATCCGCGCCGGTGCGATCAGCCTAGGGCTTTCGATTCCGAAAAGACATTTCGGTTATCTTACGTTGTTACCCGAAATGATTTTATTCTATAGAATCCAAGGTCATCTGGTTAAGGATATCGCCGCACTCTACGGAAAAGAATCCCAGGTATCACCGGAAATCATGAGTTATTGCATTTTTCCGGATAAGAATCACGCTTTGATCCGTTCGATCGTAAGGGACACCGGAAGCCGCGTATTAGTTAGACCGGCTTCGTTGGAAATTCTTCGTTCGATCGGTTTTCATCTCGGATGGAAATTGTTCCGAAAGAACGGCGGAAATTCATCTGCGAAATTCGCATGGCTTCCGTACATAGGCGCGATCTTAAACGGGGGAATCTCTTTCCTCGATACGAAAACCACCGGAAGAAGAGCCTCGGAACTCTTTCAAAAGGAATTGGAATTTACGGGCGTCCGAGAAGAATAGGTCTGGAAGAAATCTTAATTATATTATGAAACTTGAATCCATTTTGAAAAATAAAATCGCGTTATCCTCCTTTATTAAAAAGAATACGATCCTGGTTTTGTTTGCGATTTCCTTTTTCAATCTTTGCAAAAGCAGTCACGAAACTTTTATCGAAGAGATTCAGGAACTCGTAGAACAGGAAAAATACGAAAAGGCTTCGGAAAAGCTGAAGGAAAAACTTCAATCTCCGAAGGACAGGGACGATGTTCTTTCGACCGAAGCTCCCGATTCTCCCCGTATCATAGAATTTTCAAACGATCGTTTAAAACTCGTATGGACCGAAGATCAAAAGATTTTCTTTCAGGATCTTGCGGCGGGTGAAAATAATTCCAGAAGTTTGGATCAGGTTCCTTCCAACCTTTCGCTTTCTCAAAATGCGAATTACGCACTTGTGGAATATACAATGCAGGCTTCGGGGGGTTGTCGTTACGTTGCGATTTCCTTAAAAGATTCCAGCCTTTCGTATGAAGCGGGCGCGCAAGTTTCCTGCAAAAGCCGCGGATCGATTCTTCCGGACGGTTCGAAAATTTATTACTTCGTGGATGATAATCTCTACGAGGAAAAAACCGTAGAACCTAGAAAACCGGTTTTGGTTTTGAATAAGGAAAAAATCGTATCACCGTTTCCTAATTTAAAAACCCGTTTTCTTATGTATCCTTCCGGAAATTCCTTTTTGATCTTTTCCGGAAACGCGGGCGCATATAATCTTTATTGGTTTCATCCGTCTCAAAAGACCGTGGAAAAAATCGATAAGGATATTCTGAGTCCGATTCTATATTATGGAAACGGAGAAAGCGCATATTACGTCGGCGGTGAAATCGGCAAACTGCATCTCAGAAGAATCAACTTCTCCTCCAAAGGCAAACCTGCGATCACGAAACTTTTTACCGTGAGTCGGAAAGAAATCACACCTTGGAAACTTTCCAAGAAGAATGAATTCCTATCCGGTTACTCGGGCAAGGTTCATCTTTGGGGACCGGCTAAAAAAAGTCAGAATCTTCCGATTCTTTGCGAGCGCGCATTTTTATCCGGTGACGACCGAATCGTTTGTGAGACCGAGCCGGGTCATTTGCTTCTTAGCAAACTGGACTTTCAACCGGAAGATTGGAGCGTCTGGAAACTTTACGAAGAAGTTCGTAGTAAATAAGCGGGAGTTCGTTCGCGCTTTTATAAGAATAAGTTTAAGATCAACGGTTCTCTACTGTTCACACCCGGAGTTGGAGCGCCGTATCTGGTTTTGATAAAACTTCCTCCTCCGTAATTTTGATCCAATAAAGATCCGGAAGGAACCGTACGAATCGTGGATTCGATATTGGACTTTGTCGCCCATTCCTTCAGTTGAGTTTCGGAAGAATCTTCCCCGATCGCGATCAATCTTGATACGAAAGTTTTCTTTACCTTTTCCTGAAACTCGGCGTTTTTGAATTCTTCGAGATAAAAAATTCCGAACCGCGCAAACGGAAATTGGAAAGTTGCCAATGTTTTTTCCTCGATCGCGTTAGACGCGTTTGTTTCCGAGTTCGGTGATTTCAGCGCGATCAAATTCTTTTTCCAAATTGAAGTCGGGGTTCGATCCAGAACAAAATCCTTCGGAGAAATCGGTTTACTCGGATCGAAGATATAAACGACTTCTCTCCAAGAGAATCGATCCGAATTTTCGGAATCGACCACGGGGTTTTGGATCAAAATCGAACCCGGTAGAATATAAACGCCGTATGTTCTGGATAAATTGGAAAAAATTCTTAAATACGTCGAAGCGGTATCCGCGTATAAGTCCGTTTTTTTACCGGTGATCGAATCGATTACACCTCTATAAAGAATTTCTAATTTAATAAATTGAAAGGCTTCTTCGATCGTATTCTGTTTAAAAATTTCCTTCCGGGAATTTAAAAAATACAAAAAACTTCCCGTATGAACGGGGAACACCACCAAGGTATTCTTTTTTAAAAGACCTTTTTGTTTTGCTTGTTTGAGCGGGGTTTCCAGGGACTTTAAGAATCTTTCTTCCGAAGAAAAGTCTTCGAGTTTCCATTCGGGTTGAATCACCAGAACGTTTCCCGCGTTTCGATCAAACCCGTTGCTGAGAATCTGATATTCTTTTTGGGAAAGCGCGTTGTATTGTTCGGAGGAAATTCCCTTTCCCGAAAAGATATAAGCGATCCCGAAAAATATCGGAATCAAAATTAGGGATGCGATTGCGTTTTTCCAGAATGGAGTCATATTCTTTTTTTCTAATGCACTAAAGAGGCATATTCCTTAAGATACAGATTGATCGCGTCGAGCATGTATTCCGTAAACAAAGGACTCGGGCGATAGGAATGAACGTTTTCCCAGGCGATGTAATCGTGTTCGTCGGAAAGAACGATCTCACCTCCGATAAAATCGGCGTGATATGCGATGATGATACAGGGAAAATTTCCTTCGTTCACTCTGTGTTTGTGAACGAACAACGGTTTCGGAGAAATTTTGACTTGAACGTTCGGGCCCAATTCTTCCTCGATTTCCCGTTCCATGCTGAGTTTCCAGTCTTCGAAGAATTCGTCCTCGTTCATTCTTCCGCCGGGAAGATCGCCTAAACCGGATTTACGGTCTCTGAGAATTAGAAGTTCGTCCCCTTTTCTCAAGAAAAGTTTTTGAGTAATTTGAAAAAAGCCGTGTTTGCTCAAGGATGATTCGTTCTCCGAGTTTCCTACAGGGGCTTATACTTTTTACGGGCTGACAATCATTTTTATCTTCGGAAGGATCAACGATTCGTATAAAAGAACGCGAGGATCAAAGTCAAAACGATAAAGATCAAGTTGAGAATAAAACCGGAGTGAAGTTGTTTGCGTTCCGTCGGTTTCAAAAAATAAGCCGCGAATATTACGGAGATAAATCCTCCCAAATGCGCCCAACGTGCGACCCCGTCTTCGGTGAAGACGTTCGTGATATCGGAATAAACCATGATCCAAGCCACGAGGAAAACGGGGAATGGAATGTTCTTCTGATTAAAACGAAGGGAGAATGGAGAAAGCAAAGCCGCAACGGCCGCGATTCCGGAGATCGCTCCCGACGCGCCGACCACCGGAGTCGAATCGTGAAGAATTACTCCTCGTATAAACGAGTCCAACAAAGTCGAAATCAACGCGGCCATAAAAAAGAATAAAAGCCATCTTCCTTTTCCCGCTTTGTATTCTACCGCTCTACCCAGAAAAAAAAGATAAAACATATTTCCGAATAAGTGTATTAGACTTCCGTGATAGAATACCGCACCGATCCAGGAAACCGGATCGAACTTTCCGGGATGATTTAGAAAATAATGACGAATCACATGTTCGGGAAGAAAGATGTTTGCGAGAAAGAAAGTCGCAATCATCAAAAAAACGAAAAAGGTGGTTAGGGGAAATTCAAAAAGAAGAATCCGAATCAAAGCGCTTCTTGTCCTCCGGGAAAATATCGAATCAGATAGGATTTAAGAATGATCTTCAACTCGATGATCATTCGATCGGAGAATTCCTTATCTTTTTGCTCGCGAATCCAACGGTTAAGAATCGCATCCGTTACTTCCACGATAATTCTTGAGATAATTTTATTTTCGACCGGATCCACGTTAAATTGAGAAAGAATCATCGAAACATTTTGAGAGATTTTCAAATTATTCTCACGATCGATTTCGATCAGTTCGGGATCCTGTTTCATAGAAGACCAAAGCGGAGCGAAGCCGGGTTCGGTAAGATAAAAGTTCGCGAAAGAATCGATCACGGAGTCGATCAAATCCTCCCAGGTTTTTCCGGATAAGTCCGACTGAAAAATTGCGGAGAGCATCAGGTTCACTCTTTCCAAATGTCTTTGTCCGACGGCGTTTAAGACCGCATGTTTGTTCGGAAAGTATTGGTATAAGGATCCGATCGGAATTTCCGCTTCCAACGCGATCATATTGGTGGTGATCGCTTCGGCTCCGTTTTTTTCTAGAAGTACGGCGACTACGTCTAATATCTTCTGAACCCGATCGATCGATCTTTTTTGAGAAGGTTCTTTTCTAGGATTGAGAAGAGACGGATCTTTCCCGGATTCGCTATTGATAACTTTCTTCGGTTTGATTGTTTTTTTTGAAATCAATTCCAATCTCCGCCGTTTAGACGATTTGACTCCATTTATAGATTTGATTGGATAAATTCAAGAAAAGTATTCCATCAAAAATGAATTGTTCCGTTTAGATTTTTGAGAATTCGCTGAACTAAAATCGAAGTTCGCTTAGTAAAACTCAGTATGTTGCTCCCTATGGGTTGCAACATAAGCTCAAGACGCGTTCGCTCAAAGGCTTAGAGTCCATGTTAAGTTTTTAATGTTTAATTTTGCCGAAGAAGGGACTCGTCGTTACGCAAATCGCCATCGTAGCGATTTAAGCTCCACGACGTCTCGAACTTGCCTCAGCACTTCCTGTGCTTCGGTCGCGTTTTTCGCTTTTTGCGAAAGCTCAAAACGCTTTCAAGTTCTCGCTTCGAGTCCGTGTTTTGTTGTGATGATTATTCTGCCGAAGAAGGGACTCGAACCCCCACGACCTTGCGATCGCTGGCACCTGAAGCCAGTGCGTCTACCAATTCCGCCACTTCGGCGAGGTGGAATGCAGTGAGAAACTGCTCTTACAATCTCGTTAGGTTCGGGTTTTCCGTCATCCATTATTTTGGAATTCATTGACACGGAGGTCGATCGGATTCTATGATCCAGTTAGAATGAAAGCAGAAAGAAAAACCTCCGAAACAGAGATCAAGTTGGAGATGAATCTCCGCGGAACCGGCAAGTATCAATTCGATACCGAGATTCCTTTTTTCGAGCACATGCTTTCACATATCTCCAAACACGGATTGATCGATTTGAATCTGTGGTTAAGAGGAGATATCGAAATCGATTGTCATCACTCGGTGGAAGACACGGCCATCTTGATGGGAAACACAATCCACAAACAGCTCGGAGATAAGGCCGGAATTTTTAGATACGGACATTTTACTCTTACGATGGACGAGGTCTTGACTACGGTTGCTGTCGATCTCGGTGGAAGATATTTTTTCAAATACACCGGCCCTGAACTTACCGGTAAGTTCGGAATTTACGACGCCGAACTTTCTTTGGAATTTTTACAGAAGCTTGCGTTGAACGCAAAGATGAATCTTCACGTGGTCGTTCACTACGGAGACAACAGACATCATATTCATGAATCGATTTTCAAAGCCTTGGGCAAAGCATTAAGAATGGCGATTGCTCAAGATTCCGCGGCGGCAGGAGCGATTCCTTCGACAAAAGGAGTTTTGGAGTGATAGCCATTCTCGATTACGGAATGGGAAACATTCATTCCTGTATCAAGGCGGTATCACTTTATACGAAGGATTTCGTTTTTACGAACGATAAAACGAAAATCGAAAATTCAAAAGCTCTAATATTGCCGGGCGACGGTCATTTCGATAAGGCGATGGAGAATTTGAATTCCACCGGTCTTCGGGAAACGATCGATAAATTCGTAAAGTCCGGAAAACCTCTTTTCGGAATTTGTATCGGCTTTCAAATTCTTTTCGAATCGTCCGAAGAGATCGCTCAAGGCACGAAAAAAGAACAGATCGAAGGTCTAGGCTATATCAAAGGAAAAATCAAAAAATTCCACGGAAAGGATTTTAAGGTTCCTCATATCGGATGGAATCGCCTTCAAATCCGCAAAAAGGATAAAAGCATTTTGTTAAAAGGAATTCCGGATCAATCCTTCTTTTACTTTATCCATTCTTTCAGACCGACCGATGCGGAAGGAAACGCGATCACCGGACTTTGCGATTACTATCAGGAAAGATTTCCCGCAGTCGTGGAAAAAAATAATATTTTCGGGACTCAGTTCCATCCCGAAAAATCGCATACACATGGACTAAAACTTTTGGAGAATTTCATTCATTCCGTATGATCATCATTCCAGCTATAGATTTATTGGATAATTGTGCAGTTCGTTTGTTTAAGGGAAACTACGAAGAAAAGAAAATCTATTCTTCCGAACCCTGGAAACTTGCGGAAGGTTTTGCGAAGAATGGAGCGAACCTGCTTCATCTTGTCGATCTGAACGGAGCGAGAAATCAGCTCGGAGTCAACGAACATTCCATTCTTAAGATCAGAGAAACGACTTCCCTCAAAGTGCAGTTAGGCGGAGGAATTCGCGACAAGGAAAAGTTGGCTTATTATGATAAGATCGGAATCGATCGATTCATTCTCGGGACGGCCGCGGTAACCGATCCGGATCTTCTGAAATTCGCGTTGGATCAATACGGAAAAGAAAGAGTGGTCGTTGCCGTAGACGCGAGAGACGGGATCGTAAAGATCGCGGGATGGGAAAAGGATTCCGGCGTTCATTATCGGGATCTGATGGAACGTCTTGCAAAGGCGGGAATCTCTCACGTAGTTTTTACGGACATCGCTCAGGACGGTACACTCGCAGGTCCGAACCTGAACGCTTACGAAGAAATTCTAAATTTTTATCCGTTTCAAGTCATCGCTTCCGGCGGGATCTCCTCCTTAAAGGATCTGATGGATCTTTCCTCTCTCAAAACCAAAATCCCGCTCTACGGTGTGATTACGGGCAAGGCGTTGTACGAAGGGAAACTGGATCTAGCGGAAGCGATCTCTTCCATCTGAGGAAACCGAAAATAGAATTAGATTTTTCTTTTCATTTGAAAAGGAACCATACATAAAGGTAAATCGATCTCACAGGATCGGGGATATTCATGAACCAATTGTCTAAAAATAAAATATCGATCGTTCTTTCCGCTTTGGGGCTGATTCTTTCTTTCTTACTCATTCAAAAATATTACGGCGATCCGAGTTCGATCGGTGAATCTCTTTGCAACGCTCTGAGCGAATCCGGTTCCTGTGATAAGGTTTCGGAGAGCGCGTATTCCGCGATTCGAAACGTTCCCGGTTTGGGCGATCTTCCGATCGCATTGTTCGGTTTCGTTTTTTACGGTTTTATCGGTTTTCTTTTTGTTCAATCCGAAATCAAAAAGGAAACTGCGGAGAAGAATCTTAGATTAGCTTTTTATGTTTTAGTTCTCGGCTTGGCCGCGGACCTCGGATTGTTCTTCATTTCCGTGGGAGTCATCAAGGCGTTATGCGGTCTTTGCGCGGCGACTTACGTTGTAACGATCGCGTTGATCGCGGTAAATTTTATCGATTTTAAATCCCTTTCCGATAAATCGATCAAGGCGGTTCAAAGTTCTCTAAACGGACAAGTATTGAATCTTCTGATCGTGGTTCTTTCCTTTTTCGTATTAGGACTTTATGGTGGAAGAATTTCAACGGGCGGCGCAAGACTTGTTTCCGGCGCGGCGAACGGAGAAAAATCCATTCCTGAACAATTGAAGGAATTTGCGACGACTCCAACGGTTCAAATCGATCTAAAAGACGTTCCCGTTGTAGGCGATCCGAACGCTCCGATCACGATCGTAAAATACGCGGACTTCAACTGTGGTCATTGTATGCATACGAGTAAGATTTTGAAATCTTTCTTAAGCGAATACGACGGGATCATCAAGGTCGCTTATAAGAATTTTCCTTTGGATGGAAATTGCAATCGCCTCGTGGGAAGAAAATCTCCCGAAGCGAGTTCTTGTGTAGCGGCGAGCGCCGCGCTTTGTGCGAATCAACAGAATAAATTCTATCCGGTTTATACCGGACTTTACGACGACAACGAAGCGGGTGTTATGCACACTGCGGTGACAGTAAGTCGTCTTGCGGAGAAGAACGGTCTGAAGATGGATCAATTCCGTTCTTGTATGAGTTCACCGAAGATCCGCGATCAGATTAGTCGTGAAGTGGACGAAGCGGATAAGCTCAAGATCAATTCCACTCCGACTTTGTTCATCAATAACAAACCTCTTCCAAAGAGCGGAACGCCGGATGTGGATTTTCTCCGTCAACTGATCAATCAGCTGATTAGCCAAAGCTGATAGTTTATCGTCGAAGATGGAGACAGAGAAACGATTCTGCAGGAACTGCGGCACGCATATCTTAGCGGAGTCCGTTCAGTGCGTATTCTGCGGATCGTTTCAATCTCGGGGTTCGATTCCCTTTTTTCGTTTCTTATCCGAAAGCAAATTTCTCAGAACCAAGATTCTTTATCCGTCTCTTCCCGTTTTCGGTTTATTGTTTTCCGTCGCGTATATCTTTCTTTGGCTCGGTAAATTTCCGGTATCGGTTCCGATCTTATTCTTCTTATGGACCTTGATCTTTTCGATTTCGGGTTGGATCGGAGAATTGATCCTGGATCTGAAATTTCACGGGGATGTGAAGGACTTTAAAGAAGGTTTTATCGAATGGCAGAAACATCTTTATAACCGTTCTCCGTATCTTTCTTATTTGGGGATGATTTTGTTCGTTGCAACTCCGTTGATTCAATGGCAGAATTCTCTTTGGTTCTCCCTTTCCTCTGCGAGCATTTGGACCTTGTTGATTTCCTTTATTTCTTTAGTCATCGTTCCCTTAGTTTAGAAATTTATGAATTTCTCAAATCTAAAAAGAACCTTTCGGCTTCCGGTTACGCTCAACTGGATTCTCGGCGGCGCGTTCGTATCGATTCTGTTTTCGATCCTAAAATTTTTCGGCACGGAAGGTCTGGAGAAAGTCTCCTATCTCGAACTTTCACTCCTTGTCGTTCTCAATATCTCTACTGCGATTCCTCTCAACTATCAGTTGGCGAGGGGAAAATGGAATCTTCAAAAATGGATGAAGTTTTCCTTTTATTTCTGGTATGTTCCGATGTTACTTTGCAACGCTTGGTTAACCGTTCAGGTTCCCGATTTTTTAGTCGTTATGATTACGACTCTTTACGCGGGTTATCTCGCTTCCTTCGGAGTTATGGAAAGAAGATATTTCATCTTCGGAGCCTTGATCTATGCGTTCGCGTTATTCGTCTTTTACTTTACCGGAATCGCGGGAACTTCACCGATTCGCCTTTCCGATAAAACCCTAGTCATATTTTTTATAGTTTTTGTATTCTCCGTTCTTCTTTATTTTTATTGGATGAGCGTAACTTCGGGATTTTTAAAAACGCAAACGGCGACCGTTCAAAAACTTTTGAGAGAATCTAGAAAGGACAAACGAAAACTTTCGGAGGAAAGAAAGACGATCGAAGAGCTGATGGCTCAATTGAACAAATCCTTTCATATCATTAAAAAGGATTTATCCACCGCCAAAAGAATTCAGAAGAGTATGCTCCCATCGGGTTACGAAGAATATTCCGAGTTGGAAATTCGAGCCGAATACATTCCCAAGGACGAAGTCGGCGGCGATTTTTTCGATATAACTCGAACCGGTTTCGGAACGTATCGATTGTTTTTGGCGGACGCGACGGGGCACGGGGTTCAAGGAGCTTTGATTACGATGGCGATCAAGGTCGCCTACGAATTCGTAAAACAAAGCGAAAAACGTCCCGGAGAAATATTAGAAATTTTGAATACAGATTTCATTTCCAAATTCAAATCCTTGAATCTTTTTTATACTTGTATACTCGTCGATCTGGATCTGAACAAAGGGGTTTTGCGGTATTCTTCCGCGGGTCATCCGGAACAGGTTCTGCTTCACGATTCCGAGTTTCATACTCTTCAAAAAACGGAGAGAATGATCGGGCTTTCTCCCGCGTCCATTTACAAGGATAAGATCTTAAAACTTTTACGGGGCGATCGTATCTTTTTGTTTTCGGACGGTTTATTCGAGGAACTCAATAGCAGGAAAGAATTTTACGGCGAGGACCGGCTTCACGATCTATTGAAGCAAAACGTCTTAAAGAACGCCCGCGAAATCGTGGATTTAATTTTGGACGATCTGCGCGTTTTTACGGATGGAAATAACTTTCAGGACGATTTGACCGTAATCTCGATTCAGATCCCTTCTTAAATTTTCGATTCCGATTCCTCTTTTTCAAAATTAGAATTTTCATCTTCTCGATCCTTTCATATTTTGTCCCACTATGTCGAACTCTTCCCTTTTTAAAAAGATTCTTTTGGGGATCTTGGTCCTGTTCTCCTTAACTTTCTCCCTTTTGTTACACACGATCTTTTTTAAACCTCTCACTCTCGGTTTATTTTATGAAAAGATGTTCTGGGAATCCGTTTTGGACGATCCGGAATATCTTACTTCGCTCGGAATACTCAATCGATTCGGATTTACGGGTTATCAAAAAAAGCTGACCGACATTTCCATAGAAAAACAAAAACGGGATTTGGGAAAAACGAAAGAGAATCTAAAAACTCTTTTGTCTTATGGAAAGGAAGGATTGTCCGGACAGGATCTTTTATCTTTTGAAATTTTAGAATGGTCTTATCGTTTGAAGGTTTCCGGAGAACGATTTTTATTCCACGATTATCCGGCCAATCAGTTGTTCGGAGTGCAAAGTCAACTCCCCACTTTTTTAGCGACTCAACACCCGATTTCTTCATCACAAGACGTTGAAGATTACGTCACAAGACTCGAGGCCGTTCCCAAAAAAATCGATCAGCTTATTGAAGGAATTTTATATAGGGATAAGAATGGAATTCTTCCTCCCGACTTTATTTTGGATCGATTGATCTCAGAGGTAAAGGGATTTGTCGAAGTTCCGGCCAAACAAAATATTTTGTACGCCGCTTTCGAAAGGAAGATCGGAAAGTTGGATTCGATTTCTTCGGATTCCAAAAATCGTTATCTGGCCCGAGTCGAACAATCGATCGAGTCCGGGATCTTTCCTGCATATTCAAAATTGCTAAATCTCTTTTTGGAACAAAAAAAACATTCGGATTCAAAAGCTGGTGTTTGGAAACTACCGGACGGTGATTTGTATTATTCTCAGGAATTGAAAAAACATACGACGACCGAATTGTCCGCGGAAGAAATTCATAAGATCGGTTTGTCCGAGGTTGCACGGATTCAAAACGAGATGAAAAACATTCTGAAAAGTGTAGGGAAGAATCAACCGATTCCGCTCGCGATGGCCGAACTTCGAAAAGATCCTCGCTTTTTATTTCCGGATACGGAAGAAGGAAAACTTCAAGCCCTCGAAGAATATAAAAGAATTCTAAAGGACTCGGAAGACAAAACAAAACCTCTTTTTTTAAGAATGCCGGAAAGTAAGGTGGAAGTGGAGAGAATTCCGGTCTTTAAGGAAAAGACGGCACCGGGTGCGTATTACGACGAACCCGCGTTAGACGGTTCAAGACCGGGAATTTTTTACGCCAATCTTCGCGACACGAAGGAGATTCCGAAATTCGGTATGTTTACACTAACGTATCACGAAGCGATTCCGGGTCATCATCTCCAGATCGCGATCATGCAGGAACTCAAGGGTTTGCCTCGATTTAGAAATACGATCACGTTTACGGCGTACGTAGAAGGCTGGGCCTTATATTCGGAACGTTTGGCGAAGGATTACGCATTCTTTCAAGATCCTTACTCGGATCTGGGAAGACTTCAAGCGGAGCTTTTTCGCGCAGTTCGTCTTGTGGTCGATACGGGTTTGCATTACAAACGGTGGAGCAGGGAACAAGCGATTTCTTATATGATGCAGAATACCGGAATGGCGCCGAAGGATGTCACCTCGGAAATTGAAAGATATATCGTTTATCCGGGACAGGCTTGTTCTTATAAACTCGGTATGTTGAAGATTCTCGAAATGAGAGAAAAGGTTCGGGAAAAACAAAAAGACAAATTCGATATTCGGAAATTTCACTCGGTCGTTTTGGATAGCGGCTCCTTACCCCTTACGATTTTAGAACGTCTCGTAAACGAAGAATTGTTAAGCGACAAGAAATGAAAACGGGAAATTCTCCCGTTCAAAATTTCGGAGTATGATTTAAGGTTTTGTCTTTTCCGGCCGTGTAGGCTTGTTCGATCGCCGCGTGAAGATATTCTTTTGCGTGTAATACGGCTTTTGGAAGTGATTCTCCCAGAGCCAGATAAGAAGTAATCGCCGAGGAATACGTACAACCCGTTCCGTGTGGATAGAATCCGCTTACGAACGGTTTTTCGAATTTATACAAAGCCTTTCCGTCGTAAAGAATGTCGAGCGCGATCTTTTCGTTCTGCAAATGACCGCCTTTTAATAAAACGGGAACTTTAAATTTTTCGAATATTTCTTTTGCGAGATCGGGCATTTCATCAGCCTTTCCGATTTTTTTTCCGGAAAGAATTTCCGCTTCGTCCAAATTGGGAGTGATCAAATCCGCGATCGGAATCAGCTTAAACAACAACGCTTCGATCGCCGAGTCTTGTAAAAGTTTTGCTCCGCTTGTCGCAACCATAACGGGATCGATCACGAGTGAAAATGTTTTTTCCGATTTTTTTCGAGCGGATAAAAGCGAACTCGTCTTTTCGATGATCGCCGTAGAAAACAACATTCCCGTTTTGATCGCTTGAACCGGAAAATAATCGAGAACGGCTAAAATTTGTTTTTCTAAAAATTCGGCGTCGACTTCTAAGATTCCGGTAACGCCGGATGGATTTTGGGAAGTCAAACAAGTGATCGCAGAGGTTCCGAAAGTACCTAAAGCGGTAAATGTTTTTAAGTCGGCTTGAATTCCCGCGCCCCCGCCCGAGTCTGAGCCTGCGATTGTAAGAGTAACCGGTTTTATTTTTTCAGTCATAACGTTTTACCAAAGGAGATTGATTCGATCGGAGATAAGAATTCTTATCTTCTTTTTTTGCGGGGAACCTTATCCGATATCGTATCGGGCCATCCGAATATTTTCAAGTCTATCGTTTCCGCCGAATTGAATTTGATTCCTTCGTCTTCGAGTATTTTTTTTTGAAGAATGGATCGGCCGGTATCTCCGCGGAAGGAAATTTTCCCCTGACTGTTGATCACTCTTTGCCAAGGAACTTTTTGTTCCTGATCTTTGGAAAGAGCGTTTAACGCGTAACCTACCGCGCGCGCGGCTCTGGGTTTTCCGAGAAGCGCGGCGATTCTTCCGTACGAAGTAACCTTTCCTCTCGGAACTTTTTTAACGAGTGTGTAGACGTTTTTAAAGAAGGAGATTTCGGAGTTGTCTTCCTTCTTTTTTACGTTATGCGGTCTTTGTTGGATTTTGGATGTTCGAGGCATGATCTAGTCTTGAGTATTTGTAGACGCGATTTTTTCCGGATCGATCGGCAATTCCACACGGAATACGGTTTTACCGGGATTAGAATTCAAGATCGGATTTGGGATCCCTTTTTTACCACAAAGGATCAGGGAGAAGGAACCGGTCTCGGACTTGGG